>NZ_JBEXNQ010000004.1:0-357534 GCF_040611155.1 Streptomyces sp. NPDC002994
AGCGTTAGGGAAACGCCCGGTTACATTCCGAACCCGGAAGCTAAGCCTTTCAGCGCCGATGGTACTGCAGGGGGGACCCTGTGGGAGAGTAGGACGCCGCCGAACAATCATTGTGGACTAGCCCCGCACCATTCATGGTGCGGGGCTTTTCTGCGTTCCGGGAGAGTAAGGGCTCTACTCGCACCTGGACTGGTCGCACCCGACTACGCCACGGTCCGCCGCAGCCCCCCGGGACTGAGGGGCCCGTCAGGAGGCGGGGACCGGCGCGATGGAGCGTCCCGCCCACGCGGGAGGCTCCTCGGTCAGCGCCGTCAGCCGCTCGCGGATCACGTCCGGGAACGGCGCCGCGCGGCCCGCCTTCTGGTCGACGTGGACGGCGAGCAGTTCGGTCGTCGCCACGGGAGCGGCGTCCGGGGCAGGAGCCGCGTCCGCCTCGCCGACGACGTACAGCTCGTGTGCGAAGCGCGCCTTCTTCGCGTCCGCGCCCAGGATCCGGGTACGGACGGCGAGGTGGGCGCCTTCCGCGACATCGCGCAAGTAGCGGATGTGCGCCTCGACCGTGTAGAGGGAACAGCCCGTGCTCTCCCGGTACGAGGAGTGCAGACCGGTCTCGATCATCATGGCATCCGTCGCGTACCCGAAGACCAGGACGTAGAAGGCCTCGCTCATGTGGCCGTTGTAGTCGATCCACTCGGGCCGTACGGTCCGGTGCATGAGGGGGAGGGTCTCGTTCACTTCACTTCTCCAGTCGTCCGGTCGCCCGGAGTACGTCGATGACACCCTGGTCCCGCTGTACGACCAGGTCCGCGATGGTCCGGCCGTCGGCCGCCTCGTCGCATCCGGCGACCACCGCGTCGTACAACTCCTTGTCCAGCTCCGGCGCTTCGAGCCGCGTCCACGGCGACTTCAGCGACGGGCCGAAGTGATCCAGCATGTGCGCCATGCCGCCGTCGCCGCCCGCGAGCGCGAAGGTGAGCATGGGGCCCATGAACGCCCAGCGCAGGCCGGGGCCTTCGGTGATCGAGTCGTCGATCTCGCGCACCGTGGCCTCGCCGTTGGCGACCATGTGCAGGGCCTCGCGCCACAGTGCCTCCTGGAGGCGGTTGGCTATGAAGCCGGGGACTTCGCGCTTCATGGTGATGACGGACTTGCCCGCCACTTCGTAGAAGCGCGAGGCCCATGCGACGGCATGCGGGGCGGTCCGCTCGCCGCCGACGACCTCGACGAGCGGGATGAGGTACGGCGGGTTGAAGGGGTGTCCGACGACCAGGCGCCCGGGGTCGGCGGCGTCCGTCTGCATGTCGGTCATCGGATAGCCGGAGGTGGACGAGGCGATGACGACTCCGGCGGGCGTGGCCGCGTCCAGCCGTGCCAGCAGGTCGCGCTTGAGCTCCAGCTTCTCGGGCGCGCTCTCCTGTACGAACTGAGCCTCGGCCACCGCCTCTTCCGGCGTCGCGGTGACCGTCAGCCGGTCGGCCGACGCACCGTCGGCCAGGCCCAGCTGCTCCAGCGCCGGCCAGGCGGCGTTCACCAGGCGGCGGAGCTTCGGTTCGGCGTCGGGGGCCGGGTCCCAGGCCGTGACGTCGTAGCCGCGGGCCAGGAAGTGGGCGACCCAGCCGCCGCCGATGACTCCGGCGCCGACGCAGGCGACGCGGCGTACGTCCTCGGGGGCGCAGGGGGCGGGGGGTGTGCGGGGTGTGCGGGGTGTGGTGGCTGTCATGTGCCGGGTTCCTCTCGTACTGCTTACGCGCGGGGCTTGAGGCCGAGCTTCTGGCGGGCATCGTCCGGGGTCGCGACGCGCGCTCCCAGTGACTCGGTGATCGTCACGGCACGCTCCACCAACTGGGCGTTGGTGGCCTTGTTGCCCTTGCCGAGGTAGAGGTTGTCCTCCAGGCCGACGCGTACGTGGCCGCCGAGCAGGATCGACTGGGCGACCCACGGCATCTGCATCCGGCCGAGCGAGAAACTCGCCCACTGGGCGTTCTCCGGCAACATGTTGACCATCGACTGGAGGACGCCGGGGTCTGCGGGGGCGCCCCACGGGATACCCATGCACAGCTGGAAGACGGTCGGGTCGTCCAGCAGCCCCTCGGTGAGCAGCTGCTTGGCGAACCACAGCTGCCCGGTGTCGAAGATCTCCAGCTCGGGGCGGACGCCGAGCTCCTGGATGCGCCTGGCGCCCGTACGCAGCATGTCGGGGGTGGAGACGTACAGGTTGCTGCCGTCGCCGAAGTTGAGCGAGCCGCAGTCGAGCGTGCAGATGTCGGGCAGCAGGTCCTCGACGTGCGGCAGCCGGTCGAGGCCGCTCACCAGGTCGGTGCCGGGGAGGTGCCGCAGCGGCTCGTCGGGGTCGATGACCAGGTCGCCGCCCATGCCGGCGGTGAGGTTGATGACGACGTCGGTGCCGGTCTCCTTGATCCGCTCGACGACCTCGCGGTAGAGCCGGGGGTCGCGGGACGGGGCGCCGGTCTCCGGGTCGCGGACGTGGATGTGCACCACGGCGGCGCCGGCCTCGGCGGCCTCGACGGCCGAGCGGGCTATCTGCTCGGGGGAGACCGGCACGTGCGGACTCTTGCGGACGGTGTCACCGGCGCCGGTGAGGGCGCAGGTGATGATGACTTCCTCGTTCATGGGCATGCGGGAGCCTCTCCTGGAGGAGTGGGTCAACTGGTGGGGCGATGTACGGAGTTCAGGTCTTGGCGGGCGGCGGTACGGACAAGGTGGCGTCCACGTACGCGAGCAACGCCGCCCGCATGTCGTCGGGACTCGTGCCGGTACCCGGCCGCGTGACCGGCGCCGCGGCGAGCACCTGGGTGGCCAGGCCGTCGATCAGCGCGGTCAGCCGCAGCGCGGCGGCGTCCGGATCCGTGTCGGGTCGGAAGACGCCCTGGTCGACGCCGCGCCGCAGGACATCGGCGACCGTCGCGCGCCACTGCCCGTAATACGCGACATGGAGCCGGCCCACGGCCGTGGAGCGGGCCGCCTCCGCCCAGAGGTCGAGCCAGACGCTCCACTGCCACCGCTGCTGCTCGGTGTACGGAGTCTGGAGTTCGATCAGCTGCCGGAGCTCGTCCGCGGCGTCACCGGTGTCGCCCGCCTCGGCGATCCTGGCCGCGCGGCGGGCGGTGTCCTCGTCCATGCACCAGCGCACGGCGGCTTCCAGCAGGTCGTCGCGGCCGGGGAAGTGGTAGTGGATGGCGGCGGTGCTGGTGGCGCAGGCCTCGGCGATGTCGGCGACCCGTACGGCATGGAAACCGCGCTCCGCGATCAGCCGCACGGTCTCGCGCACGATCTGCAGTGGCCTGCCGCCCTCGGGCGCCGCCGCGGTCGCGGGGCGGTCTCGGCGTACGGCGGAGGGCTTCACGGAGGCCTCGGTACGGGATCCGAGCAGCCAGCCCGCGTCCACCTCGGCGGTGTCGGCGATACGAGCCAATTCGGCCACGGTGAACCGCCGGACACCGCTGAGCGAACGCGACAGTTTTGACGGATCCATGACGATCCGTCGGGCGAACTCGCGCTGGCTCACGCCGGCGGAGCCGATCACCTGACGCACCCGCTCGGCGACCTCACCGCCGGAGTCGCCCACTCGGCTTCCGGGTTCTGGCTGCATGGTCGGCCACCGTACCCGTGCGTTGAGAGGAACGCAACGTACGACTCCAGCGAGCCCTGATGCCGCAAGAGTTTTGGGGCTTGTGATGAGCTGCTGACTGATGCGTCAGTCACCGGCATAAGCCGTGAGAACCCCCGGCACAGCGGTGAAAGTGGACTTCTGCAACTTTGGGCAACTAGCGGTCAACTTGGTGCAGGCAACGGCCAGTTGCATTGTTATTGATGGTCGGACATGGGCATATACGCCCCAGCGTACGCGGGGCACTCATGAGGAGCCGAACATGACCGTAATCTCGCCACGTCGACTGGGCCGGCAACTGCCGAGCGTGCCCTTCTACTGTCCGGTGCCGTCCATCGTCCACCCTTCGGCCGAAGCGCTCAATGACATGACGGTGCGCTGGATGCTCCAGCAAAGCCTCGACGCGGACGATCATCAGCGCAGCCGGCTGGCCCTCTGCGACTTCGGCGGTCTTACGGCGGCGACGATGTCTTACGGACAGCTCGAACGGCTCGCCCTGATGGCCAAGTTCCACGCCGTGCTCTTCTCTCTGGACGACGGCGTGTGCGACGAGGCCTATGCCACCGCCGACTCGCTCGCCCAGGAGGCGGGCCGGATCGTCCGGGCCATAGAGGCCCCGACCGCCCCCCAGCCGGACGACTCGCCGCACGCGGCGGCGCTGCGCTTACTGCGGATCGAGCTGGAGCGGTACGCGTCCCGGCAGCAGATCCGCCGCTGGACCGACGCGATGCGCGTCTACACCTCGGGGCTGGTGTGGGAGGCGTCCTGGCGCCGCAGCCCGCAACTGCCCTCGCTCGACGATTATGTGACGCTGTGGATGAGAGCCATAGGGATGGCCCCCTCCACCGCGATGATCGAGATCGTCGCCGGTTACTCCGTACCCGACAACGACCTGGAGGACCCGCGCGTACGGGCCCTCACCGAGATCACCTGGACCTTGGTCAGCTGGGACAACGACCTCTACTCCCGCAACAAGGAGCTGCTGCGGGCCGACGACGACCTCAACCTGATCGACGTCCTGTGCCAGGAACTCGGCTGCGAGCCGCACCACGCACTCCAGGAAGCTGTGGCGATGCGGGACCGCGTCATGGTGCTCTTCCTCCGGCTGCGCGACCAGGTGCTGCGGGACGCCGGCGGCGGACTCCGCCGGTACGTACAGGGGCTCGGCCAGTTCATCCGGGGGCACCTCGACTGGGCATCGGCCTGCCCTCGTTACCGTGTGCCCTCGGAGCCGGAGGGTAAACCGGACGAGGGATGGTGGAAGCAGCGTCCGGCCGATGACAGCTTCGAGCCGCTTCCCCTCCCGACGATTTCCTGGTGGTGGGACCAGCTGGCGGTCAGTAGCCGCGCCACCAGCGGGTGACCGCCTGCCACATCCGCTTCGGCGCCACCGGCCTGCGCTGAGCCGGAATCATGACCGGCGTCTGCACCGTCGCGGACGGCGGTGCGGGCACGGATCCCGGTGCGCGGCCCGCCGCCCGAGCGGGCTGCGGAGCACGTGCCCCGGTCGGCGAGTCCACCTGCCATCCCGGCTGCGGGACCGTGCGCGGCGCCGTCGGCTCGAGACCGGTGGCGTCATGCTCCGGCGGACGCGCGGCGAACTTCACCGGGAGCGCGACCAGATGCCGGGACATGAGCGCACTGCTGTACTCCAACTCGTCCTCCTCGACGGCGAGTTGAACGTCGGGAAGGCGCATCAGCAGCGCGTCGATGCCGGTGTCCGCGATGGCGCGCCCGATGTCCTGCCCCGGGCACTCGTGCGGCCCGCCGCTGAAGGCGAGGTGGGCGCGGTTGCCCTGCATCGAGGCGTCCGGGTCGGGCCGTACCACCGGGTCGACGTTGGCGGCGGCGATGCCGACGATCAGGGCGTCGCCCCTCTTGATCTGCTGGCCGCCGAACTCGGTGTCACCGACAGCCCAGCGGCCGAAGATCGTGGTGAACGGCGGCTCGTCCCACAGGGTCTGCTCGACCGCCTCGGGCAGCGTCATGTGGCCACCGCTGAGCTGGGCGCGGAAGCGCGGATCGGTGAGCACCATGCGCAGGACGTTGGAGATCAGATTCGCGGTCGTCTCGTACGCCGCGATCAGCACCAGCCGCAGATGCTGGCTGACCTCGTCGTCGGTGAGCCCGGCCGGGTGCTCGACGAGCCAGGTGGTGAAGTCCGCCTCGGGCGCGGCCCGGCGCCTGGCCACATGCCTGCTCAGTACGCCCATCACATAGGCGTTGCTCGCGTTCGCCGTCGCCGTGCCCTTGATCATGTCGCGGGCGGACTGCACCATCCGCTCGTTGTACTCCTCGGCCATGCCCAGGATCTGGCACATCACCATCATCGGCAGGTGCTCGGCGAACCGGCTCACCAGATCGGCCTTGCCGTCCTGGCAGAAGTCGTTGACGAGCCGGTTGCTGTACCGGTTGATGTGGCGGCGTACGCCCCGGTGGTCGATGCGCCCGATGCTGTCGGTGACCGCGCCGCGCAGCCGCTCGTGTTCCGCGCCGTCCGCGAAGACGCAGAGGGGCTGCCACGTGAAGATGGGGGCCAGCGGATGGTCGGGGGGAACGGTGCCGTCGGCGGTCAGGCGCCAGCGGCGCGAGTCGCGGGAGAACTGCGACGGGGTGCGGGTCATGTGCAGGTTCTCGGTGTGGCCGAGGACCAGCCAGGCCGGTACGTCGCCGCTCAGCAGCACCGGGGCCACCGGGCCGTGCTCGGCGCGAAGCTTCTCGTACACGGCCATCGGGTCGCTCTCGTGCTCCGGCCCGTACAGCCGGCGCAGCCCGCCCGGGCCCGTACCGGTGAGGGCGTGGGCCGGGCATCCCGGGGGCGGCGGAGCGCCGTCGTCCGCTCCGGGCAGCTGATGAAAGGGGGTTGTCACGGTCACTCCATTACAGGGACGCAGGGACCAGTTACTGGGACGGGGACAAGGAGTGCAGATAGCGCATCAGCGTCAGCAGAACATCGCGGCAGGGCCCGCGCCCCCGCGCGTCGCAGTCCACTATCGGCACTTCGGGCGGCAGGTCGAGAGCGGTGCGCAGGGCGTCGACGGGGTGCCGGGGCGCGTCGGGGAACGTGTTGATGGCGACCACGAACGGCACACCGCGCTCCTCCAGGCGGCCGATCACGTCGAAGCTGACCTCGAGGCGGCGGGTGTCGATCAGCACCACCGCGCCCAGGGCGCCCTCGAAGAGACCGTTCCACAGGAACCAGAAGCGTTCCTGGCCCGGTGTGCCGAAGAGGTAGAGGATCAGTTCCTCGCTGATGCTGATCCGGCCGAAGTCCATCGCGACGGTGGTGGCGGTCTTGCCCTCCAGGTTGTCGTCGACTCCGACCCCTGCCTGGGTCATCGTCTCCTCGGTGGTCAGCGGACGGATCTCGCTCACCGAGCCGACCATCGTGGTCTTGCCGACCCCGAACCCGCCCACGATCACGATCTTCACCGCCGATGTGGCCGTGGCGGGGAGGAGGTCCTCGCTGCGCGGGCCGGTGACCGTGTCAGAGCTTCTGAAGTCCATGCATCACCGCTTCCAGGAGGGACCGGTCCGGCAGCGTGGTGCGGACGAGGGGCGCCCGCGATTCGACCAGTTCGGTGGCGAGGAGATCGGTGACCAACGCGGTCACCACGCTGCAGGGAAGACTGAGATACGCCGAGATCTCGGCCACCGACAACGGCGCCCGGCACAGCCGCAGAATGGCGGCCTGCTCGGGCTGGACCGTCGGTGTCGGTTCCGTACGGGAAATGACCATGGTGACCAGATCGAGTGAGGCCCGCGCAGCTCCGTCCGGGCCTCCGGTGAGTACGTACAACCGTTCCGCGTCTCCCGTCCCGCGCTGTCGTCGTTCTCGTTGGGGCGGACTCATACGGCGCGCCCTTCATGGCGCGGAGGACTCGTCAGGTGGGCGCCGATCCGGACGACCATGTCCCGCATGCGGGATCCCACCAGTCCGGCGTCCACCGTCTCGTCGGTGAGCACCGCCAGATACGCCCCGGTCCCGGCCGCCATCATGTAGAAGAAGCCGCCGTCGACTTCGATCACGACGAGCTTCATCGTGCCGTCGCTGTACACGATTTCGGCGGCGACGGCCGCGGCGAGGCTCTGGAGTCCCGCGCAGGCCGCGGCGATGCGGTCGGCGGCGTCCGGGTCGCCGCCGTGCCGGGCGATGCGCAGGCCGTCCGCGGACAGGACCACGATCTGCTGGACCCCCGGCACCCCGTCCTGCAGCTCCTTGAGCATCCAGTCGAAATTCGCCCGTTGCTGGATCACTTGAGATCTCCCTTGTCCAACGCTTCGTCAGGTTCGTCATCGGCCGACGGGTCGGGAGTCGTCCCCTTGTACCCGTTGGTGAATGCTTCGAGCCAGATTCCCGGCTCCTTGGCCTTGCCGTTGGCGTGGCCGTTGCTCGGCGGGGTGGGCTGTTCGTCGGCCGGCACGACATGGGAGAAGAGCGGCGCCCGGCCCCGACTGCGGCGCTGCGGAAGCCCGTTCGCCGTCCATTCGGTCACCTCCGGGACGTCGTCCTCCATGGAGAACGACGCGGGCGCCGTCCGCTGCGGCCCTTGGGTCTTCCTGGGCTTCTTCCGCCGGGGAACCCGCTCCTCTTCCGCGCTCGACAGACCGGACGGACCCTGCTTGGGGACCGAGGTGATGCCGATGCCGTGGGCGAGACCGGGGGCGCGGCCGGTGGTGATCACGCCACGCGGGACGATGAGCACCGCGCGGACACCGCCGTACGCGGACTGCCGCAGCGAGACCTTGAGGTCGTACATCTTCGAGAGACGGCCGACCACGGCCATGCCGAGCCGGGGTGTCTCACCGAGGTCGTTGAGGTCCATGCCCGCCTGGGCCCGGGCCAGCATGTTCTCGGCCCGACTGCGGGCCTCCTCGCTGAGGCTGACGCCGCCGTCCTCGATCTCGATGGCGATGCCGCTCTGCACCTCCACCGCGGTGACGTGCACCTTGGTCTGCGGGGGCGAGTAGCGCGTGGCGTTGTCGAGGAGCTCCGCGCAGGCGTGGATGAGCGGTTCGACCGCCGTACCGATGATGGCGACCTGGGCGATCGAGTGCAGCTCGACCCGCGGGTACTCCAGGATCCGGGACATCGCGCCGCGCAGCACGCTGTACAGCGGTACGGGCTCCGGCCATTGACGTCCGGGACGGCCGCCGCCGAGTACGGCGATGGAGTCGGCGAGCCGGCCGATCAGCGAGGTGCCGTGGTCGATGCGCAGCAGGTCGTCGAAGACGTCGGGGTTGCGCCCGTGGTCCTCTTCCATGTTCCGCAGTTCGGTGGACTGCTGGTGAACGATGGCCTGCACGCGGCGTGCGATGTTGACGAAGGCGCGCTGCGCGGAGTCGCGCATCGCTTCCTCGTTGTCGATGATGTCCAGGACCGTGCGGACCAGGGCGCGTTGCGGATCGGGCAGACCGCGGTACGTCGGATCCGCGTCCACCACGTCGCGCATCACTTCGTTGGGCGAATGGCCCGCCCGGAGGCGGCGGATGGCGGCCGGCAGCAGCTCGTTGCTGGTCCGCAGGGTCTGCCGGTCGTGTCCGGCGACGCGCTGTTCGAGGAAGGCCAGGCGTTGCCCGTACTCCGCGCGCAGCGCCCGCATGGCCCGGCCGCGACGGACGACTTCGGCGGCGACCGCGGTCACCACCACCGTCGCCACGAGGCCGAACCAGACGACTGGTATCCGGGCGGCGGCCGGTACGACGACGAAGGCGGCGGCAGTGGCCGCGGCCATCAGGAGCACGGGTGCCAAGAGCGCGCGGAAGAAGGGGGATTCTCGGTCAGTCGGAGGTGATTCAACGCGAACCATGTAAACCCTCTGGCGGTCGATTCGGGGATGTATTCGAACTATCGGGCACCTGTGAACAAGTGCCTGATTTCATATCAACTCGGCGCGCTTCGAGCGAGCTTAGCCAGATGAGATCAGTGCGGCGGCATATTCGCGTAACCCTCTGCACGGGCCTTCCCGGCGGGTTTAGACTCGCCAATTTTGCACAGTCGGCTCATGGCTGTGCGCAAGGAGTAACCGAATGGGTGACGAATGGGTCCTGTGTACGCGAGAAGGCCGCTCCCGCGGTGGCGGGAGCGGCCTTCGGTGTGCGTACGAGTGAGTGAGCTGTGCGGGTTCGTCAGGCGATGGACGCCGAAATGACCGCCGCCACCGCGATGTTGCATGACGCGGTCACCCAAACCGCCGGATGCGGCTCCTCCTGGACCAGCGTTTCGCCCAGCTTCCCCGGCGTCACCAGGTCGACGACCAAGAACGCCACCGCCATCATCACGAGGCCCAGCACCCCGAACGCAGCCGTCGAAGCCAGGCCCTTGCCGAAGTCGGTGTACGTCGTCCAGATCGAGGTGAACACGATCCCGCCGATGCCCAGCAGCGCCGAGCTCAGCAGAAGCGCCGCATTGCGGTTGCGCTCCTGCCAGATCTGCCGGCCGAGCTTGCCCGGCGTCAGCGCGTCCACCAGGAATATGCCGAGCGTCAGCAGCACTACACCCAGGGCCCCGTAGGCGGCGGAGCGGCCAAGTCCGTTGACGATGTCTTCCATTGAGGTCTCAGTCTCCGCTGGTGAAGTCGATCGTGGTCAAGGAGAGGCAAAACCTATCGCACGGGTCTGCTGGGGCACTCGGACGGGTTGTGGGGCGACGCAGCGGCACCCCGTGCGACCGATTACGATCCGAACTCATGAGCGCCTCTGACCAGGAACAGACAGTGACCGACAGTCCCTCGCAGCAGCAGCAGCAGCCCGCCCGGATCGGCGGACTCACGCCACGTCAGGCAAGGCGGGTGCGGATCGCCGCGGCGTCGGTCCTGATGGTGGCCGTGGCAGCGGTGCTCGCGGTGCGGCTGGCGAGCCGGTCGTCGGTTCTGGTCGTCGGGGTGTACGGGCTGGCGCTGATCCTCTGCGGGGGCGTGATCGAGCTCAGCCGGCGCGGGCGCACGCGCCTGGGCACCTGGCTGCTGGTGGCGGGCCTCGCGGCGGCCGTGGCGGCGGACGCGTTCCTGATCCCCTGAGGGAAAACGCGACGCGGCGCCCCGCGCGACCTCATGGTCGCCCGGGGCGCCGAATGCGGCGCATCCCGCAGGACCGACCTCTTAGTCGAGGTAGTCGCGCAGCACCTGCGAGCGCGACGGGTGGCGCAGCTTCGACATCGTCTTCGACTCGATCTGACGGATGCGCTCACGCGTCACGCCGTAGACCTTGCCGATCTCGTCCAGCGTCTTCGGCTGACCGTCGGCCAGACCGAAGCGCATCGAGACCACACCGGCCTCGCGCTCGGACAGGGTGTCGAGCACCGAGTGCAGCTGCTCCTGGAGGAACGTGAAGGAGACCGCGTCGGCCGGGACGACCGCCTCGGAGTCCTCGATGAGGTCACCGAACTCGCTGTCGCCCTCCTCACCCAGCGGGGTGTGCAGCGAGATGGGCTCGCGGCCGTACTTCTGGACCTCGATGACCTTCTCGGGCGTCATGTCGAGTTCCTTGGCCAGCTCCTCCGGGGTGGGCTCACGGCCCAGGTCCTGGAGCATCTGGCGCTGGACGCGGGCCAGCTTGTTGATGACCTCGACCATGTGCACCGGGATACGGATGGTGCGGGCCTGGTCGGCCATCGCGCGGGTGATCGCCTGCCGGATCCACCAGGTGGCGTACGTCGAGAACTTGAAGCCCTTGGTGTAGTCGAACTTCTCGACCGCGCGGATCAGACCGACATTGCCCTCCTGGATCAGGTCCAGGAAGAGCATGCCGCGGCCGGTGTAGCGCTTGGCCAGCGAGACCACCAGGCGGAGGTTGGCCTCCAGGAGGTGGTTCTTGGCGCGGCGGCCGTCCTCGACGAGGATCTCCAGCTCACGGCGGAAGACCGGGTCCTGCTCGTCCTCGTCCTCCAGCTTGTGCTCGGAGAAGAGACCCGCCTCGATGCGCTTGGCGAGCTCCACCTCCTGCTCGGCGTTGAGCAGCGGCACCTTGCCGATCAGCTTCAGGTAGTCCTTGACCGGGTCGGCGGTGGCGCCGGCGACCATGACCTGCTGCGCGGGCGCGTCGTCCTCGTCCTCGTCGGACAGGACGTAACCGTCACCCTGCTGCGGCTGCTTCGTCGGCTTCTCGTCCGCGTCGTCGGCGGAGCCCGACTCGTCGGCCCAGGCGTCGCCCTGCGGCTCCTCGGGAGAGGCCGCGGCCTTCTTGGCAGCCGTCTTCTTCGCGGTCGTCTTCTTCGCCGCGCGCTTGGCCGGGGCCGGGGCGTCGGTCTCAGCGTCGGAGCCCATTACCGATATTGACGCGGAAGCCGCCTGCGACGTCGCCGAAGCGGTCTTCTTGACGGTCTTCTTGACGGCGGCCTTCTTGGTCGCCGGACGCTTCTCCTCGTCCCTCGCGACGGTCTTGCGCGCGCGCTTGACGGGCGCCTTGGCCGGAGCCTTCGGCGCCGTGACCATGAGCGTCACGCCTTCTTCGTCGAGGACCTGGTTGAGGCTGCGCAGCACCCGCTTGAGCTGGTCCGCGGGAATGCTGTCCGCCTCGAAGGCGTGGCGTACGTCGTCGCCGTTGATGTGACCCTGCTCCTTGCCGCGCTCAATGAGCGCGACCAGGGAAGGGGATTCCGCAATCTCCTGTGGGAACGGGCGGGACGGACTGACCGACACGAGGAGCCTCTCGTAGCAAAAAATGATGACTGGGCGAGGTCGCATGACGTACGGGGCAGCGCGACGACACCTGTGGGTTCATCGCACGCTCGCGCCATTTCGTTACGCCTTGAATAGAGTGACCTGAGCCACTTTTCCGAAACGGCCCGGTCGGGGCCCCTCG
The DNA here is from genome assembly GCF_040611155.1 of Streptomyces sp. NPDC002994. Lineage (NCBI taxonomy): Bacteria > Bacillati > Actinomycetota > Actinomycetes > Kitasatosporales > Streptomycetaceae > Streptomyces > Streptomyces sp. NPDC002994. The sequence goes on from NZ_JBEXNQ010000004.1 coordinate 12,431, forward strand.
GGTAGCGTGACGGCATGATCACCGGCACTGGCCATGTACTGATACTCGGCGGTACGACGGAAGCCAGACAGCTAGCGCGGACACTGGCTCCGGTCCCCCTCCTGCGCGTGACGACCTCGCTCGCAGGACGGGTTACACAACCAAGGATGCCTGATGGTGAGATTCGCGTCGGAGGCTTCGGCGGTCCGGGGCCGATGGCGGCCTGGCTGAGCCGGCACGAGGTCGCCGCTGTGATCGACGCCACGCACCCTTTCGCCGCCGTGATCAGCGCGAACGCGGCCACAGCGGCGGCCGCGGCGGGCATCCCGCTGGTCGCCCTGCGCCGCCCCGGCTGGCAGCCGGGCCCCGGCGACCGCTGGCACCAGGCCGACGGCCTGGACCACGCGGCGGCTCTGCTTCCGGGGCTCGGGCGCCGGGTCTTCCTCACCACCGGCAGGCTCGGCCTCGCCGCCTTCGCGGGTCTGGACGGGCTGCACTTCCTCGTACGTTCCGTAGAGGCCCCGGAGCCGCCGCTGCCGCTCCACACGGAGCTCCTGCTGGACCGGGGCCCGTACACCGTCGAGGGCGAGAGGGAGCTGCTGCGTACGTACGCCGCCGACGTCCTCGTCACGAAGGACAGCGGCGGCCCGGCCACCGCCGCGAAGCTCACCGCGGCCCGCGAACTCGGCCTGCCGGTCGTCGTGGTACGCCGCCCACCCGCGCCGCCCGGGGTGCGTACGGCCTGGGACGTGGCCGGGGCGGTCGCGGAGCTGGAGCGACTGGGGTGCCTCAGTCCTGGGGCGATTCCTGGCGCGGGTCCCGGCGCGATTCCCGGCGCAGCAGATACGTGTCCATGATCCAGCCCTTGCGGGCGCGGGCCTCGGCGCGCAGCCGCAGGATCCGGTCCGAGACCTCGGAGAGCCTGCCGGAGACGAGGATTTCGTCCGCCGTGCCGATGTAGGCGCCCCAGTAGATGTACGGGTCCTCCTCGGCGTACCGCTGGAAGACCTGGTGCGCGTCGAGCATCACGACCACGTCGTCCGTGCCCTCGGGCCAGCCCTCCGCGAGCCGCCGGCCCGTCGTGATCTGGACGGGCTTCGCGACCCGGTTGAGCCCGGTGCGGTGGCGGGCGACCAGTGCGGACACGCTGCTGACACCGGGCACGACCTCGTAATCGAAGGCCACCGTCCCGCGCTCCAGGATTTCCTCCAGGATGCCGAGCGTGCTGTCGTACAGCGCCGGATCGCCCCACACCAGGAACGCGCCGGTCCGGTCCTCGCCCAGCTCGTCGGTGATCATCCGCTCGAAGATGTCGGCCCGGCGGCTGCGCCAGTCGCCGACGGCGGGGGAGTAGTCGGCGCCACCGGCCCTGCGGTCACGCTCCGGGTCGCGCCCCTCGACCAGCCGGTACTCCCGCTCGCCTCCGATGTGCCGGTCGAGGATCTCGTGCCGCAGCCGGATCAGGTCCGACTTCTCCTCGCCCTTGTCGAGGAGGAAGAAGACGTCCACCCTGTTGAGCGCTTTGACGGCCTGGATCGTCAGATGGTCCGGGTCGCCCGCGCCGATGCCTATGACATAGATCTTTCTCACGGGCGTGAGTCTGCCGCATCGGATCCGTCCGACAGCCGCCCGCGCAGGCGCGGGGCGTTCCCGGCGGCCGATACGGGCTCCGCCTCCCGCTCGACACGCTCGGCCAGCTCCCGCGCCCACGCGGTGAGTCCGGTGATGTCGAGACCGTACGGGCGCACATCGCCGTACGCGGCGATTCCGGCGGCCCCGCGCCGCAACAGCGTCGTACCGCCGCTCCTGTTGCCCCGGGCCGCGTGCGTGAGACCGACGGCGAGCTGGGCGAGGCCGCGCCAGAGGGCGCGTTCCGCTTCGGGGCCCGACTTCCAGGCGTCCTCGAAGACCTCGTGCGCGTGGAACGGCATACCGGCGTCGAGCAGCCGCTGCGCCTCGCGCACCGTCTCGTCCCCGGTGCGCTCCACGCCCTCGGGCTGCCGGGCCACACCCTCGGCTCCGTACGGCAGCGGCCGGCCGAGCCCGTCGCGCGGCCGCGCGTTGCGCGCCCGCCCCTCGGGGTCGCGGTCCCTCCTGTCCTGCTCCATTTCGTCCACCCGCCCATTGTGGCCCGTTCCGGTACGCGCCCACCCGCCCCGCCCGGAGCAGGCGTTGGACACCGGCGGCAGTCGGGACCACTCACAGAGTGAGGTATGGTTCTGTTGCGCGCCCAGCCAGGGGAAACCCCAGGTCAGGCGGGCACCGGGACGTGGCGCAGCTTGGTAGCGCACTTGACTGGGGGTCAAGGGGTCGCAGGTTCAAATCCTGTCGTCCCGACCAGCGTTTACGCGGGTCGAAGGCCGTGTCGGAGCATTCCGATACGGCCTTTTCGGTTTTTCCGGTGCCAAGTGGCAGACATCCGGACGGATCAGAACCCGAAGGCTTCCTCGTCCAGTACGAGCGGCTGCTCGGCCCAGATGGTTTTCCCGGTCGACGTGTAGCGCGTGCCCCACTGCTGAGTCATCTGCGCGACGAGGAACAGACCCCGGCCTCCTTCGTCGTCGCTGCCGGCGTGGCGCAGATGCGGTGAGGTGTGACCCGTGTCGGAGACCTCGCAGATCAGGGACTGGTCGCGGATGAGCCGTAGCTGGATGGGGCCGGCGGCGGCGTGGCGCATGGCGTTGGTGACGAGTTCGCTCACCACCAGTTCGGTGGTGAACGAGAGCTCCTCCAGTCCCCACTCGCCGATCTTCTTGGTAGCGACGGCGCGGGCGAAGCCGACAGTCTCCGGATCGGGGGTCAGGTCCCATACAGCCACCTGGTGGCGGTCCAGCATGTGCGTACGGAGAAGAAGCAGCGCTACGTCGTCGTCCACGGAACCCGGCAGCAGCGTCGTGATCGTCCGGTCGCACAGCTCGTCCAGCGGCTGCCGGTGCTCGGTGAGGACGGAGCACAGCGCGTCGAGCTGGTCGTCGAGGTCCCGCTCGCGGCTCTGGACCAGGCCGTCGGTGAACAGGGCGAGGATGCTGCCTTCCGGCAGTTTCAGCTCCGTCGTCTCGAAGGGCAGGCCCCCGAGACCGAGCGGCGGACCCGCGGGCAGGTCGGGGAAGGTGACGGAGCCGGTCGCCGGGTCGACGACGGCGGGGGGCGGGTGGCCGGCCCTGGCCATGCGGCACAGGCCCGACACCGGGTCGTACACGGCGTACAGGCAAGTCACGCCCAGCGCTTCGTCGTAGGGCATCTCCTGGCCGTCGACGCGGATGGCCCCCTCGTTGGCCGCCTGCGTGACCAGGTCGTCCAGGCGGGCGAGGAGTTCGTCGGGCGCGAGGTCCAGCCGGGCGAACGCCCGTACGCTCGTGCGCAGGCGCCCCATGGTGGCCGCGGCGCGCAGACCGTGACCGACCACGTCTCCCACCACCAGGCCCACCCGCGTGCCCGACAGGGCGATGACGTCGAACCAGTCGCCGCCGACACCGGCCTTGTTGTCCGCGGGCAGATAGCGGTGGGCCAGCTCGACGGCGGTCAGCTGCGGGAGACTCTGGGGCAGCAGGCTGTGCTGAAGCATGAGGGCCGCGGTGCGCTCGCGGGTGTAGCGGCGGGCGTTGTCGATGCTCACGGCGGTACGTGCGACGAGCTCGTCCGCCACGGCCAGCTCGCCCGCGTCGAACGGGTCGCGGCGGCCGTCCCACTCGAACGTGACCACGCCCAGCGTGGCACCTTCGGCGCGCAGCGGCACCACCAGCCGCGCGCGCGGCATCGGCTGCCCGTCGGCGGCCTCCGTGTGGCCCAGGCGTTCCTGCACCGAGCGGCCGGAGGACAGGCTGCGTGCCTGGGGCGAGTCCGGGGCGTAGTCGATCCGCTGCCGTCCGGCGGGTGGTTGCCGAGTGCTCGCGTCGTATCCGGGTCCCCACACGCGGATCATGTCGCCCGCGGGCTCGGTTCCCCTGGCGGGCTCTCCGCCTTCCAGTACGGCCTCCAACAGGTCGACCGTGACCTCGTCGGCGAACTGCGGGACGGTGACCGCCGAGAGCTCCCGCGCCGTGCGGGCCATGTTCAGGGTCGTGCCCACCTGCCCGCCGGCCCGCACCAGGAGATCCAGCCGCTGCTGCGCGAGGTAGCGGTCGGTGACGTCCATCGTCTCCTCGCACACCCCCAGCGAGGCTCCGGAGGCGTCCCGCAGCCAGTAGTAGGAACACGACCAGACGTGGTCGCGCTCCGGGTCCACGGGCGGGCGGCCGCGGTAATGAAGCTCGATGACAGGCTCGCCCGTGGCCATGACCTGCCGCATCGTCTCCTCAAGAGTCGGCGGATACCGGTCGGACAGGATCTCGCCGTGGGCCACCATCTCGTCCGGGCCCAGCCCGGCGTACTCCAAGGTCCCCATCTCCCGGTAGAGCGCGACATTCGCCCACACCACGCGCAGATCCGTGTCGTAGATCACCAGGCCCACGGGTGACTGGGTGGCCAGACCCCGCAGCATCGCCTGCAGCGCCTCCCACTGTTCCGTCTCCTCGGCGTCGGCCACCGCGAGGAGCCGGGCGGGACCGGTGCCGGAGGGGGACAGCGTGAGCATGGCCGTGGCCACGCGGACGATGCGGCCGTCGCGGTGACGCATACGCAGCACCGGGCGGCGGGCGTGGGGCGCGCCCGGCGGCTCCGTACCCAGCTGGTCGGCGGCCGTGCGACTCGCGTCCGTACCGTCGACCAAGAACGTACTCATGGGACGCCCGATCACCTCCTGCGCCGGGTATCCCAGCAGCCGCTGCGCCGCCGGACTCCAGCCGACGACCACGTCGTCGGCGTCCAGCACGGCCGTGGCCGCTCTGGAGACGTCAAGGGGGCCGCGGAAGTCGGCGTCCCCAGCTGTGTTTACCGCGCTCATGGCACCTGCCTTGTCGGTTCCGCCCAGCGGGCGGCGAGCAGAAGCGCAATGTCGTCGGGCCGGTCGGCGGCCTGTCTGGCCTCCCGGATCAGGCGGTCCGCCGTCTCGGCGAGAGAGGAAGAACCGGTGTCGGCGAATGTGGCGCGCAGCCGCTCGATGCCCCGGTCGATGTCGATGCCCGGCTGCTCGACCAGGCCGTCGGTGAACAGCGCCAGGACAGCGCCCGGCGAAAGCCACAGCTCGGTGACGGGGTACGACGCCTCGTCGTCGACGCCGAGTACGACACCGCCGTCCAGGTTCAGAACCTCCGTTCTGCCGTCGGGGTGGCGCAGCAGCGGCTGCGGGTGCCCGGCCCGTACCGCCTGCGCGGAGCCGGACGCCGGATCGAGAACGATGTAGCAGCAGCTGGCGAACTGGCCCGGATCGATGTCGATGAGCAGGCGGTTGGTGTCGCGCATGACCTCCTGCGGGTCCTGTCCGGCGAGGGCGAAGGCGCGTACGGCGCTGCGCAGCTGGCCCATCGTGGCGGCCGCCGCGACGCCGTGTCCCTGTACGTCGCCCACCACCAGGGCCATTCCCCGCCCTGTGTCGACGACGTCGTACCAGTCGCCGCCGACATCCATGCCCTGGGTGCCGGGCAGGTACCTGGCCACGGTGTCGACGTTCTCGACCACGGGCAGCCGGTGCGGCAGCAGCGCGTTCTGCAGGCCGCGGGCGAGGGCGGCTTCGGTGTCGTAACGCTGCGCTCTCTGGAGGGCCTGCGCGATGAGTCCGGCGAGCGCGGTAAGGACGGTGCGCTCTTCGGGGCTGAAGCCGCGCGGCTGGTCGAAGCCGAGGATGCAGGAGCCGACCGGGCGTCCCGAGGCGATCAGGGGCAGGAAGGCCCTGGCGCCGACATGCGCGTCCATCGGGATGCCGGGGTAGGCGGCGGCCAGATGCTCCATGGACTCGAAGAACAAGGGGCGTCCAGTGGTGAGCGTCTCGACGCCGGGCAGTCTGGCGTCGAGCGCCACGCCGTCGAAGCGGTCGAGGAAGCCCTGCGGGAAACCGGTCTCCCAGGCCAGGTAGAGATGCCTCTCGTTCAGCAGGTAGATCGCCAGCTGGCGGCCGCCGAAGGCGGGCAGCAGTTCGTCCGTGACCACGGCGGACACCTGGCGCGCCGTGACGGCCTCCGTCAGCGCGATGGCCAGGGCGACCGGACGGTACAGCGCCGACGCGCGGTCGGCCGGGGAGCCCAGTCCCGCGCCCGGCTTGGTGACGGACGCCGGTGCGTACGCCGGATCGTCCGCACGGGCGAGCGCGGCCGTCAGGCCGTCGTGGCCGGGATAGAGGGAGACCGACAGCCATTCCTCCGGGCCTTGCGGGCGGCGGGCCGTGAAATGGACGGCGTCGTGGGAGAGCAGTGCGGCCCGGAAATGCTCCTCGTACGCCGGGTGCCAGAACCACGGCAGGGCTTCCCACAGGACCTTGCCGACCAGGTGGGAACGTGCCTGCCCGAGCAGCGTCTCCGCGCTGTGGTTCATATAGGTGATCCGCCCGAGCCGGTCGAGCGAAAGAATGGCGCTCGGCAGCCGGTCGGTCGCCTCCGCGACGATCGGCCCGGTGCCGAAGTCCACCACGAAACCGGTCAGGTGACCCCCCGGGCCGTCATCGGGCGGGCGCGCGCGGGCCGAGATTTCGAGCAGGTGCGTGCGTCCGTCCGGGCCTCGCAGCCGCATCCTGCGCGCCGCGGGACCGCCCGACTTCACCGCCTGGCGGGCCACGGTCCACAGTCCGTACGCGTCCTCCGGCGCCAGCCGCGCCGCCAGTGCGTCGATGGTGCCGGGAAAGGCCGCGGGGGAGGTGCCGAGGATGGCGCACATTTCGTCGTCGGCGTTCACGGCGCCGTCGGCGAGGTCCCAGTCGAAGCGGCCGATGCGTACGGGCGGCGTGGTGACCGAGGGCAGCTGGACGCACACCGGCTCGCCGTCCCACTCGACGACGGCGCCGCTCGCGCTCATCTCGGCGAGGGCGGCGGCGAGCCGGTCCGCGGCGTGGTGCAGCCGACGCCGGTCGGTGTGATCGACGGGGACCCCCGGCGTGGCCGCGCGCAGGACCACCAGCACACCGAACTTCTCGCCGCCCTCGGCCACGGGCACGTACAGCGAACCGAACGGGAACGGCAGACCGGCCATGAGCTGCGGAAACCGGCGCATGCCCTCCTCGGCGTCGGCGAGGTGGACGGCCTGGCCCGAGCGGTGGGCCTCCGCGACCGGGAACGGGCGGTTCACGTGCATGCGCCACCAGGGGCGGAACAGTGGTCCCGGCAGCCCGGCGAGTACGGCCATCCGCAGCAGCCCCGGCGTCCGGGAGCGCAGGTAGACGCCACCGGCGTACCCGCCGGCAGACTCGATCGCGTTTACCGCGGCTTGGGCGAGCACCAGGGCCAGTTCGTCCGGAACCCGGCCGTTGCTGTTCGGTTTTCCCGTCTTTCCCGCCGTTCCTTCACTTTTTCGCGGCGGTGCGGGCCCGGCCGCGCCGTACCAGGTCACATAGCCAAGGATGCTCCCCGGTCGCGGTGCCGCGCATCTTCGCGGACCGCGAGCGGCCCGATCAGCCGGCCGCGGAGGTCTCCGCGCCCGCCTGCGCCGGCCGGTGGCCGGGCCAGGCGGTCAGGGCGGTCGCCAGCTGGGCGCGCGAGCGGACGTCCAGTTTCTGGTAGATGCGGGTCAGCCGGGCCTCGACCGTCTTCACGCTCAGGTACAGCTTCGCCGCCGCCTCCTGGTTGCTGGCGCCCTGGCCGACCAACAGGGCGAGGCGCAGTTCCGCGTCCGTGAGAGACGCCAGGGTGTCACCGCCGGCCGGGGCGGGTTCGGCCGTACGGGACGAGGTCTCCGTGGTCAGACCGAGCCAGGGGACGGCGCCCGCCCGTTCGAAGACCGCTGCAGCGGCGTGCAGGGCGCTCTGGGCGGCGGAGCGCCTGCGGCGGCGGCGCTCCACGCGGGCGAGCGCGATCAGCGCCCGGCCGCGCTCCAGTGGCAGTCCTGCCACGGCGAAACTGTCCGCCGTGCGGGCCAGCAGATCCGCGGCCTCGGCCTGCTTCCCGCTCGCCGCCAGGTACAGCGCGTACGCCCGGTCGCAGCCGAGGAGCACCGTCGTACGGCCGAGGCGTTCGGCGACCGGCCGCACATCGTCGAGCAGGGCCGCCGCCTCCTGCGGCGCGTCGTTCGCCAGCAGCGCCTCGGCCAGCTCTTCGTGCCAGCGCAGCATGGACGGGTCGACCGTCGACTGGGCGCGTTCGTCGGCCTGAACCCGGCGCAGGCTCTCCAGGGCGGACGCCACGTCGCCGTTGATCAGCTGGACGCGCCCCAGCGCGTACAGGCTGCGGGAGAGGAAGACGTGGTCGCCCTCCTCCTCGGAGGCCCGGACACTGCGCCGGGCGTAGCTCGCGGCGCGCCCGAAGCTGCCGCCCGCGGTCTCCGCGAGGGCCAGGGCGTACCAGGCGGGCCCGGGTGAGAGACCCGCCTCCAGCGTCAGGGCGAGCGAACGGCCGGCGTGCGCGAGCGCGGCGGCGCACTGCCCCTGCCGGGCCTCGATCTCCGCGAGCGTACTGAGCAGCTCGATGGAGTCCTCCACCGGGCCGCGGCGCTCGACCAGTGGCAGCAGGGCGCCCAGCTGATCGCGGGCGTCGGTGAGCCGGCCGTCGAACATCGCGTGGCGGATCGTGAGTATCTGGGCGGCGTTACGGATGCCGAGCGGGCGCTCGAACACCTCCAGGGCGCGCGCCTCGGCCAGTACCCGCTCCGCCTCCGGCGAGCCAAGGACCCGGTCCATGCGTGCCTGTACGGTCAGCGCCCTGGCCGCGGTCCTGCGGTCGCCGACCGAGCCGGCGAGCGCGGCGGACTCGACGGCGGCGGCCCGCGAGCGTACGGGATCGCCGTCGGCCAGGACGTACTTCACCGCGAGCCGGAGCTGGACGGCCGCGCGCAGCGCCGTGTCGCCCTCGGAGTCCTCCATGGCGTGGACGTAGAGCTCGTCGAGGTTGCACAGCCCCTGGCCCGCGGTGTCCAGCACCGCGAGCCGCGCGCGGACGCGGTCGGCGGGGGCGGCGTCCCGGGCCAGCAGGTCGGTGGCCGCGCGCATCGCCAGGTCGGCGCGGGCGGCGCGGGCCGCCTCCTCGGCGGCGTCGACGAGCCGGGCGATGCGTTTGGGGCCTTGCTGGACAGGGGTGGACTCGGCGGCGAGGAGGGCGAGTTCGGCGGCCAGGGCGCTGTTGCCGCGGCGCCGCGCGATCTCGGCGGACGCGGCGACCTCGGCGGCCAGCTTCCCGTCGGGGATGTCGGTGGCCAGGGCGCGGTGGCGTACCGCCTCGACGGGATCGTCCACGACCCTTGCGAGCGCGGCGTGACCGGCGCTGCGCTCGGTCCAGCAGGCGTCGTGCACGAGCGTCGACGGCAGCAGGCCGGCCGTGAAGCCGACCGTCCCGTCCTCGTCGAGGGAGACCAGGTTCGCCCGCTCGGCGGCGGCGAGATCGGCCTCGGCGGTGGGGCGGCCGGCGCGGCGTATCAGCGAGGCCGTCGGGCGCAGCGCGAGCGCCGCCAGCAGGAGCGTGGAGCGTACGTCGGGCGAGGCGGCGCCCAGGAGCTGGCGGGCGAGGTCGCGGGCCCGCCCGGACAGCGACAGCGCCTCGGCGTGGTGCACCGGGGTCCGAGCGTCGGCGAGGGAACGGCCGACGGCGAGCGCGAGACGCGGATTGCCGCCGCTGGCCTTGTGGATGCGGCCAGCCATCCGGGACGGCAGCCGGTGATGGATGAGGAGTTCGGCGATCTCGTCGGCCTGGAGCGGCGGTACGAACAGGACGTCGGCCTCGGAGGGCACCCACAGCGGCTCCGGGCCCGCCGGGTCCGGTCGCGGCGCGGCACTCGGTGTACCTCTCGGCGTACCACCGTGAGCAGGTGCGTCGGAGCCGTACGCCGCCGGGGTCTCGACGGCGACCACCCGCAGCGCGGACGGCGCCAGGTGCAGGGCGAAACGCAGCAGGTCGGCGCTGGTGTCGTCGATGCGCTGAACGCCGTCGACGGCCAGCAGGACGGGGCCCCGCGCGGCGAGAACACGCAGGATCTGGGCGAGGCCGAGCCGCAGCGCGATGGGGTCCCAGCCGCCGTCGGGGATGAGCGCCTCGCGGCACAGCATGGCGACGGCGGTGCGCTGCGGGCCGGGCAGCCCGTCGAGGATGTCGTACGTTCCCGGGCTGCCGGGGCCGCCCGTTCCATCCGGTCCGCCGTGGGGCGTCCCGGGTGCGGGCCAGGACATGGACGCCGCCACGGAGGCGACGAGGGCGGCGGCGGCCGCGCCGGGTATGTCGCGGTCGGCGGGGAGTGTGGCGAGCCAGATGACGGTTTCGCCGCGTGACTCGGCGCGGGCGGCGGCGGCCAGGGCGAGTTCGGTCTTGCCGACACCGGCGGGGCCGGTGAGCAGGGCGCGGCCGCGGGTGTGCAGGACCCGTTCGAGCCGCGCGAGGAGCTCCGTGCGCCCGACCGGCGCGGCGCGGTACACGGCCGACGTCACGAACCCACCACCACCTTCGGTGCGCGCGAGCCCTCTGCCCGTGCGAGCAGAGAATACGAAGTCGGCACCCCGCGTCCAGGTCGGATGTCCGGCATTCGGACGGACGTGCGCGGGGGCGCGCCCGCGGCGAAAGCCGTGGACGCGCCCTTGACCAGCGGTTATGCAGTTCTGCGGGCGTCTCAGAAGGTGAGACTCCAGCTGTCGATGTAGCCGGTGTCACCCGAGGCCACGTCACGGACCTGGAGCTTCCAGGTGCCGTTGGCGACCTCACTCGAAGCGTCGACCGTGTACGTCGCGAGGACGTTGTCGGCGCTGTCCGAGGACGACGAGGGCTTCAGGTTGCGCACGGTGCCGTCCGGGGCGATCAGGTCGATGACCAGGTCGCCGCGCCAGGTGTGCTTGATGTCCACGTCGACCTTGAGGGCGGCGGGGGCGTTGCCGGTGCGGCCGGTCACGGCGATCGAGGACGCGACGGTGGTGTTGTCGCTGATCGTCACGTTCGCGGCATTGGTGAAGGTGGCACCGGGGGTGGTGGTGCCGGTGACGGCGTTCACGGTCTTCGTCGTGTCGGCGATGCCGGAGCCGCAGCCGCCGGTGCAGGTGCCGGGCAGCGGACGGGCGTTGGCCTTGATCGCGGACTCGATGTCGGCCGGGGTGAGGGTGCTCTTGGCGGACTTGAGAAGCGCGGCGAGGCCGGCGATGTGTGGGGCGGCCATCGAAGTGCCCTGGTAGGGCTTGTAGTTCTCGGTGGACTGGGTGGTGGTACCGGAGTTCAGCGTGGAGAGGATGCCGTTCTCGGGGGTGGTGACGGTACCGGGCGTGTCCGTGGCGCGACGGGTCTCGCCGCCGGGCGCGGAGACGTCGATGATGGTGCCGTAGTTCGAGTAGAACGAACGGTTGCCCTCACGGCTGGTCGACGCCACGTTGATGACGCCGGAGCAGTTGGCGGGCGTGAAGCCGGAGGCGTTGGCGTTGCTGTTGCCCGCCGCGACGACCACGGTGGTGCCGCGCGAGACGGCTCCGTTGATGGCGGTCTGGTAGACGCTCGGGCAGGTGGAGCTCGCGCCGCCGAGGCTCAGGTTGATGACCTTGGCCGGGGTCGCGTTCGCCGCGACGCCCGGGACGGTGCCGCCGGACGCCCAGGTGATGGCGTCGGCGATGTCCGCCGAGGAGCCGCCGCACTTGCCGAGCACGCGCACGGGCTGGATCTTCGAGCTGTAGGCGATGCCCGCGATGCCCTTGGTGTTGTGCGTCGTGGCGCCGATCGTGCCCGCGACGTGCGTGCCGTGCCAGGAGGAGTTGCTGGCCCGGGAACCGGTGCCGCACTCGCCGTCGGTGGCGTTCCAGTCGCCCTCGTCCTTGGCGTCGCTGTCACGGCCGTTGCCGTCGCGGGCGTCCGCGGAGGAGGAGATGAAGTCGTACCCGGCGACGACGTTGCCGGCCAGGTCCGAGTGGGCGGCGTAACCTGTGTCGATGACGGCGACGGTGACGCCGCTGCCGGTCGTCTTGTCCCAGGCGCCGGGGACGTTCATGCCCCCCGTGGCCTCGAACAGGTCCCACTGCTTGCTGTAGTCGGTGTCGTTCGGGGTGACCGCCATCGCGTACGCGCGGATGTCGGCCTCCACGGACGCGACCGACGAGTCGGCGCGGAAGGCTTCCATGACCTCGGTGAGGTCCTTCTTGGAGGCCTCGCCGCCCAGGTCGACGAGGGCCGCACCGCCGGCGAGGCGGCGCTCGAACGACAGGCTCTCGCCGGTCTCCTCGCCCTTGGCGGCCGCGTCCTTCTTGGCGGCGGTGTTGGAACCGGCCTCGGCGGCCTTGGACTTGTAGGTGACGATGACCTTCTCGACCGGCGCGGCCGGCAGCTTGGTCATGGCCTGCGAAGCCGGAGCCGGAGCCGGCTTCGAGGAGGGGCCCGCGGCGGCGGCGGACGCCACGGAGGAGGTGGCAACGACGCCGGCGATCGTGGCGGTCGCGGCCACGACGGATATGAGTCTCCGCCTGGAACCGTTCAAGGTGTTCCCTTTCATGACGTACGTGCGGAGCGCGGGCGGGCGGCGCGAGAACCGCGAGTGGCGTGGGGGCCACGGGTTCGCGATTCCTGGGCTGGGGTGAGCCCGTGCGCCGCCGCCGGCGCTACGGCCTCTGACCAAGGCCGTCCCCGGCGCACCCCACCCTTTACATGCACCTGACAGCCAATGGCCAGGAGACGGGATTCGCCGGTGCGGCAGACAGTAGGGAACGGCGAGATGAACCCGATACGGGGAAAACCCTTGTCACCCCCGCAAGGGGTCCGGAGGGAGGGGCTCCGCAGGAGCGGGAGACCGGTTCAGGGCCGGTACCGGCCCGGCTCCGGGCCAAGGCTGTAGCGTCGACCCCCGCAATGGAGACCATCACCCTGTGGCAATTCGCAGCGCTGGCCGCCGCATCCGCCCTGGTCGGCTTCTCGAAGACCGCCGTCAGCGGCGCCAATACGGTCAGCCTCGCCGTCTTCGCCGCCGTACTGCCGGCGCGCGAATCGACCGGTGTACTGCTGCCGATCCTGATCGCCGGGGACCTGATCGCGGTCCTCGTCTACCGGCGGCACGCCCACTGGCCGACCCTGCTCCGGCTCTTCCCGGCCGTCGCGGTGGGCGTGGTGGCGGGCGCGGTGTTCATGCTGTGGGCCGACGACGGCGATGTACGTACATCGATCGGCGCAATCCTGCTGCTGATGGCGGGGGTCACGCTGTGGCCCCGGCGCACGCCCTCGGAAGCGGCAGCGGAGCCCGTGGTGGACACGGCAGCGCGCGGCGGCCGGATCAAGGCGCGTTCGTACGGCGTGCTCGGCGGCTTCACCACGATGGTCGCCAACGCGGGCGGACCGGTCATGTCGCTCTATCTGCTCTCCGCGGGCTTCCGGAAGCTCGGCTTCCTCGGCACGTCGGCGTGGTTCTTCCTGATCGTGAACACCTCGAAGGTGCCGTTCAGCGTCGGCCTCGGCCTGATCGACGCCCGGTCCCTGCTGCTGGACGCGGCCCTGGTGCTCTTCGTCGTCCCGGGCGCCTACCTCGGCCGCACATGCCTGGACCGGATCAACCAGCGCCTCTTCGAGCAGCTGGTGATCGGGGCGACGGTACTCGGCGGGCTTCAGCTGCTGCTTCGCTGAAACGCGAAACGTGAGAGTCGAAATGGTGCGGGAGGTGTGGTTCGTAACGAAAGTGGAGGCGTAAACGCGACCCTTTCACGCTGGGAGAGACCCATGGCTCACCTCAACCGACGCGACCTCGGCCTGCTCGTACTGCGCGTGGGCACCGGAACCGTGCTGGCGGCGCACGGCACGCAGAAGCTGCTCGGCTGGTTCGGCGGCGGAGGCGTGGAGGGGACCGCGACGGCCATGGAGCACATGGGCTTCAGCCCCGGCCGGCAGAGCGCCGTCGCGGCCGGGCTCGGCGAGGCCGGCGGTGGGGTGTTCCTGGCCCTCGGGCTCGCCACGCCCGCAGCCGGCGCGGCGGCGGCCGGAGCGATGGCCGGGGCCGTCGCCGTACACGCGCCCGCCGGATTCTTCGCCCAGTCGGGCGGCTATGAATACCCCGCGTTCCTCGGCTTCACCGCGGCCGCCATCGGCCTCACCGGAGCCGGCCGCTATTCGCTGGACCACGCCACGGGGCACCGGTTCGACCAGCGGTGGACCGTGGCACTGGCCTTCGCGGTCAGCGCGCTCGCGGCGGCCGGGGTCCTCACCAAGCGCAGCAAGGCACAGGCGGAAGGCCCTCAGGACGAGGTGTAGGCGCTCTCACGGCCGGCCTACTTGGGCGGCAGGCCGGCCGCGAAGGCGTGCCCTTCGCGGATCCACGCGTCGAGCTCGGCGTCCTCGGCGAGCGCGTTCGCCGCGACGACGACCCAGCCGCGCATCGGGCGGCCGCTGAAGTCGAAGACGCGCGCGCCGGGGCGGGCCAGCGCGGCGTCGGTGTCGTCGGGCCCGACACGCACCATGAGTTCGTCCCCGATGACGCCTACGGCCATGTTGCCCTGACGCAGGAACGCCAGGCCGCCGAACATGCGCTTCTCGGTGATCAGCGGATCCGTGCCGAGTCGTTCGCGGATCCGCTCGGCCAGTCCTTCGTCGAATGCCATGACACACCTCCGGAAGTGAAGGGACTCACGGGGTCCGCTCCAGCAGCTTGCGTTCGAGGTCACGCAGGTCCTTGCCGATGGAGGAGCGGACCTTTCGCGCCATGATCGGCGCGGCCAGGCGGTAAAACCCGCCCGCGTCGCCGCGGACGCGGATGCCCACGAGCGTGCCGTGTGGATGCGGCGCGAACGTGTACGTGACGTGCATCGGCATCGGTCCGGCCACCGACACCATGTCCAGCAGCTCGGCCGGCTCGTGCTCGGCGACACGGAGCACGTAGTCGATGCGTTTGCCGAGGAAGTACGCGGTACGGGTCACCTCGGCGCCCACACCGAACCCGCCGCCGTCCGCTTCCCGGGTCAGTGTCGCTACGCCGATGCCCTGGGTCCACTCGGGATCGTTGCGCCAGTCCATGGCATAGCCCGCCACTCGGCCGGGCGGGAGCGGGATCACCCGCTCCGCTGTTTCGTCGATCGTCATGGGGTGTGCCGCCTTGCCGTTGGTGCCGACCGTGCCGACCGTGCCGTCCGTGCTGATGCCGTCCGTGAACCGTGTCAGACGGTGAAGTGGGGCACCGGCTTTCCGGTCTCGACGTACTCCTTGAGGCGCATGAACATGCCCGCCCAGCCCATCGTTACCTCACGGAACATGTCGTCGATCTCGGTGAAACCGGTGTGGTCGAACCGCACCAGTGTGCCGCCCTCGGGGTGCGCCTCCAGCGCGTAGAGCAGCTCAGTGCCCACCCACTGCGGCGGCCCGGCGATCACGGTCTGCGCCAGACGCTTGCCCGGCTCCGCCTGGTCGATACGGAAGTCCCAGGTCATCGGAGCGTCCGGGAAGGAGAGCCGGTGCAGGGCGCCGACACCCTCCCCGATCTCGGCGCCGGTGGTGAACCAGCCGGCCACGCCGTCGGCGGTGGAGATGGCGCGGTAGACGGCCTCAGGGGTGGAGTCGATACGGGTTTGCAGGGCGATGTCAGCTCCAATCTTCACTTTAGCCAACACTAAAATGACATCCCCGCCCATGGCAAATTGAAGCGGCGGCTAAAATGTTCTGCATGGATGCGGTACGGGCGGTCGCCGAACCCAGACGGCGCGAGATCCTGCGCCTGGTCTGGGACACAGAGCTGTCCGCGGGAGAGATCGCCGAGCGATTCGACGTCACCTTCGGCGCCGTCTCCCAGCACCTCAAGGTGCTCAGGGACAACGGGCTGGTTACGCTGCGCCAGGACGGCAACAAGCGCTTCTACCAAGCGGATCGCGAGGGTATGGGCCCGCTGGCCGACTACTTGCAGTCGATGTGGGTCAACAGGCTCGACGCCCTCGCCGAACTGGCGGAGGCGGCCGAGCGCGCAGAGGAGTCGGAAGGGCCGGCCTCATGAGCACGGACGTAGTCACGGTCGAACGGCGCATCGCCGCCCGCCCCGAGACGGTGTTCTCCTTCTTCACCGACTGCGAGAAGTGGCTGTCCTGGATGGGCACGGACGGCGAGTTCACTTTCGAGCCCGACGGTGCCTACCGCACCACGGTCATCGGCGAGAACGTCGCCGCCGGACGCTTCGTCGAGATCGACCCGCCCAAGCGCCTTGTCTTCACGTGGGGTTGGGTCGAGGGGGCCGGGCCCGTGCCGCCCGGCTCCACCACCGTGGAGATCACCCCGGAGCCGGTCCCGGAAGGCACCCTGCTCCGTCTGGTGCACAGCGGCCTGCCCGCCCCCGAGGCCCGCGCAGCGCACGCGGAAGGCTGGACGCACTACGTGGAGCGCCTCGCGGTACGGGCAGAAGGCGGCGACCCCGGCCCCGACGACTGGGCGTGACCGCTCGGCGCGCGCCACGCCCGGCCTCGTCGCCGCCCGCCGGCCCGGAGCGCTTTACGGTGGCCTGATGCGACCTGTTCCCAGGTGGGCCCTGCTGTCGTCGGGGTGTGCCCCTGTCCTGCTGGTCGGAGGCTGGGTGATCGCCGGACTGCTGCAGGGCCCTGCCTACGATCCCGCCACTCAGACGATCAGCGTCCTGGGGGCCTACGGAGCTGCGGGATTCTGGGTGATGACCGGAGCACTCCTCGCCCTGGGCGTCTGCCACTTGCTCACCGCCTGGGGGCTGCGCCCGGCCGCGCTCGCCGGACGTGTGGCGCTGGGCGGCGGCGGAGTGGCGGCGTTCGTGGTGACTCTGCTCCCGGCGCCGAGCAGCGGCGGGTCCCTGCGCCACGGGTCAGTCGCCGTGGTGGGCTTCACTCTCCTGGCGGTGTGGCCGGTGCTGGCTGCCGATCGCGGCGGAGCCGCACCCTGGGGACTACGGCCCGCCCCCTCCCTCGTGGCGACCGCTCTGATGGGCGTCGGGGCGGTCTGGTTCCTGATCGAAACACACCGTCACGGAGTCCCTGGTGTCGCTGAACGCCTTGTGACATGCATTCAGTCCCTATGGCCCTTGGTCGTCGTTGCTTCTTGCCTTTGGTATCCCCACAGCGATGAACCTTCGAAGTGATCGTGGCTCGTCAGGCGACCTTTTTGGCCAGGAACCGGCGCAGCTTCGTCAGCGGCCACGTGTTGATGACGTCTTCCGTCGTCAGCCAGCCGCGCTGCGCCGTCGCCACCCCGTAGCGCATGTACGGCAGATGTGTGATGGCGTGTGCGTCGGAGTTCACGGCGAACTTCACGCCGTACCGCTTCGCGCGCAGGATGTCCTCGTCGCACAGGTCGAGGCGCTCGGGATGCGCATTGACCTCCAGAGCGGTGCCCGCCCGCGCGCAGGCCTTGAAGACCGCGTCGAAGTCGGCATCGATGCCCGGGCGTTTGCCGATCCGGCGGGTCGTGGGATGGCCGATGACGGCGACATGCGGGTTCTCGCAGGCGCGGATGAGACGGCGGGTGAGTTCCGACCTGCTCTGGTTGAAGTGGGAGTGGACCGAGGCCACACAGATGTCGAAATCCGCGAGGAACTCGTCGGGCCAGTCCAGGGTGCCGTCCGGGCCGATGTTGAGTTCCGTGCCGTGCAGCAGCCGCATCTTGTGGTGCGCGCCGTCGAGTGCGCGGACCCGCTCGCGCTGGGCGAGGATCTTCTCGTCGGTCATGCGCTGCATGTACAGGTTGGGGGCGTGGTCGGTGACGGCGTAGTACGCGTAACCGCGTGCGGCAGCGGCGGCGACCATGTCCTCCAGCGGGGCCAGCCCGTCGGTGAAGTCGGTGTGGGTGTGCAGATCGCCGCGGATGTCCTTCTCCGTCAGGAGGTCCGGGAGTTCGCCGCGCAACCCGGCCGCGATCTCGCCGCGGTCCTCGCGCAGCGTCGGCGGTATCCAGGGCAGTCCGAGCCTGGCGTAGATCTCCTCCTCCGTCTCGGAGGTGATGCTCTCGCCGCTCTCGGCGTCGAAGAGCCCGTACTCGGACAGCTTGAGGCCTTGACGCACCGCGATTGCGCGCGTGCGAATGTTGTGCGCCTTGGAGCCCGTGAAGTACTGCAGCCCCGCGCCCCAGGACGCCGGGGGAAGGACCCGCAGATCCACCTGAAGCCCCGTGGTGGTGCGCACGGAGGTCTTCTTCTCCCCGTGTGCGATGACCTCGGCCGTCTGCGGAAGGGCGGCGAGGGCGTCCATGAACGGGGCCGACCGGCGCGCCGCCACCAGGATGTCGACGTCCCCGATGGTCTCCTTCATACGGCGCAGGGACCCCGCGTACGAACACCGGACGCAGCCGCGGATGTCCGACAGCTCGGCAACGAGCTGCTCGGCGACGTCCATGGCGGCGCTGACGAGGATCCGGCCCTCACCGGCCTTCTGCAGCACCGAGATGCCGTGCAGGATGTTGAGCTCGGTCCGCTCTCCGAAGCCCTTCAGATCGCGCAGCCGTTCCTTGTGAATGGCGTCGAGCAGCTGGTCGACGGAGGCGACTGTGAGCTCCTCGTACAGGACCATGGCTTTGCGGGGCCCGAGCCCCGGAATCATGATCAGCTCGCGCACTCCGGCCGGCACGGACGCCCGTGCCTCCTCGACGACGGACATACGGCCGGTCCGCAGGTACTCCATGATCTTGTCGGCGACAGACTTGCCGACGTTCGGGATCTCGCGCAGCCCCTTGGTGTCCAGTTCCGCGACATCCTCCGGGTAGCCCCCGACGGCGCGGGCGGCCTTTTCGTAGGCGCGCGCCTTGAATGCCTCCCCGCCCCGGATCGCGATGAGGTCGGCGTACTCCTGGAGCAGCGCCTCCACCTGGTCGTTGGCTCGCACCATGTTTCCAGGGTGCCCCCGCTCGCGCCCGACCGAACAGGCGAGTCGTTGTAGGCTGCGGGGAACGCCCTTGACCCGCCTGAAGCGGGCAGGGAGCCGACAGATGGGGAGTTTCTCCGTGCTTCGTACCATGTTCAAGTCCAAGATTCACCGTGCCACCGTGACGGAGGCCGACCTTCATTACGTCGGTTCCGTCACCGTCGACGCCGCGCTGATGGAGGCGGCCGACCTGCTCCCCGGGGAGCTTGTCCACATCGTCGACATCACCAACGGTGCGCGCCTGGAGACGTACGTCATCGAGGGCGAGCGCGGTTCGGGTGTCATCGGTATCAACGGTGCCGCCGCTCACCTGGTCCACCCCGGTGACCTCGTCATCCTCATCAGCTACGCCCAGGTCGACGACGCCGAGGCGCGCGCCCTGGAGCCGCGGATCGTGCATGTCGACGCCGGAAACCGGATCGCCGCGCTCGGCGCCGACCCGTCGGAGCCCGTACCGGGCAGCGACACCCGCAGGAGCCCCTACGCCCGTGCGGGCGAAGGGGTAGATGCAGGCCTGGGAGCCGGCGCTCAGTAGGCGGGGCCCGCTCAGGCCTAGCATCGCGGCATGCTCACACTGCTGCACACTTCCCCTGTCCACGTGCCGGTCTTCGACGCGTTGCGCGACCGGGAGCACCCCGGCCTCGAAATGCGCCATGTGGTCCACGAGGAACTGCTGGCCCTGGCCCGCTCCGGCGGGCCCGGCGCGGCGGACGCCGCGACCGCCGCGGTGCTCGCCGAGGTCGTCGGTGAGGGCGGAGCCACCGCCGTGCTGTGTACGTGCTCCAGCATCGGAGCTGCGGCGGAGGCCTACGCCGCTCGGCTCGGCGTGCCCGTGCTGCGCGTGGACCGGCCCATGGCGGCCGCCGCTGTCGCCGCAGCGCCGGAACGCGACACTGTCCGTATCGCGGTGGTCGCCACGGTGGACAGCACCTTCGGGCCGACGTGCGACCTGATACGGGAAGAAGCGGAGCGGGCGGGGCGGCCGGCCGACATCCGCACCGTTTTGGCCGAAGGCGCCTGGAAGCACTTCGAGGACGGCGACCAGGACGGCTACCTCGACGTTGTCGCGCGGGTCGTCGACACCATCATCGGCGTGGATGTGGTGGTGCTGGCCCAGAGCTCCATGGCCGACGCGGCCGCGCGCGTCGTCCGTAGTCACATCGCCGTGCCCGTGCTCTCCAGCCCGGCGCCCGGACTGCGGGCGGCAGCGGCGGCCGTACCCCTCATTCCGGTTAGTCCCGGCCCCTGATGTGTGGCCCCGGCGGGCGCGGGCAGCCGCACGGGGAGAAAGTGGGTCCGTCATACAACGACGACAGGCAGGAGGCCAGTGATGACACATCCCTACGCCGATCCGGTTACGCCGCCCCCCGCCCCGGGTCCCGGTCCCGGCCCGCTGCCCGACCCGGGCCCCCTGCCCGGCCCCGGCCCCGCGCCCGGTCCTGGCCCCGGTCCTGAGCCAGGGCCCGCCCCAGGTCCGACCCCGGCCCCGCCTCCGACTCCTGGTCCAGGACCGGTTCCGCCCGGTCCGGCGCCCGATCCGATCCCGAAGCCGCCGGGGCCCGATCCCGTACCCGAGCCGGAGCCGCAGCCCGGACCGACCGGCGTCTGACCGGCTGGCGCCTGATCAGCCGGTGCGCACCTCCGACCGGTCACCGCCCCACAGGGTGTGGAACGAACCCTCGCGGTCGGTGCGCCGGTAGGTGTGCGCGCCGAAGAAGTCGCGCTGCCCCTGCGTGAGGGCCGCGGGCAACCGCTCCGCGCGCAGCGCGTCGTAGTACGCGAGCGCCGCCGAGAAGCCCGGCGTCGGCACGCCCCGCAACGCCGCGGCCACCACCACCGCGCGCCAGTCGTCCTGCGCCGCGCCGATCTCCTCGGCGAACCCCTTGTCGGAGAGCAGGCTCACCAGCCCGGGTTCGGCGTCGTACGCGGCCCTGATCCGGTCGAGGAACGCCGCCCGGATGATGCAGCCCGAGCGCCAGATCGAGGCGACGGCCCCGAGGTCGATGCCCCAGTCGTACGTCTCGCCGCCCGCCCGGATCTGGTGGAAGCCCTGCGTGTACGACACGATCTTGGACGCGTAGAGCGCCTGCTCGACCTGGTCGGCGAAGGCGGCCGCCTCGGCCTCGCCCAGCGGCGCCGCCGTCGGCCCCGGCAGCCCGCGCGAGGCCTGTCGCAGATCCGTATGCCCGGACACGGAGCGGGCGAAGACCGCCTCCGCGATGCCCGAAACCGGCACGCCCAGATCGAGCGCGATCTGAACCGTCCACCGCCCCGTGCCCTTCTGCTCGGCCTCGTCCGCGACGACGTCCACGAAGGGCTGGTCGGTGGTGTCATCGATGTGCGCCAGCACCTCGGCGGTGATCTCGATCAGGTACGAGTCGAGGCGGCCGGTGTTCCACGAGCGGAAGGTCCTGGAGATCTGCTCGGGGCTGTATCCCGCGACGGACCGCAGCAGGTGGTATGCCTCGGCGATCAGCTGCATGTCGGCGTACTCGATGCCGTTGTGGACCATCTTCACGAAGTGGCCCGCGCCGTCAGGACCGATGTGGGTGACGCACGGCGTGCCGTCCTTCGCCTTCGCGGCGATCCTCTCCAGCAGCGGGCCCAGTGACTCGTACGACTCCGCCGACCCGCCCGGCATGATGCTCGGGCCGTGCAGCGCGCCCTCCTCGCCGCCCGAGATGCCCGTACCGACGAAGTGGATGCCGAGCTCCCGCATCTCCTTCTCCCGGCGCCTGGTGTCCGCGAAGTGCGCGTTGCCGCCGTCGATGATGACGTCACCCCGCTCCAGCAGCGGCGCGAACTCCTGGATCACCGCGTCCGTCGGGTCGCCCGCCTTCACCATGACGACCAGGCGGCGCGGTCGCTCCAGTGCGGCCACGAAGTCCTTGGCCTTTTCGGCGGGAACAAACGTGCCCTCGTCTCCGAATTCCTCGACGAGGGCGTGCGTCTTGGCCGCCGTGCGATTGTGCACCGCGACTGTGAATCCATTGCGCGCGAAGTTGCGGGCGAGGTTGCTGCCCATTACCGCGAGCCCCGTTACACCGATCTGGGCCTTACCACTCATGCGTGAGCTCCTGGGGTGTCCGTGTCTGCGTCCGTAGGGATACGTACCAACGGACCCGGCTGTTCATCGATCTTCAAGCCGCGCGGCCCCATCCGCATTCCGGCCGCGGCCCGGCCGGTCGAAATTCGATTGAGGGCATGTCAATATGCCAGCGGCAGTGGAGAGTTAACCGTTTGTGCCCTTGTCATGACCCGTGAGGGGCCGTACTTTTGCCGATTGCGACGTGTCCGACGCGTTAGTGGGGGGAACCGAGCCATGGCCGCATCCGGTCGACACCGCCGATACCAGCCGAGCCGTATCAACCGTGCATCGCTGACGGTCACGGCCGGCGGAGCCGGGATAGCCCTGCCGCTGGTCGCGTCAGGACCGGCCGGCGCCGCGTCGGTGGATGTCTGGGAGAAGGTCGCGGCCTGTGAGTCGACCAACGACTGGAAGATCAATACGGGCAACGGCTATTACGGCGGGCTGCAGTTCAAGCAGTCCACCTGGCAGGCGTACGGCGGCACGGCGTACGCCCCGCGCGCCGACCTTGCCACAAAGGATCAGCAGATCGCTGTGGCCGAGAAGGTGCTCAAGGGACAGGGGCCGACGGCCTGGCCGCTGTGTTCCGTACGGGCAGGCCTGACCCGCGGCGGCGACGCGCCGGACGTCAGCACCGGGCCCAAGGCCGCCCCCAAGACGGCGACGCAGCCCAAGAAGGCCTCGACCGGCACCGCCGGGCCCGGCACCAAGGACCCCGGCCCGGCGAAGGCCCAGGAGAAGGGGAAGCCGAAGCCGAAGGGGGCTGCGAAGACGTACACCGTGGCCGGTGGTGACACCCTCTCCGCCATCGCGGACGCCGAGGACGTGAGCGGCGGTTGGCGGAGCCTCTACACCGCGAACCGCGACGTCGTCGGCAGCGACCCCGACCTGATCATTCCGGGGCAGCGGCTGTCTCTGGACGGTGGCACGAAGAGACCCGAGGCGGGCACGAAGGCGAAGGAGAAGCCGAAGGAGAGGGGGAACGCGAAACGGGGAACCGGCACGAAGGCCGAAGCCGAGCGCGCCTCCGTCTCCAAGCCTGCCCAGCAGGAGAGCAAGGCCCCGGCGCTCACCGCCCCCGTCGAGACCGGCCCCAGTACGCCCTACCGCGCGGCCGGTTCCTCCTGGGCCAAGGGCTACCACACTGGCGTCGACTTCCCGGTGCCCACCGGCACCGCCGTGAAATCCGTCGCTCCCGGCCGGGTCGTCTCGGCCGGCTGGGGCGGGGCGTACGGCTACCAGGTCGTCGTACAGCACGCCGACGGCAGGTACAGCCAGTACGCGCACCTGTCGGCGCTCACCGTCCGCGAGGGCCAGAAAGTGGGCGGCGGCCAGCGCATCGGCCGCTCGGGCTCCACCGGCAACAGCACGGGCCCCCACCTCCACTTCGAGGTGCGTACCGGGCCCGGCTACGGTTCGGACGTCGATCCGCTGGCCTACCTCAGGGCGGGTGGCGTCACCATCTGAGTCCGCGCCTGCGGCCCGGCCGCAAGAAGGGCCACTGCCGGCGCTGCCGGTGACGTCGCCACCGGCGACGGTACGGCGGGCAGCCGCCGCTGCCGCTCCGCGTGCGCCCCGAGCCGCTCCGTCGTCAGCAGGATCAGCCCGCCCGCCGCGACGACCCCGCAGCCCAGCGCCAGGGCGGTACCCGTCGCGCCGTACCTGAAGTGCTCGCCGAAGAGCGTGATGCCCACGGCGGCCGCGACCACCGGGTTGACCACGGTGACCGTGGCCAGCGGGGCGGCCAGGCCGGCGCCCCGGTACGACGCCTGGGAGAGCATCATGCCCGTCGCTGCCAGCCCCGCGATCGTCAGCAGGCTCGGAAGCTGTCCGGTCAGTCCGGTCAGTCCGGTCGTTGCCGTCAGGCCGCCGAGGCCGCCGGACGACGACCAGTCGACAGCCACCGTCTTGGTGAACACCGAAGCGATTCCGAACGCGGCGCCCGCCGCCGTCGCGAGCAGGATGCTGCGTACGACGGCACGGTGCACCCGTTGCGCCACGAGGAACACCACCGCCACCCCGCCGCACGTCACCAGCGCCACCGCCAGCCGCTCGCCGCCGCCCAGCGACTGCACGTCTGCCGTGCCGGTCAGCGACAGCAGGCCCGCGAGACCGGCCGACGCCATGATCGCGCCGCGCCAGGCAGCGGCGCCCGCCCTGCGGCGTACCAACACAGCCGCCATCGGCAACGCGAACACGATGGTCAGCGCGCCCAGCGGCTGGACCAGACTCAGCGGCCCGTACGAGAGAGCCCCGACATGCAGCAGCGCGCCGAGCCCGTTGAGCACCACGGCCGCCCACCACGCGCCGTGGCGCAGCGGGGCGTAGGGGCGGGTCGGGGTCGTGGACGCGACGCGCTCCTGGACGATGGCCCCGGCCGCATAGGCGACAGCGGAGACCAGCGCCAGCAGCACGGACGTCGCGAGAGCACTCATGTACTCCACGATGTCTCTTCAAAGCCTTCGCGTCGTCGTCCTTGAGCAGGCATTCGGACGTACTGCCGACGTTGTACGCAGTAGCCCCGCAGTCCTCCTCCCGGCGGTCCACCCCCCCTCCCACGGGTGGACACAGGGGCCCCGCCCCTCGGCGCAGCGGCGTGTGAGACTTGCCCGGGTGAAAGGGGCGAACCATGGACCTGGCAGAAGTGGCACCGGTGGGCGGGTTCTTCGCGCTGCGCACCCGGACACCCGACGCGGGTGCCGGTGCCGGTGCTCACGTTCCGCTCGCGCGGATCTACGCGGGTGACGTGGGCCCGCTGACGTTCCGCGTCGACAAGGTCGCCGCGCGGCTCGGCGCCCCTGAACGCAGAGTCGCCGCTTCCATCGCACATCTGGGACTCGCCGCCCGGCTGTGGTCGATCGCCCTGGGGGCGGCCGCGCTGTACGGCGAATTCCCCGACCTCCCGCCGGACGATCTGCGGTGGAACGCCGACCTGACGTCGCCGCACGACCTGTGGCTGGCGGCGCCGCCGCGCGCGCTGCCCGCCACCGCCGACCGCATCCGCGAGGTGGTTCAGTACGGTCATCTCCTGCCCCTCGCGGACGCGTTCCGCCAGGACGGACGGATCTCACGCCCGCTGCTCTGGGGCAACGCGGGTTCGGCGCTGGCCGGCGCCGCCCGCGAGCTCCACGCCTGGGCACGCAAGAACGGGCGCCCCGAAGTGGGGGAGCGGGCCTTGAATCTGGCCGCCGAGCTCTTCCGCCACCCGGACCTGCGTCCCACCGGCACCCTGAACGGCGCGGCCTTCCGCCGCCGCAGCTGTTGTCTCTACTACCGCTGCCCGTCCGGTGGCCTGTGCGGCGACTGCGTATTCGACCACTCTCCGCAGCGGTCTTCCGCACAGCCCGTATCTGAGTGACCATCAAAGGAGGGTGACGACGGGAGGACCGCGGTGAAGGTGGGACTGCTCACCCGTGAGTATCCGCCGGACGTGTACGGCGGCGCCGGGGTCCATGTCGAGTTCCTGGCCCGGGAGTTACGGCCCCTCGTCGACATCGAAGTGCACTGCTGGGGCGCCCGTGACCCGCTCGAAGGGGGTGTCACGGGCCACCGCTTCGACGACGTACTCGCAGGCGCCAATGAAGCCTTGCGCGCCTTCTCCGTCGACCTGTCGATGGCCGCCGCACTCGAAGGGTGCGACCTGGTCCACTCCCACACCTGGTACACCAGCCTCGCGGGTCACGTCGGGAAGCTGCTGCACGGCATCCCGCACGTCATGACCGCGCACTCGCTGGAGCCTCTGCGCCCCTGGAAGGCCGAGCAACTGGGCGGCGGATACGCCCTGTCCAGCTGGGCCGAGCGCGCGGCGATCGAGTCGGCCGACGCCGTCATCGCCGTCTCGCACGGCATGCGCGCCGACATCCTGAGCAGTTACCCGGCCCTCGACCCCGACCGGGCGCGTGTCGTACACAACGGCATCAACACCTCGCTCTACCGGCCCGACCCGGACACGGAAGTGCTCGATCGCATCGGAATCGACGAGGAGCGCCCGTACGCCCTCTTCGTCGGCCGGATCACCCGGCAGAAGGGCGTCCCCCACCTGCTCCGCGCGGCCCGCCGCCTCGACCCGGCCACGCAGCTCGTCCTGTGCGCCGGCGCTCCCGACACCCCGGAGATCGAGCGGGAGTTCCGCGAGCTCGTGAGTGAGCTGCGCCGTACCCGTGACGGGGTGCACTGGGTCGAGCGAATGCTGCCGCGCCCGGACGTCGTCCAACTGCTCACCCACGCCTCGGTGTTCGTCTGCCCGTCGGTGTACGAGCCGCTCGGCATCGTCAACCTGGAGGCGATGGCGTGCGGCACGCCCGTCGTCGCCTCGGCGGTCGGCGGCATCCCCGAGGTCGTCGAGCACGGCGGCACCGGGCTGCTCGTACCGTACGAAGAGCAGGATCCCGAGGCCTTCGAGGAGGGCCTGGCCGACGCGGTCAACCGGCTGACCGACGACCGGCGCACCGCGATGCGGATGGGCGCGGCAGGACGGGAGCGTGCCGTGCGGGAGTTCGGCTGGGACGCCGTGGCCCGTCGCACGGTTCAGGTGTACGAGGAGATTCTGAAGTCCAAGTAGCGACGAGCAGGGGGCGCAGATGCGCGGTGGACCTTCGGTGCTCGGGATCGTACTGGCAGGCGGGGAGGGCAAGCGGCTGATGCCACTGACCGCCGACCGGGCCAAACCGGCGGTGACGTTCGGCGGCACGTACCGGCTCGTCGACTTCGTCCTGTCGAACCTGGTGAACGGCGACATCCTGCGCAACTGCGTACTGACGCAGTACAAGTCGCACTCGCTGGACCGCCATGTGACCACCACCTGGCGGATGTCCAGCCTGCTCGGCAATTACGTCACCCCGGTCCCGGCCCAGCAGCGGCTCGGGCCGCGCTGGTACCTGGGGAGCGCCGACGCGATCCTCCAGTCCCTCAACCTCGTGCACGACGAGCAGCCCGACTACATCGCGGTCTTCGGGGCCGACCACGTCTACCGCATGGATCCCCGGCAGATGCTGCGACGCCACATCGAGAGCGGCGCGGGCGTCACGGTCGCCGGCATCCGCGTCCCGCGGACCGAGGCGTCGTCGTTCGGCGTCATTACGCCCGCGTCGGACGGGACGAGGATCGAGAGGTTCCTGGAGAAGCCCGCGGACCCGCCGGGCCTGCCGGGGGACCCTCGGCGTGTCTTCGCCTCCATGGGCAACTACATGTTCACCGCCAAGGTGCTCGTCGACGCCCTGCACCGGGACGCCGAGGACGAGCGCTCGGTGCACGACATGGGTGGCTCGATCCTGCTCATGCTCACCGAGAGCGGGGTGGCGCAGGTCTACGACTTCGACGACAACCACGTGCCGGGGGAGACGGCGCTTGAGCACGGCTACTGGCGCGATGTCGGCACGCTCGACACGTACTACGACGCCCACATGGACCTCATCTCCGCCCAGCCGCAGTTCAGCCTGCACAACCGGCGCTGGCCGGTCTACACCCACCCCGGGCAGCTGCCCCCGGCCCGATTCGTGTCCGGCGGCATCGCGGGGGAGTCGATCGTCAGCGCGGGGTGCGTGATCGGGGGCCAGGTCACCCGGTCTGTGCTCTCGCCGGGTGTGGTGGTGGAGGAGGGGGCGGTGGTGCAGGGGTCTGTGCTGCACGACAACGTGCGAGTGGGCCGGGGAGCGGTGGTCCGGGGCTCGATCCTGGACAAGAACGTCGACGTACCGCCGGGGGCGACGATCGGGGTGAACCCGGAGCGTGACGAGCAGCTCTACACGGTCTCGAAGAACGGCGTCATAGCCCTGGGCAAGGGCCAGCCGGTCTCGTAGCGGGGGCCTTCCCCGACCCGCCCCTTCCCGCTGTGACACTTTGCGGCTCCGCCGCGTGAGGGGCTCCGCCCCAGACCCCGCTCCTCAAACGCCGGAGGGGCTGGATGGTGCCGCTAGCGGGCAAATCCAGCAGTTCGGGAAGGGGCGGGGTGGGGAAAAGAGCCCCGCGCGGCGGCCGGAGCCAGGTCACTCCTTCAGCGTGGCAAACTTGTGCAGGCGGCCGGCACACGGTACGTCGGCCAGCAACACGAGCAACAGAGGATCGGCAGCGGCAATGACGGTGACAGAGGACAGTCCGGCGGCGTACGAAAACATCCCGGACGACCAGGACGCCACCCAGACGTTCGGCCCCGGCATCGACCCCGACCGCATGGCCGTCTGCCTGAGCGTGCTCGACGAGCTCGACAAGCTGGACGTCGACCACCCCGACGCCATTGCCGTACGCCGCGCCACCGCCGGCATCTACCGCACCGTGAAGCAGCGCCGCCGCCAGGAGCGCCGCGCCGCCAAGACCGCCCACGACAGGGCGGTCACCCACGCCACCGCCACCGGCTCCGCCGAGCGCATCGACGACGAGACCCAGGGCGTCCTGCCGTCCTCCTCGGCCACCGCCGAGATCGCGGGCATACTCCAGCGCCCCCGCTCCTGCTACATCTGCAAGACCCGTTACGTCGAGGTCGACGCCTTCTACCACCAGCTCTGCCGGCCCTGCGCCGCCGAGAACCGCTCCCGCCGCGACGCCCGCACCGATCTGACCGGCAAGCGCGCCCTCCTCACCGGCGGCCGCGCGAAGATCGGCATGTACATCGCGCTGCGGCTGCTGCGCGACGGCGCGCACACCACCATCACCACGCGCTTCCCGAACGACGCGATCCGCCGCTTCAAGGCGATGCCGGACAGCGACGAGTGGATCAACCGCCTCAAGATCGTCGGCATCGACCTGCGCGACCCGGCCCAGGTCGTCGCGCTCGCCGACTCGGTCGCGGCCGAGGGCCCGCTCGACATCCTGATCAACAACGCCGCGCAGACCGTACGCCGCTCCCCGCGCGCGTACAGCGAGCTGATCGGCGCCGAGTCCGCCCCGCTGCCGGCCGGTGAGCTCCCGGCCGCCGAGGTCATCGGCGCCTTCGGCTCCGGCGCCCAGCTCGCTCTGCCCACGGCCCGCCCCGAGGGCCTCACCGCCCAGCAGGTCACCGATCTGGCGCTGGTCACGGGCTCGACGTCGCTCGCCAGGATCGAGGCGGGTACGGCGATCGACGCGGGCGGGCTCGTACCGGACCTGGACGACACGAACAGCTGGATCCAGACAGTTTCCGAGGTCGACCCGGTCGAGCTGCTCGAAGTGCAGCTGTGCAACTCGACGGCGCCGTTCATTCTGATCAGCCGGCTGCGTCCGGCGATGTCCGCGGCCGCCGCCAAGCGCAAGTACGTCGTGAACGTCTCCGCGATGGAAGGCGTCTTCAGCCGCGGCTACAAGGGCGCGGGCCACCCGCACACCAACATGGCCAAGGCCGCGCTGAACATGCTCACCCGTACCAGCGCCCAGGAAATGCTGGAGTCCGACGGCATCCTGATGACCGCCGTCGACACCGGCTGGATCACCGACGAGCGCCCGCACCCGGACAAGATGCGGCTCGCCGAGGAGGGCTTCCACGCCCCGCTCGACCTGATCGACGGCGCCGCCCGCGTCTACGACCCGATCGTGCGCGGCGAGGACGGCGAAGACCTGTTCGGCGTCTTCCTCAAGGACTACGCCCCCGCCAACTGGTAGGAAGCGGAAGCTACTTCACCAGTCCGGTGCGTGACGCCCCCGTCGGGGCCCTACGCACCGGACTGGTGCGTTGCGGCCACCCTTTCCAGTACCGGCCGCCAGTCCTCCATCTCCCCGGCGTCGAGGCCGACGACCTTCCCCGCGTCGTCCGCCTGGCGCAGCGTCACCGCTGCCTCGGCATGCGGGTCCTGCGCGAACGCGGCCGCCTCGCCGGGCGTCATCGCCCCGCCCTGGAGCCCCAGCGTCAGCTCGCTCTGCCGCGACAGCGGGCGCCCCGGCTCCGCCGTCGCCAGATAGCGCTTCGCGGGCACGTGCAGCTGTACGAGCTGGAGCTCCTTGTCGCTGGGGTGTGAGCGACGCAACAAATGTGCGGTTTGCGGGGCGCGGGCCTGCGGTTGAACGGGGCAGGAAGGGCGGTGGGCCGAAAGGTGACGTAACCCATCGAGAACCATCGAGCGGAACCGCGCTCATATGGGTACTCTGGTGGGCACGGACAGCCTCACCAAGGCCACTCCAATGTGAGTAAAACGGCGCCACCGCGACCGAACTGCCCCAACTTTCCTGACCCGCCGGGCGACCGGTCGCTGCCTGCCAAGGCCGAGGCGATATGTCCGACGGGTTACGCGACACAGAGGAGTGCGCGGTGACGCCAGAGATGACGAAGCAGGACAAGCGGTCTCATGAAAGCGGTGAACGGGCCGGCCAAGCCCGCCGCCGAAGGCCCGACGAACTGGGCAGCCTCGAAGTGTGGTCCCGCTCCGCCCCCATCAGGCTGGCGGGGTACGAAGAGGACCTGGCGGAGCCGCACATCCTGCCAGGAATCGACTGAGCGAACTCTGAATGAGTCGGCTTCCCCCTGCCGGACCGACCCGGTCCGGCAGGGGGAAGCCGACATTCAGGGTGCGGCCGGGGGTTCCACCTCCAGGAAGCGGCGTCGGCGCGGCCCGCGGTACAGCAGGGCCGTCCAGCCGAGGCGGCCCAGCTCGGCGGCGCACCCGGTCAGGGCCTCCTGCTCGTCCTGGGCGGCGCCGCTCCCCGGCGGCCCCAGCCACTCCACGCGAGCCGTCCCAGGGCGTTCGCCCGCGCTGACGCGGTAGCCGGTCGCGGTGCGCGCGCCGGACTCGTTGATGGCGGAGGGGGCGATGCCGGCCGCCTCCAGGGCCAGGGCCACGGACCGTACGACCTGATGGAGCTCCCAAGGCGCGGGGACGGCCTCCGGGGCGTCGGTGCCTGTGTTCGTCAGGCGCCTGATCTGCATCAGCCCCTCGAACGCCACCCGCACCTCGGCGGCCCGCCGCTCCTCGGGCACGGCGAGCTCAGGCCCGTCACCGGTGGCCGCGTCGAACGCTCCCGCCGCCATGGTCCCCGCCCGCCTCCCCGCATTCCACTCCAGATGAACGGCCGATTCTGTCAGGGCGACGCTCTGCGGGCGAGAGCCATCGGCGGCCGGAAGTCGCGGACCAGCGTGCGGTGCCACCACGCATGGGTGTCCCGCAGTTCGCGCCAGGTGGTGAAGCGGTAGCGGTAGACCCGGGCCCGGACATGCGTGGGCGGGGCATCGGGGAAGGGATTGACGCGCAGCAGCCGCAGCGTCGCCGGGTCGCCCGTCAGCAGCCGCTCGACGAACGGGTCGAACCAGGAGTAGGCGTACGCGGGGGAGAGCGCCGCGAACCACATCATCCAGTCGAGGCGCAGATGGTACGGCGCGAACTGGCGCGGCAGTCTGTGCGGATCGCCGGGCTTGCCCTTGAACTCGTACGCGCGCCACACCGTGCCCCGGTGCACCACGGGTTCGTCCGTACCCTCGACGACGATCTCCTGGCGGACCCGGCTGATGCTCCCGAAAGCGCCGTACGCGTTGACCAGATGGAGTGGATCGTACGAACGGTTCATCGCCTGGCGCCGCGAGAACAGATTGCGCGCGGGCCGGTAGCTGAGGGCGAGCAGCAGCGCGGTGACGGCGATGACCAGTACCTCGTACCAGAGCGGGGAAGCGGGAAGGGCGGGCGAGGTGACCCACGGCGAGAAGTCGATCACGGACACCGCAAGGGCGATCGTCAGCCAGTTCAGCCAGGCGAAGTTGCCGGAGAGCACCAGCCACAGCTGTGTCAGGATCATCAGGCCGGCCGCCGCGCCCGCGACCGGCGGCGGTGTGAAGAGCAGCACGGGGACCAGCAGTTGGGTCACGTGGTTGGCCGCGACCTCCACCCGGTGGAAGGGCTTCGGGAGGTGGTGGAAGAACCAGCTCAGCGGGCCCGGCATCGGCTGCGTCTCGTGATGGAAGTCCAGGCAGGTCAACTTCCGCCAGCAACGGTCGCCGCGGATTTTGATCAGCCCGGCGCCGAACTCGACCCGGAACAACACCCAGCGCAGCAGCCACAGCACCAGCACGGGTGGTGCGGTGCGTTCGTTGCCGAGAAAGACGGCGAGGAAACCGGCCTCCAGGAGCAGGGACTCCCAGCCGAAGCTGTACCAGGTCTGCCCGACATTGACGATGGACAGGTACAGCGCCCACAGGGCCGCCCACATCAGCATGGCGGTCCACAGCGGCAGTTGGTCGGCCGCGCCCGCGACCAGCGCCGCCGCGAGTGCGGCGCCCGCCCAGGCGCACGCGGCGAAGAAGCGGTCCGAGTAGTGGAGCCGGAAGAGCGTGGGAGCCTCGCGCCACGGCATCCGCCGCAGATACGCGGGCACCGGCAGGATGCCCCGGGAGCCGATGAGCGCACGGAACTGCAGCGCCGCCGTGAGGAAGGCGACCAGGTACACGGCGGCCAGCGCCCGCTGGAAGACCAGCCGGCTCAGCCAGTAGTCGGGCTCCGTGAACCACTCCATTACGCCCATTATCGGCGTATCGGCGTATCGGCGCCCGGAGGCTCAGGCGGCGATCCGCCGCAGGGTCCTGCCGAGCCGGCGGGCGTACCAGAGCTGGCAGGCGGGCACGACAGGTCCGGCGAGCCGGCTGTACCAGCGGGCCGGGCGGCTGAAGGCGGTGACGGTGAACCACACCGTCCCGTCGTCCGCGAGCTCCACGACGAACGACTCCTCGCCGCGCTCCGGGTGCCGGCCGGTCGTCCCGTACGCGAAGCCTGTCCTGTCGTTCTCGTACGCCGTCCAGACCACCTCGCAGGGGGCTGCCAACCGCAGTGGCCCGGCGCCGAGCGAGACTTCGACGGCCACGCCGGGCTCGGCCCGCGCCGCGTCCGTCCGCACCTGTGCGCCCGACGCCCGGTGCAGCCGCCAGGTGGTCACGGCCGTGCCCGCCGCTTCGAAGGCGGCGCGGCCGGTGCCGACGGGCACGCGGTGGCGAAGGTGGTGGTAACCGGCGGGCAGGTCGGTGTCCTGCCGGGTGGCGCCGACCTCGGGGTAGGTGAAGGTGCTCATGCGGTGGTCTCCTTGTGTTCGATTCGTTGCCAGGCCAGCAGCGCGCAGAGCGCGAAGCCGAGGGCGTTGCCGAGGCCGTGGGTGGCGGCCATCCAGGTCAGGCTGGGGTGCGGGATGCCGGTCGCTTCGCCGAGCGCCCAGCTGAGGGCGAGCAGCATGGTCGCGACCAGGACGGCGGCCGAGACGGCGAGCAGGGTGCGGGTCGTCCGGTCGTGCCCGTCGCCGCGTACGTCCTGCCAGGTCAGCAGCGCCACCGCCCACATGCCGGCGGTCAGTACGAGCGCTCCCGCGAGTTCGGCCCAGTCGTCGATGAAGTACCCGGCGAGAACCAGCATCGTGCCGAGCGGCACACTCAGTGCCGCGAACCGCCCGGCGGCGCGGCCCGGGGACACCCGGCTGACGAGCCCCGCGACCAGCGCGGCGGCGAAGCCCGCGAAGTGGAAGTGCGGCACGGTGAGCGCCAGTATTTCGAGGTCGAAGCCGAAGAGTTCGTGCCCCGAGCGCTCGGCGACCAGCGCGAGCCCGGCGACCGACGGTGTCGCGAGGGCGGTGAGCACCGCGATCTCGGCCGGGGCGAGGGAGCGCGTACGGGCCAGCCGCGCCGGGGCGTGCAGTGCGAGAGCGAGCGTTCCGGCGGCGTACACCGCTGCGAGCGCGGTCGCCACCCCGCCGCGCGGCAGCCACAGGGCGACGGCCCCGGGCGCCGCGAGCAGCGGCCACAGCCGACGGATCCGGCTGGGCCCGGGCGAATGGACGAGCCGCAGTCCCAGGGGAACGACGACGAGCATGCCGAGCATGACGATCAGGTTGACCAGCACGGACACCGCGGAACCCCCAGAGTTGAACCTGTTCAAATCAATCTCGCGATGACCATACGGTTTCTTTTGAACGCGTTCAAGTCTTCGTTCCCGGGAAGCTTCCGCTGGCTCCGGTCCACCGGGCGGGCGCAGACTTGAAGAGAGGTCCGTCGCGCGCCCCCTTCGGGCACAGACGGAAGGAGACGTTCATGCATCCCCTCGCTTTCGCCGGCGCCGCAGCCGGCCGGCTCGCGCACTACGCGGTCTCCGGAGTGGTCGGCGGTCTGATCATCCGAGGAGCGTCCAAGCGGCTTCCCGACGCGAAACCCGTCGCCCGCAAAGCCCTGGTGGGCGGCATCGCGAACAGCATCGTCGCCGGCCGCTGGGTGGCCTCGGCGGCCGAAGAGGCCCGTCTCAAGGCCGGGGACATGCTCGCGGAGGCCCGGACCAGCCTGGGCGAAGAAGTCCCGCCGCCCTCGGCGGTCAAGGTTGACAACCACGACCACGGACACGAGCACTGACATGTCGGCCGTGGTCGTGTGCTCCGTGGCCGCCGGCCGGGCGCGGCTGACCGTTCCCTGGGTACGAGCCCGCCCCGGCAGCGCGGGACTCGTCGACGAACGCCTGACCGGCATCAGCGGCTTCCGCGCGCTGCGGATCTTCCCGCGTACCGGCAGCGTCGTGATCTGGGTCGAGCCGGACCGCCTGGACGTCGAGCGTCTGGTGGCCGCGCTCGAAGAACCCCCACCCGCGTCCGCACCGGCCACGCCCACCCGGTCGGTACCTGACTCGTCCACCGGCGAGGTCGCACGGCTGGTCGTCGGAGGCGCGGTCCTCGCGCTCGTCGCGCTGCGCCGCCTGCTGCGCAGACCACGGATCACCCTCGGCTCCTCGGGCTTCCTCGGCGCGGTCACGCTCTTCACCGGCCTCCCCTTCTTCCGGGGCGCCCTGCGTTCGCTGCGCGGCCGGAGTTCTCCGGGGACGGACACCCTCGTCACCGCCGCCACGGTCATCTCACTGGTGCTGCGCGAGAACGTCGTGGCCCTCACCGTGCTGTGGCTCCTGAACATCGGCGAGTTCCTCCAGACCCTGACCCTGCGCCGCACCCGCCGTGCCATCGAGGAACTGCTCACCATCGGCGAGGAGCGTGTCTGGCTCGTACGGGAGGGAGTCGAGGTCGAGGTCGCACTGGAGGACGTCGAGCCGTTCGACGTGGTCTCCGTGTACGAACACCACCGGATCCCGGTCGACGGACACGTGGTCTCGGGCGAGGCCCTGGTGGACCAGGCGGCCGTCACCGGCGAGGCCCTGCCCGTGTACGCCCGTACCGGCTCCCACGTCTACGCAGGCACCATCGTCACCTCCGGTTCGCTCCACGTCCGCGCCACCTATGTCGGGCCGGACACCACGGTCGGCAGGATCATCAGCCGCGTCGAAGAGGCCCAGGCGGACCGGGCGCCGATCCAGACGGTCGCCACCCGCTTCACCCAGCGCTTCGTTCCCGTGTCCTTCGCGCTGGCGGCTCTCACGTACGTCTTCACGCGCGACGCGAGACGCGCGATGACCATGCTGCTGATCGCCTGCCCGTGCGCGGCCGGTCTGGCCACGCCGACGGCCATCAGCGCGGCCATCGGCAACGGAGCGCGCCGGGGAACGCTCATCAAGGGCGGAACGCACCTGGAGGGCGTCGGACGGGTCACAGCAGTCGTGTTCGACAAAACGGGCACGCTGACCTTCGGGCGGCCCCTGGTCACCAGCGTGGTCACCCTCAGCGACAGGTTCAGCGCCGACGAGGTACTGAGCCTGGCCGCGTCCGGGGAACTGCACGCCAGGCACCCGCTCGCCCAGGCCATCGTCGCCCGTACCGAGGAACAGCATTTGCACGTTCCCATCCACCAGGCCTGCGAGGTCGTTCTCGGGATGGGCATGCGGGCCGAGCTGGACGGTACGCGCCTGCTGGTCGGCAGCCCGGCTCTGCTGCGGCAGCACGGCGTCGAGCTGACCGATGAGGCGCAGGGCTGGACCGAACGGCTGCGGGGCGGCGGCGAGACGGTCATCTGCCTGGCCCACGACGACGATCTGATCGGCATGCTCGGCGTGTCCGACGCCGTACGGGCCGGCGCCGAAACCGTCATCGGACAGCTGCGGGACCTCGGTGTGTCGCGTCTGGTGCTGCTCACCGGGGACGCGCCGGAGACCGCGCAGGTCGTCGCCGACGCACTCGGCATCACCGAAGTGCACGCGCACGCGCTCCCGGAAGGCAAGCTCCAGCTGATCCGCGACCTCCAGGCCGAGGGCCACACGGTGGCGATGGTCGGCGACGGTACCAACGACGCCCCCGCCCTCGCCCTGGCCGATGTGGGGATCACCATGGGTGAGCACTCCTCGCACGTGGCGCTGGAGACAGCCGACATCGCTCTCGCCGGGAACGACCTGCGACAGGTCGCCGCCGTCGTCGAACTCAGCCGCCACACGCTGCGCGTCGTACGCCAGAACTACGGCCTGGCGATCGGCGTCAACCTGCTCGGTCTGCTCGCCGGCGCCGGAGGGACCATGAACCCCGTCCTCGCCGCACTGCTGCACAACACCAGCAGCATCGCCGTCGTCGGGAACTCGGCCCGGCTGGTCAACCACACCCCGCACCTGCCGCGCGAGACCGAGGAACGGCTGAGAGCCGCCCCCCTGGAGGCCCGCCGCGTGCGGTGAGGATCGCCTGGTACGCCGTGGGCAGACCCGCGTGCACCGCGCCCGGCAGGGTGGGCGTCTTTCCGGGGTGGACAGTGCCGTGGCTGCGACCACTGCCCACCCCGGGGCTCGTGGGCCCACGCCGCCAGGCGGCTCCTACCGGGTGCGCGGGCTCAGCGCCACACTATATGAAAATGGCTTCCATGTTCAACGGCGCGCCCAAGATCCCCGCACTGTCCCGCATGCGCGCGTCCCACGCTGCCCCTAGCGTGGCCCCATGGACGCGGGCGCAGGGGGCGGCGAGGCGGCGGAGGACTGCCGCTGCTGGGAGCGGAAAGGGGGTGTGGCGTGCTGCTTTTTCGAGGTGTACGGGCCCGAGCTCGGCCTCGGCGGCTTCGACTGGGATCTCGACAGCGGCCTCATGCGGATGGACGCGTCCGCCCTCGCCGTTTTCGACACGCCCCCTGACGAATACTCCGGCCGTCCGGAGGATCTCGGGGTCCGCGTGCCGCCCGCCGAGGGCGCCCGCCTCGACGCCCTGGTCTCCCAGGCGCTGAAGAACGGCAGTGCCACGTACGGCGCCTACTTCCGTATCCGCCGCCGCGACGGCACCCTGCGCTGGACCCACACCCAGGGCTGCGTACGCCGCGACGCCACCGGCAGGCCGCGCCGCATCATCGGCGTCGTCCGCGACGCCACCCAGGAGCTCGCCGACTCCACCGACCGGCTCGAACACGACGCGGAGCGCCGCCGCAGGACGAGCGTGGTCCAGGGCACCACGGCCGCCCTCGCCCACGCGCGCACCGTCAAGGACGTCATCGACGTACTCAACGACTCGCAGGGCCTGGAGAATCTCGGGGCCACCAGCCTCGTGATGGGGCTGGTCGAGGCGGGCCGCATCCATCTCGTCGCCGACGGCCCCGACGGCTCCTTCGTGCCCGGCACCCGCTACACCCGGATCGAAGAGCAGTACCCGATGAGCGAGGTGGTCCGTACCCTCGCGCCCCGCTTCATCGAGTCGCCGGAGGACTTCGCCACCTCCTATCCGGTCCTGTGGCCACACATCCGGGGGCTCGGCATCACCTCCGCCGCCTATCTGCCGCTCATCGCCCAGGCCCGCCCGGTCGGCGCGCTCGGCCTGCTCTACGGCGACCGGATCGGGTTCACCTCCGACGAACGCAACGTCCTGATCGCGCTCGGCAGCAGCATCGCCCAGTCCCTCCAGCGAGCCATGCTCTTCGAGCAGGACAAGGACCTGGCCGCCGGCCTGCAGCAGGCCATGCTGCCGCGCCGCATCCCCTCCGTCCCCGGCGCGCAGATCGCCGTCCGCTACCGCTCGGCCCGCCTCGGCCGCGACATCGGCGGCGACTGGTACGACGTGATCCCGCTGCCCAACGGACGCGTCGGCGCGGTCATCGGCGACGTACAGGGCCATGACACGCACGCCGCCGCCGTCATGGGACAGCTGCGCATCGTGCTGCGCGCGTACGCCGCCGAGGGCCACACCCCCGCGACGGTGATGGCCCGCGCCTCCGTCTTCCTGCACGAGCTGGACACCGACCGCTTCGCCACCTGTACGTACGCCGAGACCGACCTGACCACCGGAGTGGTTCAGCTGGTCCGGGCAGGGCACATCGACCCGCTCGTGCGCCACGTCGACGGCACCTGCCGCAGGCTGCCCGCCGCCGGCGGCATGCCGCTCGGCCTCTCCGCGGAGTTCGGACAGCTCGAATATCCGGTCACGACGGTCGAACTCGACCCCGGCCAGACGCTGCTGCTGTGCACCGACGGGCTCGTGGAGCTCCCGGGCGCCGACCTCGACGACGGCATGCGGATGCTCTCCACCCTCGTCCGCACCGGGCCGCGCGACCTCCAGCAACTGGCCGACAAGCTCTGCGAAGTGGTCGACGAGCGGGGCGGCGAGGACGATGTGGCGCTCCTGCTCCTGCGCCGCGCGGGCGCGGACGTGCCGCAGACCGGCGGGCGCCTCCAGCAGCATGTCGCGCAGAACGATCCCGAGGCGCTCAGCTCGGCGCGGCACATGGTCCGTGCCGCGGTACGGGCGTGGGGCGCCCGGGAGCGTGCGGACGAGATCGAGCTGGCCGCCGACGAACTGATGACCAACGCGCTGATGCACACGGACGGCGCGGCCGTCATCACCGCCCGCGTGCTGGCCGGGGCGGAGCGCAGGCTGCGGATCGAGGTCGAGGACCGCTCCAGCGCGCTGCCGCGTCGGCGGGATGCGGGGGAGGCGGGCGTGTCGGGGCGGGGGCTGATGCTGGTGGACCGGCTGGCTGACGTGTGGGGCGTGGAGTCGCGGGGGAGCGGCAAGTGTGTGTGGTGCGAGTTTGTCGTTCCCGACCGGCTTTGAGCGCTCCTGACCGTACCGTTCGGTAACGGTCCGTGGTCCAGACGTACTTGACCGTAACCGACCGTTCGGGATTGACTGCGGCTCTCCACCGGCCTCCGACGACGTGAGGGCTCATTGAGCACCGAGCTTCTGGCACCTCTTGATCTGGCGTTCTGGCACCTCGAATCCACCGAACATCCCATGCATCTCGGCGCGCTCGCCTTCTTCGAGGGCGGAGGTGAGAGCAAGGGTGACGGGGAGTCCGTAGCGAAGCTGCTTGCCGAGCGGGCCGCCGCGATCCCCCGGCTGAGAATGCGCGTACGCGCCGTCCTGCTGCCCATCGGCGGCGCGGCCTGGTCCGCGGCCAAGGACTTCGACGTGCGCCGCCACGTCCGGCAGATCAGGCTCCCCGACGGCGACTTCGCGGCCCACGCCACCCACATCGCCGGGGAACTGATGGAACAGCCGCTCGAACGGGGCCTGCCGCCCTGGGAGATGTACGTCCTGACCGCCGCGGAGTCGGGCACGTTCGCCGTACTGGTCAAGCTGCACCACGCCCTCGCCGACGGCATGCGTGCCGTCGCCATCGGCGCCGGCATCTTCGACCAGATCGCGGGCGCCGGAGCGGCCGGCGCCAGGCGCGAGCGCAGCGTGCCGCCCCGGTCGTGGCTGCCGGGACCGCACCAGGTGGTGGGCTTCGCCCGCGACCGGCTCGAGGAGGTGGGCCGGGCGGTCGGCATCGGCGCGTCCGTGATGCGGGCCAGCAGGTTCGACCTGTGGGGGGCGAGTGCCTTCGCGGCGGGGTCCAGCGGCACGCGGCGGCTCGGCACCGCCGTGCTCGCCCTCGACGACGTACTCAAGATCCGCAGGGTGGCCGGCGGGACAGCGAACGATGTGCTGCTCGCCGTCGTCGCCGGCGGTCTGCGCCGGTGGATGCTGGAGCGCGGCGAACAGCTGCCCGGCGCCGACCCGCGCGCCCTGGTGCCGGTGT
Organism: Streptomyces sp. NPDC002994; assembly: GCF_040611155.1. Taxonomy (NCBI): domain Bacteria; kingdom Bacillati; phylum Actinomycetota; class Actinomycetes; order Kitasatosporales; family Streptomycetaceae; genus Streptomyces; species Streptomyces sp. NPDC002994. The sequence goes on from NZ_JBEXNQ010000004.1 coordinate 52,070, forward strand.
CCCGGCGCCGCCCCGGGAGCGGCGCGGCCTCCGCCTCCGGCAACAAACTCTCGGCGTACCTCGTGGGCCTGCCCGTCTCCGAGTCCGACGCCTGGGCGCGGCTGGCCTCGGTGCGCCGGGCCATGGACCGCAACAAGGCCGAGGGGCCGGGGCGCGGCGCCGGAGCGGTCGCCGTACTCGCCGACCACCTCCCGCCGCTCGCCCACCGGTTCGGCGCCCCGATCGCGGGCAACGCGGCCCGCATGCTCTTCGACGTACTCGTCACGAGCGTGCCGCTGCCCCGCTCCACTCTCTCACTGGGCGGCAGCCCGCTGAGCGCGATCTACCCGATGGCCCCGCTGGCCCGCGGCCAGTCCCTGGCCGTCGCCCTGACGACGTACGGCGGCCAGGTGCACGTCGGTCTCGTCGCGGACGCCAAGGCGGTCCCCGACCTGGACCGGCTGGCCGGGAGCATGACCGAAGAGCTGTCAGCCCTGCTGCGGGCCGCCACGGGCTGAGGCAGGCTGGGAACATGCCTGAGCTGCCGGAAGTCGAAGCGCTGAGGGAATTCCTCGACGAGCACCTGGTCCGCCGGGAGATCGCACGGGTCGTCCCGGTCGCGGTCAGTGTCCTCAAGACGTACGACCCGCCGCCCTCGGCGCTGGAGGGTGCCGCGGTCACCGCCGTCGGCCGGCACGGCAAGTTTTTGGACATCGCAGTCCTCGACATCAGTGCGGGCGGCGGCCTGCACCTGGTCACCCACCTCGCCCGGGCCGGCTGGCTCCGCTGGAAGGACGACCTGCCGGCCGAACCGCCGCGCCCGGGCAAGGGGCCGCTCGCGCTGCGCGTCGCCCTGGCGGACGGCGCGGGCTTCGACCTCACGGAGGCCGGCACGAAGAAGAGCCTCGCCGTGTACGTCGTACGCGACCCGGCAGACGTGCCGGGCATCGCCCGCCTGGGCCCCGATCCGCTGGCCGACGACTTCGGGCGCGACCGGTTCGCGGAGCTGCTGCACGGGGAACGGCGCCAGCTCAAGGGCGCGTTGCGCGACCAGAGCCTGATCGCCGGGATCGGCAACGCGTACAGCGACGAGATTCTGCACGCGGCGAAGATGTCCCCCTTCAAGCCCGTCGCGAACCTGTCCGAGGACGAGATCACCGTCCTGTACGAGGCGCTGCGCGCCACCCTTGCCGAGGCCGTCGAGCGCACACGCGGGGTCGCGGCGGGGCGGCTGAAGGCGGAGAAGAAGAGCGGGCTACGGGTCCACGGCCGGACGGGGGAGCCCTGCCCGGTCTGCGGCGACACCATCCGAGAAGTGTCGTTCAGCGACTCGTCGTTGCAGTACTGCCCCACCTGCCAGACGGGCGGCAAGCCGCTGGCGGACCGCAGGCTGTCGCGGCTGCTCAAGTAGCACCGGTGGGCGCGGGCGCCATGGCGTGTGAGTGCGCACAGTTCGCACGGGGACGGTTGTCCGGTACGGGCACCAGCCGTCGGGCGCAGCACCGTGCGCCCCGCACGGGCATCGTGCGTTCGGTACGCTCGCCGTGCGTCCGTGGCTGGGCCATGTGCGTCGGGCCGAGCATCGCCGGCCGCCTCGCGCGGCCGCCACACGCCCGGCGCGGCGTCGTGTGTCCGGGCCTGCACGACGGCCTGCGTTCCGCGCGGGCGTAATCCTTCCGCCGCGCGCATACAGCCCGTCCGGCGATTGAGGACAAGCGAGGCCGGAGGCCGCGCAACCGTGCCTCGTGCCTCGTGCCTCGTGCCCCGCGCCCCGCGCCCCGCGCGTTACGCCTCGATCGTGACCAGGCGCCTTCCGTCCAGCGTGCGGACCTCGAAGCGGTCGATCTCGGCGCCGCGCAGTGCCGCGCCTCCCTCCGTGCGCAGCGGTTCCTCGTGGCCCTCGACGCCCGGCATGCCGTAACCGCCCTCCGGTACCGCCCAGGTCGTGACCGTCTGCTCCTCACCGTCCTTGCCGACGGCGATCAACTCGCAGGTCAGCGGCCCTTTGACCCGGGCGAGTTCGACCCCCACCCCCGACCCCCAGCCGCGCTCCCTCAGCGCGACCGACGCCCAGACGCCGGAGGCCGGGTCGGTGGCGGCGTACCGCTGCACCGTGCCGTCGCCATCGCCCCCGGCGGCCCCCGGCTGAAGAGCCAGCGCCGCCGCCGGACCGGCGATGATCAGCGCAGCCGCCGCGGCGACCAGCCGCATCCGGCGCCTGCCGCGCTGCCGGCGCCCGGCCTCCACCCTCTCGAGCAGCCGGTCCAGCAGCCCGGGCGTGGGCCGCTCGGCCAGCAGTACGTCGGCGCCCGCGCCGGGATGGGCGTACGCGGCCAGCGTCGACTCGAGCGCGGCGAACTCGCTGAGCCGCACGGCGCACGTCGCGCAGTCGGCCAGATGTTCCTCGAAGCGGAACGAATCGGCTGGATCGAGGACGCCGAGCGCGTACGCTCCGACGTCCCGATGCCGCTGGTTCGTGCTCATGGGGCAATTCCTAGGGTCTCGCGTGGTTCGTGGGGTAACCGACCGGTCATCCTCAGGTACGCAATCCATGGGGTTTCTGCTCACGCGAAGAGGCAGAATGTGCGGGTGACAGGTGGGCACGTGGAGCTGCTGCTGGGCGCGTACGTCCTCGACGCCCTGCCGGCCGCCGAGGACGCGGAGGTCGCCTCCCACCTCGGACAGTGCGACCTGTGCCGCACCGCCTACCTCGAAGTGGCCGACGCCGCCGCGCTGCTCGCACTGTTCTCGGCCGACGACCTGGCGGCGGGTCCCGACGGCGTCTGAAGGCAGTCGCGAACCGGACCCGTATGTCCAGGTCACCCGACCTGCTCCTACACTCCGGACCATGCTGCGTGCACTGGCTGTCGACGACGAACGACCGGCGCTGGAGGAACTCCTCTACCTGCTGCGCGCCGACCCCCGGGTCAGCAGCGCCGAAGGGGCCACCGACGCCACCGAGACGCTCCGCCGGATCAACCGCGCACTCGACGCGGGACCGGACGGCGACGACGCCATCGACGTCGTCTTCCTCGACATCCACATGGCCGGACTCACCGGCCTCGACGTAGCCAGACTCCTCGCCGGTTTCGCCCGCCCGCCGCTCATCGTCTTCGTCACCGCCCACGAGGGCTTCGCCGTCCAGGCCTTCGACCTGAAGGCCGTCGACTACGTTCTCAAGCCGGTACGCCGTGAACGCCTCGCCGAAGCCGTACGCCGCGTCTGCGACCAGGTCGACGCACACCCGGCCCCCGCAACGGCGTCACCCACGACCGTGCACCCGCAGACCGCCGCCGACCAGATCCCCGTCGAACTGGGCGGCGTCACCCGCTTCATCCCGATCGACGACATCGCGTACGTCGAGGCGCAGGGCGACTACGCCCGCCTCCACACGCCCGCCGGCAGCCACCTCGTCCGCATCCCGCTCTCCACCCTGGAAGAGCGCTGGGCTGCCCGCGGCTTCGTCCGGATCCACCGGCGCCACCTCGTCGCCCTCGGCCGCATCGACGAACTGCGGCTGGACGCGGGGGCGACGACCGTACGCGTCGGCGATGCCGAGCTCGCGGTGAGCCGCCGGCACGCGCGCGAGCTCCGCGACCTGCTGATGCGCCGGGCACGCGGCTGACGCCCCAACGCCGACCGCTGACCTGGCGCGGGCCGCCGTTCAGCGCCGTACAGCTGCCGCCTGCCGCACCTGATCCGCCGACGGCCGTACGGCCCCCGCGCACCGCCTACGCTCGGTCGGGCCACCCGTCACAAGGAGCCCGGATGTCCGAACTCGACGCGCTGCTGGAGGAACTCCGCGGCCTGCCGCCGACCCGGCCGTCCGACGCGCGCGACCTCGAAGCGCTGCTGACCAGGGTCAAGAGCGCGGCAGGCCGCTGGGCCGATGTGCTGGACGAGGTGCGGGAGTCCGCACAGAGCATCGCGGGCCCGCGCACCGCCGCCGCGCTGGAGATCGCCTTCCGCAGGGCCGAGGAATCGTACGTCGAGCTGGAATTCGCGCTGAACGACTGCGGCCGAAGCGGCCAAAAGCCCTCCCGTTGACCCTACCGACCGTAATCACCGCTGCGTAGACTCGCGCCGATGTCCGCAGATCAGCCGCTCCCGGATCAGCCGTCCCCGGATCAGCCGCCGCCCCGCCGCGAAACCGTCACCGGCGTTCCCCGCAGCGCCCGGCGTCCCCCCGGACATGCCCCGGCGCGCTCCGAGATCTCCGAGCAGACGACCCTGGGTGCGACGTACGTACGCTCCCTGATGCGCAGCCAGCTGCGAACGGCGCTGATCTCGCTGGGCGCACTCGTGCTGCTCGTCGGCTCGCTGCCGCTGCTGTTCTCGCTCCCGGAAGTCTTCTCCGCCTCCGACCTGCCGTCGCCCGCGCCCTTCGTCTGGGCCGTGCTCGGCGTGGCGGTCTACCCGGTCATGTGGCTGATCGCCCGCTGGTACGTCCGGCGCGCGGAGCGCAACGAGCGCGCGTTCAGCAAGCTCGTCGAAGGGCGCTGACCGCACTGTGAACCAGGCGTACGCCGTAGCCGCCGTCACCGTCGTCGTGCTCGCCACCGTGCTCATCGGCGGGCTCGGCCTGCGCATATCCCGGACCACCTCCGACTTCTACGTCGCCTCCCGCAGCGTCAAGCCGGGCCTGAACGCCGCCGCCATCAGTGGCGAATACCTCTCCGCAGCTTCGTTCCTCGGCGTCGCCGGTCTTGTTCTCCTACAAGGCCCCGAAATGCTCTGGTACCCGGTCGGCTACACCGCCGGGTATCTCGTCCTCCTCGTCCTCGTCGCGGCCCCACTGCGCCGCTCAGGGGCGTACACCCTCTCCGACTTCGCCGAGGCCCGGCTCGAATCGCCGCAGGTCCGCAGGCTCGCCAGCCTCTTCGTCGTCGGCATCGGGTGGCTCTATCTGCTGCCCCAGCTCCAGGGCGCGGGCCTGACTCTGGAGATACTCACCGGCGCTCCCGACTGGGTCGGCGGCCTCGTCGTGGCGCTCGTCGTGACGGGGGCGGTGGCGGCGGGCGGGATGCGCAGCATCACCTTCGTGCAGGCATTCCAGTACTGGCTCAAGCTCACCGCACTGCTCGTTCCCGCCCTGTTCCTCGTCGTCGCGTGGCTGGGGGACGACGCGCCGCGCGCCCGGTTCGCGGAGCCCGCGACCTTCCGCGAGCACACGGTCGTGACGATCGACGACACCGTACGCATCGACCTCGCCCGGCCGCTGCGCGTCACCGTGACCGGGACCGTCGACGACCGCCGCCACGACCGCGAACCGGTCGCCCTCGACGCGGGCCTCCACCGCATCGGCGCGGGAACGGAGCTGGGCTTTCCCGCGCACGCCCAGGTCCCCGAGAAGGCGGGCGCCGAACGGACGGGTGCGTCCAGCTGGTCCCAGCCGCTGGCCAGCAGCCGCGAGGAGCATCCGCTGTACGCGACGTACGGACTGATCCTCGCCACCTTCCTCGGCACCATGGGCCTGCCGCACGTCGCTGTGCGCTTCTACACGAGCCCCAACGGCACCGCCGCCCGCCGCACCACCCTCGTCGTCCTCGGCCTGATCGGTGCCTTCTACCTGCTGCCCCCGGTGTACGGCGCGCTCGGCCGGATCTACGCCCCGGAGTTGTCCCTGACCGGCGAGGCCGACGCCGCCGTTCTCGTTCTCCCCGACCGGATGATCGGCGGCGTCGTCGGCGACCTCCTCGGGGCGCTGCTCGCGGGCGGGGCGTTCGCGGCGTTCCTGTCCACGGCGTCGGGGCTGACCATGTCGGTGGCGGGCGTCCTCACCCAGGACGTCCTCCCGTCCCGGGGCGTACGGCACTTCAGGCTCGCCACCGTCCTCGCGATGGCCGTGCCCCTCGGCTTGAGCATCGTGACGGTCAATGTGCCGGTCGCCGACGCGGTCGGTCTCGCCTTCGCCGTGTCCGCCTCCTCCTTCTGCCCGCTGCTCGTGCTCGGCATCTGGTGGCGGGGGCTCACGCCGCCGGGCGCGGTGGCCGGGCTCGTCATCGGCGGCGGGGCGGCGCTGACCGCGGTGATGGCGACCAGGGCGGGACTGCCGGCGGACGGCTGGGCGCACTCGCTGCTGGCGTGGCCCGCGGTCTGGTCGGTGCCGCTCGGTTTCCTGACGATGGTGCTGGTGTCGCTGGCGACGCGTGAGCGCGTACCTGCCGGGACCGCCGCCACCCTGGCCCGGCTGCACCTGCCGGAGGACCTCATGGGAGTGGAACGATGACCGGGATGGAAATCGCGTCGCTGGCCGCCGCGGGCGCCGTACTCCTTGCCGCCGGCATCGTCCTGGGCCGCGTCACCGCCCGCCACGGCCGCGGCGAGGACCTCGACCTCGGTACGCCCGTCGAGCGCGCCACCTTCCACACCCTGCACACCGCCTCGCTCGCCGCGCCCCCGCTGCGCGCCGGCCTCACCGAGGACACCGCCCGCAAGGCCGCCCGCCGACTGCGCTCCCTGCTCGGCACCGAAGCGCTGTGCCTCACCGACCGCGAGAGCGTGCTCGCGTGGGACGGGCCCGGCGGCGATCACCACAGGGAGCTGGTGATGCGCCGCGTACGCGAAATGCTCGACTCCGGGCGCAGCCAGAGCGTACGCAGCGACTGCGACGACCTTCAGTGCCCCCTGCGGTGGGTCGTGATCGCGCCGCTGACCGGCGAGGAGGGTGTGCTGGGCGCGCTCGTCGCGTACGGATCACGGGAGTCGGCGGTGCTGGTCCGGGCGGCCACCGAGGTGGCCCGCTGGGTGTCCGTACAACTGGAGCTGGCCGAGCTCGACCGCTCGCGCACCCGGATCGTGGAGGCGGAGATCCGCGCCCTGCGCGCCCAGATATCGCCGCACTTCATCTTCAACTCGCTCGCCGCGATCGCGTCGTTCGTCCGTACGGACCCCGAGCGTGCCCGCGAACTGCTCCTGGAATTCGCGGACTTCACCCGCTACTCCTTCCGCCGGCACGGCGACTTCACCAACCTCGCCGACGAGCTGCGCTCCATCGAGCAGTACCTGGCGCTGGCAGGGGCCCGCTTCGGCGACCGCCTCAAGGTAACCCTTCAGGTCGCCCCCGAGGTGCTGCCCGTCGCGCTGCCGTTCCTCTGTCTCCAGCCGCTCGTGGAGAACGCCGTCAAGCACGGCCTCGAGGACTCCAGGGACGAGTTCAAGGTGACCATCGCCGCTCAGGACGCCGGTGCGGAGGCTGTGGTCGTCATCGAGGACAACGGGGTCGGCATGGATCCCGGACGGCTGCGGCAGATCCTGGCGGGAGAGCACACCACATCGTCCGGCATCGGCCTGTCGAACGTCGACGACCGGCTGCGCCAGGTGTACGGGGACGACCACGGCCTCGTGATCGAGACGGGCGTGGGCGCGGGCATGAAGATCACGCTGCGGTTTCCCAAGTACCGCGCGGGAGTGCACCCGTCGGCGCCCGCCGGACGCGACCGGGAACGAGACCGTGATCAGAAGAGGTGGATGGCGAGATGACCGAGCGGCAGGCCCAGCTGCCACGCCGGGGTCCACACCTGCTCGCTCTCGTCCACGCCGAGATCCGCCGCCTGGTGCGAGGGGATCGCGCCGCCGAGGTCGGCGGCGAGGAGTTCCGTCCCGCTGAGCCATCGCCATGAGGCCAGGGCCAGTTCGAGGTCCGGACTGGCTTCTTCCCGGCGGCGGTCGGTGGCGGTGCGGTCGGCGAGCCTTTCCCGTACCCACGTCTCCCACGGGTGACCGTACGTGGTGAGCGAGAGCCACTCGTCGAGGCTGGAGACGACACGGATGCCGGACAGCTCGTCCGAGCTGTCGGACAGATAGATGGTCAGCGCCAGGGTCTCCCGGCCCGCCCGGAACTCGATCGTGCCGGGCGGAATCAGATTGCCCGTGCGGAGCAGCTCGTCGGCGATGTACTCGGCGTACAGCCAAGCCATCGGTACCGCGAGCCTGTCTCCGCTGGTGCCATTCGTACTCTCGGGCAGCACAGCACTCCACCTTCTCCCGGACGGATCTCTTCTGTTTCTTCGGGGCACCGCCGAGCCTTCACTCTCAGAGACGCACAGCGTGCCGTCTTTACTCAACTTGACGCTGAGGTTTCGAAATCGGCCTGCTCTGCACGGGTACGGAGGTGAAGATTTTGTCCTGCGGGGCGGGTGGGACGAGGGTGCCTCAGGCGGCGTCGCGACCGTACCCGGGAAGCACCTTTCGCAGGGCGCGCAGAGCATAGTACGTACGGGACTTGACCGTTCCCGCAGGTATGCCGAGTACCTCGGACGCCTCCGCCACGGACCGGCCGCGGAAGTAGACCTGCGTCAGCACCTCGCGGTGCTCCCCGCGCAGCGCCCTGACGGCCTCCCGTACGTCGAGCGCGGTCACTGAGCGTTCCACGTGGTCGTCGGGGAGCGCGGACTGTTCCAGTACGTCGTCGCCGACCTCGTGCGGCCGGGCGCGGCGGGCACGCGTGGCGTCGATCGCGAGCCTGCGGCCCACCGTGAAGAGCCAGGGGCGCATCGAGTCGTGGTCGCTCGCCAGCGCCTCCGGGTGCTGCCACGCCCGTACCAGAGTCTCCTGGAGGAGATCCTCCGCGCGCTGGCTGTCCCCGTACGTGAGGCCCAGGAGGAAGCCGAACAGTGCCCTGCCGTGCTCGCGCTGGAGGTCGGCGATGGCTCGTTCGTCGGTGTGCTGCTTGAGCGGGGAAGCGGAGGAAGTCACCGTTGACGCCCCTTCGGGAGACCGGGTGGCCGATGGCCGGACGGCGGCGAAGATATCCGCCGCCCGCCCGATGCGCGGCGGTGCGGGAGGCGGCGGCCGAACGGGCGGCAGGGGCCGTGCGGTGAGCGGTCGAACGGTGCGACGAATGGCGCGACGAACGGTCGCGACCGCGCGTCCGTTCCGGTGACGGGAACGGCCGTGTCCCTTGACTTCCCGAAGTCCCCCGTATGGATTCATTTCAGCAAAAGTCATACAAGCTGAAAGTCGGTCTGATGGTGAAACGAAAGCTGCAAGGGGTGTCGGCCATGGCCGCGCTGCTGATCGGGAGCGTCACCGCATGCTCCGGACTGCCGACCGCGACGCCCGTGCCGGACCCGGCGGCTGCGGGCGGCTCGGACGGCGAGCAGCGGGGCTTCACCCTGGTCGCATCGGGCGACGTACTGCCGCACGCGTCGGTCATCCGACAGGCCCAGGCGGACGCCGGCGGCAACGGTTACGACTTCGCGCCGATGCTCGTGGGCGTCAAGTCGGTCGTCTCCGAGGCGGACCTCGCGATCTGTCACATGGAGACGGTGTACGGCGCGGACGGCGGCCCGTACACCGGCTACCCCAACTTCAAGTCACCTCCCGAGGTCGCCAAGGGGCTGAGCAGCACGGGCTACGACTCCTGCTCCACCGCCTCCAACCACAGCCTGGACGCGGGAGTCGACGGGATCGACCGGACGCTCGGCGCGCTCGACAAGGCGGGCGTCAAGCACGTGGGCTCGGCCCGGACGGAGGCCGAGGCGCGGGAACCGGCCTGGCTGAAGGGCGGGACCGCGAAGGTCGCGCAGCTCGCGTACACGTACGGCACGAACGGCTACCCGCTGCCGGAGGGGCGGCCGTGGGCGGTGAACCTCATCGACCAGGAGAAGATCGTCGCCGACGCGCGGGCGGCGCGGAAGGCGGGCGCCGACGTGGTCGTCGTCTCGCTGCACTGGGGCACGGAGTGGCAGGACGCGCCGGACGACCAGCAGTTGCGGCTCGGCAAGGCGCTGACCGCGTCGAAGACGGACGACCGTCCCGACATCGATCTGATCCTCGGTACGCACGCGCACGTCCCGCAGGCGTACGAGAAGGTCAACGGCACCTGGGTCATCTACGGCATGGGCGACCAGATCGCCGGTCCCATGGTCAACCACTCGGGCGCGCACGACCCACGCGGCAACCAGGGCACGATCGGCCGCTTCACCTTCGCTCCGCCGGAGCGGGCGGGGGAGCGGTGGGTGGTGCGCAAGGCGGAGTTCATTCCGCAGTGGTTCGACACGGATGCGGGGCGGGTGGTGAATCTCAACGCGGCGATCGCGGGGGGCGCGGATCACTCGGCCGTACGGGACCGGATCCGGAAGGTGGTGCTGAGCCGCGGCGCGGGCAAGGGGGGCTTGGTCATGGGGCAGTAGCCCCGGCCGACCGTGTCCTGCGGAGCTTTTCCCCTACCCGCCCCTTCCCGAACTGGGGGCAAGCCCCCAGCCCCCAGCCCCCCGGACGCCCTACGGGCTCCTATGGAGCCCCTCCGACGATTGAACAGCCCGCAGGGCAGAGCGCCCGCCTTACTCCTTGCCGCCCGGTTCCACCGCGGGCGGCGGTGACTTCGCCAGCGCCGACTTCCGGTACGAGTAGGCGAAGTAGATGATCAGGCCGAGCGCGAACCACACGGCGAAGCGGAGCCACGTTTCCACCGCCAGGTAGGTGATCAGCCAGATCGAGGACACCACCCCGATCGCCGGTACCACCGGCATCCCGGGGGTGCGGAAGCTGCGCGGCAGGTCCGGCTGCCGGTAGCGCAGCACGATCACGGCGGTGCACACCACGGCGAAGGCCAACAGGATCCCGATGTTGGTCAGTTCGGCCGCCTCGCCGATCGGCAGGAATCCGGCGATCAGCGCCGACGCGACCCCCACGATCCACGTCACCCGGACCGGCACATGCCGGGTCGGGTGGGTCTTGGCGAACCAGTGCGGCAGCAGCCCGTCGCGGCTCATCGAGAACCACACCCGCGTGACACCCAGCATGAAGGTGAACATCACGGTGAGGATGCCGATGATGGCGCCCACCGCGATCACATCCGCGAGCGCGTCGAGCCCCACCGACTGGAAGGCCGTCGAGAAACCGCTCTCCGGGTCGACCTCCTTGTAGTTCTGCATGCCGGTCAGCACCAGGGTGGCCAGCACGTACAGCACCATCGAGATCGCGAGCGAGTACATGATCGCCTTCGGCATGTGCCGCTGCGCGTCCTTGGACTCCTCGGCCGCCGTCGACATGGCGTCGTACCCGAAGACCGCGAAGAACACCGTCGCCGCCCCGGTGAAGGCCCCACCGACCCCGAAGGGGAAGAAGGGGCTGTAGTTGCTGGTGTTGATGTGGAAGAAACCGACCGCGATCACGACGAGCACGACGAGGACCTTCAGCACCACCACGACCGTCTCGAAGCGCGCCGCGCTCTTGATGCCCAGCGTCAGCAGGTACGCGATGAACAGGCACAGCACGGCCGCGAACAGATCGACCTTGTGGCCGCTGCCGGTGCCGGGCGCGCCCAGCATCCAGGTGGGCAGCTCGGCGCCCAGGTCCTCCAGCAGGAAGTTGAAGTAGCCGGAGATGCCGATCGCCACCACCGCGACGATCGCCGTGTACTCCAGCAGCAGGTCCCAGCCGATGAACCAGCCCGCGAGCTCACCGAGGACCACATAGCCGTAGGTGTACGCCGAACCGGCCTTCGGGATCATCCCCGCGAACTCGGCGTACGAGAAGGCGGCGGCCGCGCTCGCCACACCCGCGATGAGGAAGGAGATGAGGACGGCGGGGCCCGCCGTGCCGTTCGCGACCGTACCGGCGAGAGTGAAGATGCCGGCGCCGATGATGCCGCCGACGCCGATCGCGGTGAGCTGCCAGAGGCCGAGAGTTCTGGTCAGTTGCTCGCTCGCGTCGCCCTCTTCAACCTGTTCGATGGGCTTGCGGCGCAGTACGCCCTGTCCCATCCGCAGTCCGGCCATGACTGATACCTCCGCAGACGACTGTCGGCTGATGGCGGCTCATGATGGCTCAGCTGCGGCTGTGACGAAAGGCGCCGTACGCCAAGTGGCGTCTCCGGGCCGGTGGCGATCACCTTCGGGCACGGACCGGCTCGTCCCATCGGGTACTTCGGCCCCCGCCGCCGGTGTGGGTCGGGCTCCGGGGCCTGCGGCCGTGCGAGCTATTAGTCATGAAAAAGGATCAGATGTATCCGGGGCGCCGGGCGATGCTGCGCGTCGCCGCCTGCCTCGGGGCCGCCACCGCCGTACGGTTCCTCGGCCCGGACCCGGCCCAGACGCCGGGACGCTACCCCTCTGGCCCGCCCCCGGCGGCAGGACCGCAGGCCGGGGCGCCGGTCAGGTTCTCGGCGTACCGGCTGCGGCCCATGACGGCGTACACCCCGCCCAGGTTCAGACCCCTCCGGCCGCCCGTGCGCCGCAGGCCCTTCCTGCGCATGGGCGGGATCGGCCGCAGCATGGTGCTGACCTTCGACGACGGGCCCGACCCGCGCTACACCCCGGACATCCTGCGCACGCTGCGGCGCTACGACGTGCGCGCGATGTTCTTCGTCTGCGGGGAGATGGCGGTCGAGAACCGGGACCTGCTGCGCGAGATGGCCGAGGACGGCCATGTCGTCGGCAACCACACCTGGTCCCATCCGCTGATCCCGCGGCTGTCGCCGGCCGGCATCCGCGCCGAGCTGGGGCGTACCAGCGACGTGGTCGAGCGGACCATCGGGCACGCCCCCGACTGGTACCGCGCACCGTACGGAGCCTGGAACCGCCGCTCCTTCGAGATCGGCGCCGAGCTGGGCATGGAGCCGCTCGCCTGGACCCTCGACACCCTGGACTGGCGCGAGCCGGGCACCGGGGCCATCGTCCGCAGGGTGCGCCGCGGCGCGGGCCCCGGGGTGGTGGTGCTCTCGCACGACGCGGGAGGCAACCGGAAGCAGAGCGTCGAGGCCCTGCGGACGTACCTGCCGGAGCTGCTCGACGCGGGGTACCGGATCACGGTGCCGAGCGCCGTGGTGCGGGGGTAAGTGCCGTACCCGAACGCCTCCCTGGGCGCCGCCTGTTCAGCGGGTGGCGACCAGGGAGGCGAAGACGACGACGTTCCCGGTGTAGCCGGCCGTCTTCGAATAGCCGCCGCCACAGGTGATCACGCGCAGCTCCGGCCTCCCGAGGTCGCCGTACACCCTGGGGCCGGGGAATTCCTCCTTCGAGAAGACCTCGACGCCGTAGACCTCGAAGACGGCGGCGCGGCCGTCGTAGCGGGTCACCTGGATGCGGTGGCCCTTCTTGAGCGAACCCAGGTTGTAGAACACGGCCGGCCCGACGGAGTTGTCGACATGGCCGACGATCACCGAGGTGCCGCGCTGGCCGGGCGCGATGCCGTTCTGGTACCAGCCGGCGAGGTTGGGGTCCTCCGGCGGCGGTGCGTCGATCCAGCCCTCCGCGTCGAGTCCCACGTCCACGATGGGCGCGTCGACGTGGATGTCGGGAAGGCGGATCCGGGAGGCCGGGGCGTACGGCAGAGGCCGGAGGGGGGTGCGACGCACCTTCTCGGTGCCGACGACGTCGGAACGGCTGTTCAGGGCGGCGGCCGATGCGGGCTGCGGGGGGCCGAGTGACACGTCGGCGCCGTTTCGCATCAGGGCGAGTCCGGTGAGCATGGCGAGGGCCAGGAGCCCCCAAGGCGAGCGTTTTCTCGGCTCGGAGCCGGTGTACTCCTGGCCCATGGTGCTCCCTTCGACGCGTCTGTACGGACGCTAAGTGCGCGGGGTGGGGGCTGCGAGACGTGAGGAGCGAACGGGTGGCGGGGTGGGGCCCCTGGTACCCCATACGGGTAACTCGTCGTACAAGATATCTGACGGTGTGTGACCTGCGGCTCCGTCAGATCTGGGCGCGCCGCACCGGCGTGTCGCCTCACCGGGGTGGACCAGTCCCGAAATGCGGTAATCACCCCGGTCGGTGAGTGTTCGTCTGGGAGGCGTTCTCGTCGATCTTCCCGGAGCACCGCTCCGGGGCGCCGTCCCGTGGAGGTTTTACGATGCGTGCTTCACGCGGATGCCTGGTGGCCGCTGCGGCCTGCGTGGCGGTCGGTCTCGCCGCCCCGATCGCCGCCGCCACCAACGGTCCCAGCAACGTCAACGTCAACCCGTTCAGGGTCCACCAGGGCGGTGTACTGACGGTCAGCGCCTCCGGGTGCGGCCACGGCGGCACCGTGTCGTCCCACGTCTTCCAGCGGACCGCCCATCTTCCGGCGAGTGACACCACGTCGTACGCCACCGCCAAGATCAGGCACAACGCCACTCCCGGCACCTACCACCTGGCCGTCAAGTGCAACGACAACCCCAAGATCGTCACGCACCAGTTCAGGGTCGTCGCGGGCCGGGGCGCCCAAGGCGGTATCGGCGGATCCGTCGGCCCTTCCGACACGGAGATGCAGGTCGGGGCCGGTCTCGTATCCGTGGCGGCCGTCGGTGGTGGCATCTTCATCGCACGCAGGCGTCGCCTGAACCGCGCCGAGTTCTGAGCGCCTCCTGTTGGTGTGAACGCCCGTCGCCCCGCGTCCTGACCAGGACGCGGGGCGACGGGCGTTCGGGCGGCCGGGGCCGCGATTTCTTGGGGCGTCAGTGCTGGCGGCTGCCGGCGCGCCGGCGGAGAACGAAGATCACGCCGCCGGTGGCCGCGACGACGAGCGCCGCACCGGCGGCGATCTCCCCGGCGTTCATCCCGTCCTGGCTGCCGCCCACGCCACCCCTGGCCGGGCCGGCGGGAGAGCGGGTGGCCGTGGCCGTGGTGGTCACGGTCGGGCGAGGCGTCGGCCGACCGCCGGTGATGGTGAGCTGCGAGGTGGTTTGCCGGCCGTCGTCACAGGTGTACGTCACCGTGTACATGGCCCCACGCTTCGCGTCCCAGTCGACCGTGGCGGTCCCCATGCCGCCCGGAGGGACACGGACGACGTCGAACACGTCCGAAGACGCGTCCCAGCGGCCCTCGCACCCCGAGAGGGACAGCGTGACCTGTCCGCCGGGGGCGATGGTGGACGGCGTGGCGGTACCGACCAACGGGGAGACTTTGCTGCCGACGGCCGAGGCTGCCGGGGCGGTGAGCGAAAGAACGCTGAGGCCGAGCGCGGCGGCCGATGCGAGACGTATCGCGCGCATGGTCAATCCTCCGGGTCCCGAGGGGCAGCGGCGGAATCTTTATCCACACATGGCAGGAAATGCACCTCGATAACCCGAACGCTAGGAGCGGCGACGGCGCCGCGCGATCACAGTCGCGCAAATGGGGTATCGGGGTACGCCGCCCGGCGGCCCAGCCCTGAGCCGTCACACTGGGCCGATGCGCAGTTTCAGCGAAGATCCGGCCCTGCGGCCGCCGCCCTGGCAGCCCCTGGTATTCAAGGGCTACCTGGCCACGGCGACCCTTCACCACGACCGCGTCGAAATCAGGCGGAGCCGCCTGGCCAAGCTGGGCGGGAACACGGACGCCGGCGTCGCCTTCGCCGACGTGGTGCGGATCGTCAGCAAGGAGCCGACGCTCCTCGTGAACGGTTACGTGTTCCTCGCGACGGAATCCGACCCGGGGCCGCTGCGGGGCTTCGCCGCCCGGCCGTCCGGACAGACAGCCGGAAACCCGCACACGATCATGTTCACGCTGGCCCGGGCGAAGGCCTTCGCGGCCTTCCTGGAATCCGCCGACGCGACCTGGCGCGCGAACGGCGCGGGCGCGGTGGGGGCGTAGCCCGTCGCTGGTGCTCGTCTATTTCGATGCGTTCGGGAACATGTCCAGGAACGGGCCGGCGGTGGCTGAGAGGCCGCGGCCGAAGGGGGCGTCGAAGTCCCAGATGAGGAAGAGCAGGAACGCGATCAGGGCGCTGTAGAGCCCGGCCAGGAGCAGCTCGCGTCCGGTGCGGCGGATCTGGAGGGTGAAGATCAGGCCGACCGCGACCAGGGCTCCGGTGATCAGGCCGAACCAGACGACGCCGGGCATGGTGGCCTCCGCGCCCGCGCCGCGCTGCCCGCGGGCGTCGTCCACCGCGGCCACTTGGTCGACCAGCGGCTGGTAGGCCTGGCCTTCGTGGTCGGTCTTCGGTACGTAGTCGGTGACTTCGCGGCGCAGCTGGTCGAGGAGTTCGGTGCCGCGCTCGGTGAGGCTGCCGTGGTCGGCCATGTGGCGCCATTCGGTGTTGACGACGTACGTGACGTACGCGTCGACATCGCTGCGGATACGGGCCCGGACCTCGGCTGGGTAGACCTCCGAGCGGGCGCTGATCTCATGCAGGGCCTGGGCCTCCTGGCGTACGGACTCCTGGGCGGCGCCGCGGCCCTCCCAGACGCCCGCGATGGCGAGGCCGAGGACGATCGCGTAGACCACGCCGATCATCATCGTCATGTACTCGATGACGTCCGGGGTCTCGGACGGGTCGTCGTCCTCGCCGACGCGGCGGTGGTTGATGACCGTGATGGTGAGGACGACCGCGCAGGCGGCCGCCATCGCGATGCTCAGAACGAGCCATTCCGACATTCAAGTCTCCGTCGGCTAGCGGGAACGGGGGCGCAGCACGGCGGCGGCGAATACCGCCGGGGCCGTGATCAGGAGGGTGAGGGAGACCAGGGACGGGCCGTTGTGGGGCTCCTTGCGGGTCGCGTTCCGGTAGACGGGGATGGCGACCGGTGTGGGGGAGGGCGGCTTCGGCCGGGCGGACGGACTGGGCGTGGGCTTGGGGGTGGGAGAGGGCTTGGGGGAGGGAGGCGGCGGCGGTGGCGGTGGTGCGGGCGCCGGCGGCGGAGGGGGCGGAGGGGGCGCCGGTTCAGGTTCGGCGGGCCGTGGCGGCGGCGGTGGTGGCGGAGGAGGAGGGGGCGGGGGCGGCGGTGGTGGTGGCGCCGGGGTGGGCGTTGGCGGGGGCTGCACAGGTTTCGGGTTCGGGCCCGCCGTGCACGTCGCGCTTCCCGCGACGGCGACCGCCGAGCCCGACGACATCTCACCGCTGCGTGAGATGGAGGCGTACGAACAGTCGTCGGCGGCGGCCGGTACGGGGCTCAGCAGCAGCCAGACCAAGGTGGTGGCGGCCAACAGGCGTCCTGGGAACGGAGGGTGCACGTTCGCGATCATCGTCCAGGCGCCCCACCGGCACGCCCCCGTTCGGCCCAATTCCCCTGATAGGTGGGACTTTCGTGACTTTGTGTTTGAGGCAGCCCAGGCCCGCCACGAAGGTCATGGGGAAATTTCTGCGAACGCATTGAACACCGGGACACTCCCCGCCCGTACCTAGGGCCATGAGCGACGCACAACGGCGTCGCAACACACCCTCGGTGCACAGGAGTCCACATGAAGACCTGGCGGAACGTCTCGCTCGCGGTGACGGCGGCGGCTGTGATGGCGCTGACGACGGCGTGCGGTCAGGACACGGCGACCGAGTCCCCCAATGGCCAGGCGGTGGGAAATGCCAACCCCGCGCAGCAGCCCGCCGACACGGGCTACGGCTCCGACAAGGGCGGTTACGGCGACGACGCCGCCGGCGAGGCCGCCGCACCCAAGGCCGCGGGACAACTCGCCGTCTGGGACAGCAAGAAGCTCGGCGAGGTCGTCACCGACAGCGAGGGCTTCACGCTTTACCGGTTCGACAAGGACACCGCCAGCCCGCCGAAGTCGAACTGCGAGGGCGACTGTGCGAAGGCCTGGCCGGTCGTGCCGGCCGGCGACGCCACGGCCGCCCCCGGTACCGATGCCTCGATGCTCGGCGAGGTGGCGAGGGCCGACGGCACCAAGCAGCTCACCATCGGCGGCTGGCCCATGTACCGCTTCGCCAAGGACACCAAGCCCGGCGACGCCAAGGGCCAGGGCGTCGGCGGCACGTGGTTCGCCTCGGCCCCCGACGGCAAGAAGGCCGCACCGGGCGCGGCGGGCGGCGGCGCAGGTGACGCGGGCGAGGCCGGTGAGGCGGGCGAGGCCGAGAACCCCGCCGACCTCGCGGGCATGTCCGTACGCAAGGACGCCAAGCTCGGCGACGTCGTCGTCGACTCCAACGGCATGACCGTCTACCGGTTCAAGAAGGACTCCGCCTGGCCGATGAAGACCGCCTGCACGGGCGCCTGCCTCGACAAGTGGCCGGTCGTCCCGCCGGTCGAGAAGAACGACACCGAGGGCATCCTCAAGAAGGGCTTCGTCACCTTCGACCGCCCCGACGGAATCAAGCAGCAGACGATCGACTGCTGGCCCCTCTACACCTTCTCGGGCGACGCGAAGCCGGGTGACACCAACGGCCAGGGCGTCGGTGGTACTTGGTACGCGGTCTCGCCCGAGGGCAAGCTGGTCGGCGCGCCCAAGTAGCTCCGACAGCGTCCCCACGCTGTGGCGCCCGGCCCGGCCGGCCCGTCTCTCCGCCCCGCCGCGGAAGGGACGGGCCGGTCATTTGTGCCGCACATGCCTGCGGCGTGTGACCGAGAACGGACCGCGAATTTCCGTTTTTGCTCGCTCTGATGCCTGCCGATCAGTAGCCTCGGCTCGAACACCGGTCTTGCTCATGACCGGATGTCCCGTGGCGATGAGTTGGAGACATGATGGAGCGACCCGCCTGGGCACCACAGGGCATCGACCTCACGGTGCCGAGCGTGTCCCGGATTTACGACTTCTACCTGGGCGGTTCGCACAACTTCGAGGTCGACAGGCAAGCAGCCCGCAAGGCAATGGAGTTCATGCCGGGCCTCCCGAAGATCATGCAG
Organism: Streptomyces sp. NPDC002994; assembly: GCF_040611155.1. NCBI lineage: Bacteria > Bacillati > Actinomycetota > Actinomycetes > Kitasatosporales > Streptomycetaceae > Streptomyces > Streptomyces sp. NPDC002994. The sequence goes on from NZ_JBEXNQ010000004.1 coordinate 70,524, forward strand.
GCGAACCGGGCGTTCATGCGCCGCGCGGTGCGCTTCGCGGCCGACGAGGGAATCACCCAGTTCCTCGACATCGGATCGGGCATACCGACCTTCGGCAACGTCCACGAGGTCGCCCAGGCGGCCAACCCCGAGGCCCGGGTGGCGTACATCGACCACGACCCGGTCGCCGTCGCGCACAGCCAGGCCGTGCTCGCGGGCAACGACCGGGCCGGTGTGGCGGCGGCCGACCTGCGCAAGCCGCAGGACATCCTGGGCAGCCCCGTCGTCGGCGAACTCATCGACCTGAACCGGCCGGTGGCGCTGCTGCTCGTCGCCGTACTCCACTTCGTCGAGGACGCCGACGATCCGCAGGCCGCCGTCGACACCCTGCGCGACGCCCTCGCGCCCGGCAGCGTCCTGATCCTCACCCACGCCTCCTACGAAGGGATCCCGCTCTCCGAGGAGCAGGCGGGCGGCACGGTCGGGGTCTACAAGAACATCAAGAACCCGCTGATCATGCGCTCGCGCGAGCAGGTCACGCGGTTCTTCGAGGGATACGAGATGGTCGAGCCGGGACTGGTCGCGATGCCCGAGTGGCGGCCCGAGACCCCGCTCGCGCAGGAGGATCCATTCGCCTTCTCGGGCTTCGCAGGAGTGGGACGCAAGGCGTGAGCGTGCCATCGCCGGCACCGGTGGACGACAGACTCGGGCGGTTCGCCACCATCTGGAGCCGGGCGATCTTCCCCGTCACCGCCACCTCCATGACCCGGCCCGAGGTGGAACGGCACCTGCTGCCGCTCGCACGGCAGTTGAGCGCCGCGCTGCGCCGTCGGCCCTTCGACACGGCGCCCGCGCACGAAGTCGGCGCCGCCCTGGTCGCCGCCCACTGCACCGACCCGGAAGCCCTCGTCCGTACGCTCGGCGTCGTCGACTCCTACCTGGTGCTGTACTGCGCCGAGGAGGAGGACTCGACCGCCGATCCCGCCGCGATGGAAGAGCACCGAGCTCGCTGCGCCCGGCTCCAGCACGCCATCGCCGCCGGCTTCGCGCGGGCCCTGCGTGAGCGGACACTCGCCGAGCAGGAAGCGGTCGCACGGTCGTCCCTGCTGGCGAGCAGCGAGGCGCAGAAGGCGCTGCACGACACCGAGACGCGCTTCCGTGCCGTCTTCGAGGGCGCGGCGGTCGGCATCGGCATCGCGGATCTCGAAGGCAACATCCTGGAGGTCAACGAAGCGCTCATGCGCATGTTCGGCGGCCTCGACCACTACATGCGCGGCCGGAAGGTCAGCGAGTGGGTCCACCCCGAGGACACGCCGCACGTCTGGAAGCTGTACGGCGAGCTGGTGCGCGGCGAGCGCGAGAACTACCGCGTCGAGAAGCCGTACTACCGCACCGACGGCACCGTCCTGTGGACCAACCTCACGGTCTCGCTGCTGCGCGACGCCGACGGCCGGCCGCAGTACCAGCTGGCGCTCATGGAGGACACCACCGAGCGGCGGCTGCTCAACCTGAGGCTCCGCTACGAGGCGACTCACGACGCCCTGACCGGTCTGCCGAACCGCACGCTCTTCTTCGAGCGCCTGGAGAAGGCCCTCTCCGCGGGCGACGGCATGCGCTTCGGCCTGTGCTACCTCGATCTCGACGGCTTCAAGGCGGTCAACGACAGCCTCGGCCACTCGGCCGGCGACCGGCTGCTCGTCGAGGTCGCCGACCGCCTCCAGAGCTGCGCGACAGCGCCCGGCGAGATGGTGGCCAGGCTCGGCGGCGACGAGTTCGTGGCGCTCACCACCGGCCCCGACACCCGCCAGGAGGTCGACGAGCTCGCCGCCCGCATCCTCAACGCACTCTCGTCCCCGATCCGCATCGAGGGCCGGGACCTGACCGTACGCGGCAGCATCGGCATCGTCGAAGGCCCGGCGGGCGAGCGCGGGCCGGCGGAGGTGCTGCGCAGCGCGGACATCACCATGTACCGCGCCAAGTCGGCGGGCGGCAACCGCTTCGAGACCGCCGACGCGGAGGCGGACGCCCGCGCCATCACCCGGCACGGGCTCACCAACGCGTTGCCCGCCGCGCTGGAGCGGAACGAGTTCTTCATCGAGTACCAGCCGCTCGTGCATCTCGGCGACGGCAGCGTGCACGGCGCGGAGGCGCTGGTGCGCTGGTGCCATCCGCAGCACGGCGTTCTCGGCCCCGACCGGTTCATCCCGCTGGCCGAGCACACCGGCCTGATCGTCCCGCTCGGCCGCTGGGTGCTCGAAGAGTCCGTACGCCAGGCCAGATTCTGGCAGGAGCGGCACACCGACGGCGGTCCGCTGCGCATCAACGTGAACCTCTCACCGATGCAGCTCCACCACCCCCGTCTGGTCGCCGACACGGTGGAGGTGCTGGAGCGGGCAGGCCTCGAACCGGGCGCGCTGTGTCTGGAGGTCACCGAGTCGGCGCTGATCGGCGCCGACGACGACCTGCTCAAGCCGCTGCGCCAGCTCGCCGAGATGGGCGTCGACATCGCGCTCGACGACTTCGGCACCGGCTACTCCAACCTCGCCAATCTGCGCAGGCTGCCGGTCAGCGTGCTGAAGCTGGACCGTTCGTTCACCCAGTCCATGCAGCAGCACCCGGCCGACGACGTCGATCTTAAGATCGTCGAGGGCATCGTGTCCCTGGCGCACAGCCTGAAGCTGGCCGTGACGGTGGAGGGTGTGGAGACCGGCGCGCAGGCCGCGCAGCTGCGCGAGCTGGGCTGCGACACCGCGCAGGGCTGGTACTACGCCAGGCCCGGTGCACCGGACCGCATTCACACCTTGCTGCTGGCCGACGCCGTCTGACGGACCCGGGAAGCGAGGAGTACGTATCGGAGCTCGCGCGCCGCGCGCGGCGGAGCCACGTCGCTGCGGTGCGCGAGTGCGATCGTACGGTGCAGGCCCGGCCGCGCGAGCGGCGTGACCCGCAGGTCGCGCCCGGCCCGCGCGGCCACCATGCGTGGTACGACGGCGAGCCCGAGCCCGGCCCGTACGAAGCCGAGCACCGCGTCCATCTCGCCGCCCTCCACCGTGAACGACGGCTCAAAGCCTTCGGCGCGGCAGGCGGCGACGGTCAGCTCGCGGAGGTCGTAGCCGTGCCGGAACATCACCAGCGGTTCACCCTCCAGATCCGCGACGCGTACGGACCTGCCGCCTTTCCCGGGACGGGGCAGTGAGGCGGCGGAAACCACGACCAGGTCCTCGTGCAGCAGCTCGACGGTGGTCAGGGCGGGCGACGGCGTCGGCAGCGGCAGCACGACGAGGGCGAGGTCGAGTGCGCCGCGCGCCAGCTCCCGTACGAGATCGTGCGAGCCGCTTTCCTCGATCAGCAGCTGGATGCCGGGATGCAGATCGTGGAAGGTCCGCAGTACGTCCGGGAGCAGCCCGGTGCACAGGCTCGGCGTCGCACCGAGCCGCACCCGGCCGCGGCGCAGCTGCGCCAGCTCCTGGACCTCGTGCCGGGCGGTGTCGGCGTCCGCGAGGATGCGGCGGGCGAGCGGCAGCAGGGCCTCGCCGGCGTCGGTGAGGGCGATGTTGCCCCGGGCGCGGGTGAACAGGTCGGCGCCCAGCTCCTTCTCCAGCGCGCGGATCTGCTGGGAGAGGGACGGCTGCGAGACGTGCACCTGCTCGGCGGCGTGGGTGAAGTGGAGGGTCTCGGCGACGGTCACGAAGTAGAGGAGCTGCTGGAACTGCATAGGCACAGTCTATGGACATGAGCCGAACCATGTCTTGGACCTCTGAGGTACTCCGGCCCTAGCGTCAGCCCCATGGCACTGGCTACGCGGACGGAAGACCGGCAACCGTCACTCACGCGATCGTTCTGGGGATCGACCGTCGGCAAGAAGACGGTGATGGCCGTGAGCGGCCTGATCATGCTGATGTACCTGGTCGCCCACATGCTCGGCAACCTCAAGATCTTCTTCGGGTCCGGGGAGTTCAACGCGTACGCGCACTGGCTGCGGACCATGGGGGAGCCCCTCCTGCACTACGAGTGGGCGCTGTGGATTGTGCGCGTGGTGCTGCTCGCGGCGGTGGTGATGCACGGCGTCGCGGCGTACCAGCTCAGCAGGCGGGACATCAAGGCGCGGCCGAGCAAGTACGTGCACAAGCGGCGGCGGGCGAGCTACGCGACGCGGACCATGCGGTGGGGCGGGATCATCCTCGCGCTGTTCATCGTGTGGCACCTGCTGGACCTGACGACGCTCACGGTGAACGAGAACGCCCAGCCGGGCCGCCCGTACGAGAACGTCGTCGCGACCTTCAGCACCTGGTACGGGAACGTCATCTACCTCGTGGCCATGCTGGCCGTGGGGCTGCACATCCGGCACGGCTTCTGGAGCGCCGCGCAGACGCTGGGCGTGGGGAACGCGCGGCGCGACCGGACCCTCAAGGCGGCGGCCAACGGCCTCGCGCTGGTGCTGACCGCCGGATTCATCTCCGTACCCGTGGCTGTCATGACTGGAGTGGTGAGCTGACATGAGCGCGTACACCGACTACACCGCGTACGAGACCGGCGCTCCGGTCGTCGACACCAAGGCACCCTCCGGCCCCATCGCCGAGCGCTGGGACACCCGCCGCTTCGAGGCCAAGCTGGTCAACCCGGCCAACCGCCGCAAGCACACCGTCATCGTCGTCGGCACCGGCCTCGCGGGCGGCGCGGCAGGCGCCACGCTCGCCGAACAGGGCTACCACGTCGTCCAGTTCTGCTACCAGGACTCGCCGCGCCGCGCCCACTCCATCGCCGCGCAGGGCGGCATCAACGCCGCCAAGAACTACCGCAACGACGGCGACTCCATCCACCGCCTCTTCTACGACACCGTCAAGGGCGGCGACTTCCGCGCCCGCGAGTCCAACGTCCACCGGCTCGCGCAGATCTCCGTCGAGATCATCGACCAGTGCGTCGCGCAGGGCGTGCCCTTCGCGCGCGAGTACGGCGGCCTGCTCGACACCCGCTCCTTCGGCGGCGTACAGGTCTCGCGCACCTTCTACGCCCGAGGCCAGACGGGACAGCAGCTCCTGCTCGGCGCCTACCAGGCGCTGTCCCGGCAGATCGCGGCGGGGAATGTGGAAATGCATCCGCGCACCGAGATGCTCGACCTGATCGTCGTCGACGGGCGGGCGCGCGGCATCGTCGCCCGCGACCTGATCACCGGCCGCGTCGACACGTACTTCGCCGACGCCGTCGTGCTCGCGAGCGGCGGCTACGGCAACGTCTTCTACCTCTCCACCAACGCCAAGAACTCCAACGCGACAGCGATCTGGCGGGCCCACCGGCGCGGCGCGTACTTCGCCAACCCCTGCTTCACCCAGATCCACCCCACCTGCATCCCGCGCTCCGGCGACCACCAGTCCAAGCTCACCCTGATGAGCGAGTCGCTGCGCAACGACGGCCGCATCTGGGTGCCCAAGGCGCAGGGCGACACCCGCCCGCCGGCCGCCATCCCCGAGGACGAGCGCGACTACTACCTGGAGCGCATCTACCCGTCCTTCGGCAACCTCGTGCCGCGCGACATCGCCTCGCGCGCCGCGAAGAACGTCTGCGACGAGGGGCGCGGCGTCGGCCCCGGCGGGCAGGGCGTCTACCTCGACTTCGCCGACGCGATCCGGCGCCTCGGCCGCAAGGCCGTCGAGGAGAAGTACGGCAACCTCTTCGAGATGTACGAGCGGATCACAGCCGAGAACCCGTACGAGGTGCCCATGCGCATCTACCCGGCGATCCACTACACGATGGGCGGCCTGTGGGTCGACTACGACCTCCAGACCACCGTCCCCGGCCTGTTCGCGATCGGCGAGGCCAACTTCTCCGACCACGGCGCCAACCGCCTCGGCGCCTCCGCCCTCATGCAGGGCCTGGCCGACGGCTACTTCGTCCTGCCGTCCACCATCAACGACTACCTCGCTCGCAACCCCCACCACGCCGACATCGACGCGAGCCACCCGGAGGCGGTCCGCGCGGTGGCGGAGACCAACGACCGCCTGGAGCGGCTGCTCGCCGTCGACGGCGACCGTACGCCCGACTCCTTCCACAAGGAGATCGGCGAACTCCTCTGGGAGTACTGCGGAATGGCGCGTACGGAGGAGGGCCTGCGCAAGGCGCTCGGCCGCATCCCGGAGATCCGCGAGGAGTTCTGGCGACGAATCAAGGTGCCGGGTACGGGCGAGGAGCTCAACCAGTCGCTGGAGAAGGCGAACCGCGTCGTCGACTACCTGGAGCTCGCCGAACTGCTCTGCCTCGACGCACTGCACCGCACCGAGTCCTGCGGCGGCCACTTCCGCGAGGAGAGCCAGAGCGAGGGCGGTGAGGCGGAGCGCAGGGACGAGGAGTTCTCGTACGTCGCTGCCTGGGAATTCCGGGGGTCCGGGGGTCGCCCCCCGGGTGAGCACAGTACGGGAACGGGCGCGGCGCCCGTCCTCCACAAAGAAGCCCTCGAATTCGCCTACGTCCACCCCACCCAGCGGAGTTACGCATGAGGCTCACCCTGCGCGTCTGGCGCCAGCGCAATGCCGACGCCCCCGGCGAGATGGTCACGTACGACATCGACGACATCTCCGAGGACATGTCGTTCCTGGAGATGCTCGACACGCTCAACGAGACCCTGATCCTGCGCGGCGACGAGCCGGTCGCCTTCGACCACGACTGCCGCGAGGGCATCTGCGGCGCGTGCGGTGTCGTCATCAACGGCGACGCGCACGGACCGGAGCGCACCACCACCTGCCAGCTGCACATGCGGCACTTCAACGACGGCGACACGGTGGATGTCGAGCCGTGGCGGGCCGGAGCCTTCCCGGTGGTCAAGGACCTGGTCGTCGACCGGTCGGCCTTCGACCGGATCATCGGCGCCGGCGGCTACATCAGCGTTCCGACGGGCGCCGCCCCCGAGGCGCACGCCACGCCCGTTCCGAAGGCGGACGCCGACTTCGCGTTCGAGCACGCCGAGTGCATCGGCTGCGGCGCGTGCGTCGCGGCCTGCCCGAACGGCTCGGCGATGCTTTTCACCTCCGCGAAGATCAACCACCTCAATGTTCTGCCGCAGGGCGCACCGGAGCGCGAGACGCGCGTCCTGGACATGGTCGCGACCATGGACGAAGAGGGCTTCGGCGGCTGCACCCTGGCGGGCGAGTGCGCCACGGCCTGCCCCAAGGGCATCCCGCTGCCGTCCATCGCGGCGATGAACAAGGAGTGGCTGCGGGCGACGCGGAAGGCGCCGCGCCGCTGACCCACCATCGTGGTTGTGGGCATGTCACCCCCTGCTGCTAATCTTTCGCCCCAAGATCGGGATCGGCTGGCAAGCGGGGGAAGATGGCCGGGCAGGTACAACAGGGTGGCTATCGCGTCCAGAAGAGCGGGATGGCCACCGAGGCGGACAAGCTCGACCGGGCGGGCGACGACGTCGGTGACATCGGCGCGGCTCTCCAGGAGCAGCTCTGCTACACGCCGGACGCCCTGGGCGGCTCGGACTCCGGGCCGGCGTTCAACAACTTCTCCGAAGCGTGGCAGGCCGAGGCCAAAGTCCTGGAGAGCGCGCTGCACGAACTGGCGGACAAGGTCCGTATATCGAAGGCGAATTACCAAGGCGCCGACGTCAGCACCATGAACGACCTCCAGGCGAGCGGGGGCGGCGGCCTGACGACCATGCCGGCCCCCGCGCCCGCCGGATCCGCGCCCGGCATGCGCACCATGCCGGCTGCCGGCCCGCCGCCGCCCGGTTCGCCCCCCGTCGGCCTTGCCGACTTCGGCTGAGCGCTGCCTTCTCCCTCCCCCTATTGACCTCTCCGAACCGAAATGCCGGAGGCCGCGAAGCCATGCCCGACGCAGGCGAATCCACCACAGACCGCCGGGAGAAGCTGGCCGGATACCACCGGTCCATCGCCGATGCCGGTGACAAGAACACCCTCATCGAGGCCATCCAGAATGCCCTGAACGTCTCGGCGCCCGTCGGCTCGCCGAGCACCCTCGACGACATCGCGAAGCGGTACGCCAAGCAGGCCGATGCGGCGAGGGACGTCCAGGGCCGGGTCGAGCAGGTCGCCCGCACGGGCCTGCCCGACGCCTGGGTGGGCAGCACCGGCGCCAAGGCGCAGGAGGTGGTCATGGCGGCGGCGCGAGCGGCCGCGCAGATGGACGAGGCGATCCTCGGCGCGCGAAGGGCCCTGATCGGCCTCTCCGACCAGCTGACCACCGCGCAGTCAGAGGACAAGGGCGGCCGCGAGCAGCTGCGCGAGGCGCTCGGCCTGCTCGGCGGCGAGGACGGGTTCTTCGACGACATGGTCGAGAAGGACGCCGAGGAGGCGGAGCGGCTGCGCGCCCGCAACATCGCCTCCGCCGGAGCGAAGACCATGCACGCGGCGGCGGAGAGGGCCGACAACGCCGCCCGCGCGGCCGCCCGCGACCTGAACAAGTTCGCTGCCGAAGCCCGCGCGGGCAAGATGAAGACGGACAACATCTCCGCGGCCGACCGTCTCGTCCTGGCCGACATCGCGGGAACCGGCGGGCCGGCCGAGATGAACGAGCTGCTCACCGCCAACGACCTGGAGCGCTCGGGCAAGGCCATGGAGCGCATGAACGCCGAGGACCAGGCGAAGTTCGAGCGGATGCTCGCCGAATCCAAGAGCCCCCAGGAGCGCGCGTACCTGGTGAAGGCCCTGGCCGCCGGACACGACCTGAACGAGGTCTCCGAGTTCCGCGACAAGATCCACGGCAAGGACCCGGCCTGGCTGCAGCGGCACCTGACGCCGGTGACCACCGCGGGCGACAGCATGAAGAACGAGGGCCTCAACGCCGACGGTTCGAACAAGAACACGGACCAGCAGGCCTTCAACGGGGAACGCTGGTCCCAGGACGGCAACACCTGTGTGCCGTCCACCGTCGTCAGCGGCCGTGCCATGGTCGACCCCGTGTATGCCCTCGAGCTCACCGGCGGCCCGTCGGGCCAGGAGGACGACCCCGCCGCCTTCCGGGAGCGCCTGGGGAACGAACAGCTCCGCGTGCACGAAGAGGGCGACGGCAACAACAAGTACGACTTCCCGTTCGGCAGCACACCGAACGGCATGGACAACGACGGCAAGACCACCGTCGCCAACAAGGAGATCAGCCCCCACACCGGTAGCGCATACGAGTTCCAGGAAACCAGGAGCGCCGACGCGCGCCGCGATGTACTGCCGGACATCGAGAAGGCCGTCGCGGAGGGCAAACCGGTCCCCATCGGCGTCGAGGGCAAGGGCGCCGACGGCGAGCGCGTCGGTCACTCGATGATGATCGTCGGCCAGGAGGGCAACATGCTGCAGGTTTACAACCCCTGGGGTACGACCACCTGGGTCAGCGAGGACGACTTCATCAACGGCCGCATGGGCCTGGCCTCCGACAAGGATCTGCCCGACGCCTACGCCGTTCACCTTCCGGCAGAATGAGGAACTCCGCCATGCGTAATCGACTCGCAGCGGCCCTCGCCCTGCCGCTGTCCGCCTTGGCCCTGTCCGGCTGCGGGCTCTTCGGACCCGCGACGTATGGACCCGAGGAAAGGTCCATAGAGGTTGACGCGGGCGACGAGTTCACCCTGTCCCTCCCGGCGAGTCCCTCGATGGGGCAGGACTGGCATCTGGTCAGCCCCCACCCCGACTCGGCTGTTGTTAAGCGCACGGGGCAGCACAAAGAGACGGAAGAGGGCGACCCTGACCTGGTAGGTGGCGGCAGCGGCGAGCGGTTCTTCGACTTCGAGGCGGTCAAGTCGGGCACGACGGAGATCAAACTCATCCACTGCCCGTATTCCAGCAGCTGCTCCACCACCGAGGACAACCCCGAGCCGTCGCCGACGTCCTCCAGCGACATCCCCGTCCCCACCGCGACCGGGAAGCCGGGCACCAATCCCGAGTACTTCATCTACACGGTCACCGTCCGATGACCGGATCCGAGGCCCCCATGCCCCCCACGCCCCGCCCCACCAAGACCGACGACGACTGCGCCCGCCTCGACACCATCAGGATGCTCCGCTACGGCATCCCCGCCGAAGGCCCGCACCGCACCGCCCTGTTCGGCGACGGCGCCATCGGAGCGGCGGTGGTCCTGGACCGGCTCGGTGTGCTGCCGCGGTCGGTCTCGTTCCTCGCCAAGGTGGTGCGCAGTGGTGGTGTACGGTACGCGGCCCAGCTTCCCGAACTGCTCCCGACCCCGGCCGCCACGGACACCGTCCGCCCCTGGCTGGAGGCGGCCGGCACCGTCGCCCGCCCGGTCCAGGGCGACGAAACCACCGCCCGCTGGCTGGAGTCCGTGGCCGAGCTGATCGGCCTGCGCCGTAACTCCCGCGCCAGGGGCCGGTGACTCCGGCCCGATGTCCGCCACGCGCACTCGACTCGTTCCCGCACTCGCCCTGCCGCTGACCCTGTTGTCAGCCCTGGTGCTGTCCGGCTGTGGCCTGTTCGGCCCCCCGACCTACGCGTACGACGAGAGGTCCATCGAGGTCGACGCGGGCGAGGAGTTCACGCTGTCCGTACCGGCCAGTCCCTCGCTCGGCGAGAATTGGTACGTGGCCGACCCCCGTCCCGACCGTGACGTCGCCCGGCTCAGGGGCCAGGACGAGGACTGGGAGGACGACGGCGGGGTTGACGGCGGGGGCGGCGGAACGCAGTCCTTCACCTTCCGGGCGGTCGAGCCGGGCACCACGAAGATCAAACTGCTGTACTGCAAGCTCGGCACCTGTGCGGCCAAGTTCGGCGACCCGGCGCCGTCGCCCTCGCCCTCCGAGTCGCCGTTCCCCGTCGCGAGCGGATCCCCCGGCGAGAACGACCGCGAGTACTTCATCTACACGCTCACCGTCCGATAACGAACTCCCGCGCCAAGTAGGGCGCCGTACGGCTGCCGGCCGCCCGTGCCACCTCGGCGGGGGGACCCGCCGCCACGATGCTGCCGCCCTCGTCGCCGCCGCCGGGCCCCAGGTCGATCACCCAGTCGGCGCCCGCCACCACGGCCATGTCGTGCTCGACCACCACCACCGAGTGCCCCTGATCCACCAGCCCGTGCAACTGCCGCATCAGCACCTCGACATCGGCGGGATGCAGCCCGGTCGTCGGCTCGTCCAGTACGTACAGGGTGTGGCCGCGGCGCGTGCGCTGAAGCTCGCTCGCCAGCTTGATGCGCTGCGCCTCGCCGCCCGACAGCTCGGTCGCCGGCTGCCCCAGCCGCAGATAGCCGAGCCCGACATCGAGCAGCGCCCGCAGGCTCCGTACGGCGGCGGGGGTGCCCGCGAAGAACTCGGCCGCCGCCTCGACGGTCAGGTCGAGCACCTCGGCGATGCTCAGGCCCTGGAACGTGACGTCCAGCGTCTCGGGGTTGTAGCGCGCGCCGTGGCAGTCGGGGCACGGGGTGTACGTACTCGGCAGGAAGAGCAGCTCCACCGAGACGAACCCCTCGCCCTGGCAGGTCTCGCACCGCCCACCGGCCACATTGAAGGAGAACCGGCCCGCCTTGTACCCGCGCGCCCGCGCCTCGTCCGTGCCGGTGAACAGCTTGCGTACGACGTCGAAGAGACCGGTGTACGTCGCCAGATTCGAGCGGGGCGTACGCCCGATGGGACGCTGGTCCACCTGCACCAGCCGGTCCACGGTCTCCAGCCCTTCGGCCGAGGCGCAGCCCGTCCCGTCGCCGGTGGTCCCGTCCGCGAGGACGCCCGCGAGCACCTGCCCCACCAGAGTGGACTTCCCGGAACCCGAAACACCCGTCACCGCTGTGAACACCCCGAGCGGGAATTCGGCGTCCACGCCGCGCACATTGTGCCGCTCGACGCCGTTCAGCCTCAGCAGGCCCGACGGCTTGCGGACTTCGCGCGGCGCAGCGGGTTCGCGGTCGAAGAGGAAGCGGCGCGTAGCCGATTCCGCGACCTCCGCCAGCGCGGCGGGCGGCCCGCTGTGCAGTACCCGGCCGCCGTGCTCTCCCGCGTGCGGCCCGACATCGACGAGCCAGTCCGCACTGCGCACCACGTCCAGATGGTGCTCCACGACGAAGACCGAGTTGCCCGCCGCCTTCAGCCGGCCGAGGACGACCAGCAGGGCTTCGGTGTCGGCCGGGTGGAGCCCCGCCGAGGGCTCGTCCAGTACGTACACGACACCGAACAGCCCCGAGCGCAGCTGTGTCGCCAGCCGCAGGCGCTGCAACTCGCCGGAGGAGAGGGTCGGCGTCGTACGGTCGAGACTCAGATAGCCGAGTCCCAGCTCGGTGACGACCGCGATCCGCGCCAGCAGGTCACCCGTCAGGACTCGCGACGTTTCACTGGTGTCCGCCGCCGGGCCCAGCAAGCGGGCGAGCGCGGACAGCGGAAGCCCCGCCAGCTCGGCGATCGTACGGCCGCCGAACGTGACCGCGAGCGCCTCGGGACGCAGCCTGCTGCCGCCGCACACCGGGCACGGCTCGGCGGCCAGGAAGCGCTCGGCCCTCGCCCGCAGGGTCTGGCTCTTGGAGTCGGCGAAGGTGTGCATGACGTAGCGGCGGGCGCTCATGTAGGTGCCCTGGTACGGGCGTTGAATGCGACCCGCGTCGCGCACCGGGTGCACGGTGACGACCGGCTGCTCGTCAGTGAAGAGGATCCAGTCGCGGTCCCGCTGCTCCAGCTCGCGCCAGGGCCGGTCCACGTCGTAGCCGAGCGCGTCCAGCACGTCGCGCAGGTTCTTGCCCTGCCAGGCGCCCGGCCACGCCTCGATCGCGCCCTCACGGATGGAGAGTGAGGGGTCCGGTACGAGCAACTCCTCGCTGGTGCGGTGGATGCGGCCGAGGCCGTGGCATTCGGGGCAGGCGCCGGCGGCCGTGTTCGGCGAGAACGCGTCCGAGTCGAGCCGCAGGGCGCCGGGCGGGTAAGTGCCCGCACGCGAGAACAGCATCCGGAGCGAGTTCGACAGCGTGGTGACGGTCCCGACCGAGGACCGTGAGGTGGGCGCCGACCTGCGCTGTTCCAGCGACACCGCCGGCGGCAGGCCGCTGATCTCACCGACCTTGGGCGCGCCGACCTGGTGGATCAGGCGGCGGGCGTACGGGGCGACCGACTCGAAGTAACGGCGCTGGGCCTCGGCGTAGATCGTCCCGAACGCCAGCGAGGACTTTCCGGAGCCCGAGACGCCGGTGAAGACGACGAGCGCGTCACGCGGGATGTCGACGTCGACATGCCGGAGGTTGTGCTCGTCGGCGCCGCGCACCCGCACATACGGGTCGTGGGCAGGGTGCATCGGGACTCCGTACGCGGGGATTGTTGCGACAAACGGTTCGATTCTAGGCGGCCGTCGCAGCGTCCGTGCCCGCGAGCCCCACCAGGCCGGCCAGCCGCCGGTACGAGTCCAGCAGTGCCCCGCGGTCGTACGTACTCGTCACGACCAGGTACTCGTCGGCGCCGCTGCGGCCCAGCACCTTCTCCAGGCCGTCCGCGACCTCGTCCTCGGTGCCGTGGATGTGCCCGCGCCGGGCGTCGTCGAAGAGCCCCCGCTCGCGGTCGCCCATCGGCCGGGCGAGGATCTCGTCGACGGGTGCGAGCGGCGGGAACGATCCGTGGGTGCGGGAGTACGCCGATGCCCAGGCCTCCGGCACCAGCAGCCGCCCGGCCTCCTCGGAGGTGCCGGCCACGGCGACCGTGCCCGAGAGCACGACGTACGGCCGCTCACCCCAGGGGGAGGGCCGGAACGCGTCCCGGTAGCCGTCGATCGCCCGCAGCATCTCGTCCTCGCCGCGCGCCGCCGCGATCACCAGCGGCAGCCCGGCCGCCGCCGCGACCTGCGCCCCGGCGCCGGTGGCCAGCACGAACGCGGGCACCCGCAGCCCCTCCGCGGGGTGGGCGTGGACCTGCGGATGCGCGCTCTGGTCGCCGGTGAAGTAGCCCAGCAGCTCACTGAGCTGCGTGGCGAACGCCCCGGCGTCCTGCTTGTCCCGGCCCAGCGCCCTGCGTATCCCGTCGGTGAATCCGACGGAGCGGCCGAGGCCCATGTCGATGCGGCCGGGGAAGAGCGACTCCAGTACGCCGAACTGCTCGGCGACGACCAGTGGCTGATGGTTCGGCAGCATGACGCCGCCCGTGCCCACGCGGATCGTGGACGTCGCGGCCGCGACAGCGGCGGCGAGCACAGTCGGCGCGGAGCCGGCGACGCCGGGCACGCTGTGGTGCTCCGACACCCAGAAGCGGTGATACCCCAGCGCCTCGATCCGCCGGGCGAGGTCCACGGTGTCCCGCAGCGCCTGCGGGGCGGCGTGTGCTTCGCGCGTACGGGAACGGTCGAGTACGGAGAACCGGGTCTGCGCGATCACTGAGCTCACACCCACTTCAACGCCTGCCTCGCGCGAGGATTCCCGGTCGGGGCGGAAAGATCCGCCCCGGACGTCCTATGGTGCCGGAATGACGCACAACAGCAGGCCACTGGCCGTATTCGACCTCGACGGAACCCTCGCGGACACGGCGCACCGCCAGCGCTTCCTGGAGCGCAAGCCACGGGACTGGGACGGTTTCTTCGGCGCGGCGCCCGACGATCCGCCGCTGCCGGAGGGTGTGCGGATGGTCCAGGAGAGCGCGGGGGAGTGCGAGGTCGTCTACCTCACGGGCCGCCCCGAGCGGTGCCGGCGCGACACGCTCGACTGGCTCGCGGCGCAGGGCCTGCCCGAGGGGCGGGTCTGGATGCGGCGCGACAACGACCGGCGGCCCGCGCGCCACACCAAGCTGGAGATTCTGAAGCGGCTGGCGGCCCAGGGTGCGGAGGTCCGCATGCTGGTCGACGACGACGAATTGGTCTGCGTGGCGGCCGAGCAGGCGGGCTTCACGGTGGTGCGCGCGGGGTGGGCGGTGACGTCGGCGGCGCTCAAGGACGCGCAGGAGCGGGAGGGCCGCACCTGATGCGTCATCCGGGTATCACTGGGTGTCTTCGAGGCGGAAGCCGACCTTGAGGCCTACCTGGAAGTGCTCGATCCGGCCTTCGACGATGTGGCCGCGCACCTGTGTCATCTCGAACCAGTCGAGGCCGCGCAGCGTCTGGGAGGCGCGGTCGATGCCGTTGCGGATGGCCTGGTCGAGGCCCTCGGTGGAGGTGCCGACGATCTCGGTGACGCGGTAGGTGTGGTCGGACATGCGGCGCTCCCTCTTGGTGCTGCGGCGCGGGTTGTCCCGGCGCGCTCCTACCCACCGTGCCCCACTGCCCGGCGGGGCGCATGTCCGGCCGCTGGAGCTTGGAGCGCCTGCGGCGGGCCCTTCCCCCACCCGCCCCTTCCCGAACTGGGGCGCTGCCCCAGACCCCGCTCCTCAAGCGCCGGAGGGGCTGAAAGTTGCCCGGGGCAATATCCAGCCCGTCCGGCGTTTGAGGACACGCCCGAAGGGCGTCCGGGGCCTGGGGCTTGCCCCAGTCGGGAAGGGGCGGGTAGGGGAAAGCCCGCCGCAGGCGCCTACGCGCCCACCAGCCGCCGCCCCCTACACCGCCACCGCGAGCGACAGCGCGAACCGCTCACCCCCATCGGTCCACCACTCCCGCAGATCCAGCCCCGCCCCGGCGAGTTCCCGGCGTACCCCTTCCCTCCGGAACTTCGCCGAGATCTCGGTGCGTATCTCCTCGCCCGCCTCGAACGAGACCGCGATGTCCAGCTCCCGGATCTTCACCGTCAGCGCGACCCGCGCCCGCAGCCGCATCTCGATCCACTCGTGCCCGCGGTCCCACACCGCGACATGGTCGAAGTCGTCGGGATCGAAGTCCGCGCCCAGCGCGCCGTCGATGACGGACAGGACGTTCTTGTTGAACGCGGCGGTGACCCCCTGCGCGTCGTCGTACGCCGCCACCAGCGTCGCCTCGTCCTTCACCAGGTCCGTGCCGAGCAGCAGCGCGTCACCGGGGGCGAGGATCGACCGTACAGACTTCAAGAAGACCGCGCGCTCGTCCGGCAGCAGATTCCCGATCGTGCCGCCCAGGAACGCGACAAGGCGAGGACCCGGCGTTCCCGGCAGGGCCAGGCCGCGCGTGAAGTCCGCGATCAGTGCGTGTACGGACAGGGCGGGCCGCTCGCGCAGGAGCGACGACGCGGCCGCGGTCAGCGCGCTCTCGCTGACGTCCACCGGGACGTAACTGCCCAGGTCGGGCAGCAGCGCGTCCAGCAGGTGGCGGGTCTTCTCCGAGGAGCCCGAGCCGAGCTCCACCAGCGTGCGCGCCCGCGTCGCGGCCGCGATCTCGGGCGCGCGGGCGATCAGGATCTCGCGCTCCGCCCGGGTGGGGTAGTACTCGGGCAGGCGGGTGATCTCCTCGAAGAGTTCGCTGCCGCGCGCGTCGTAGAACCACTTCGGCGGCAGCACTTTCGGTGTGCGGGTCAGTCCGTGCAGTACGTCGGCACGCAGATCGGCGTCCGTCGCGTCCTCGGGCAGGGTGCGGGTCAGCAGAAACGGGCTCACGCAGTGGGCTCCTTGAGCGGGGTCAGCAGGACATCGGTGCGGGTGGCGGCGAGGAGGGTGTGGTCCGGGACCTCGCGCCAGTGGGGATCGTCGTCGTACGGCTCGGAGGCCACGATCGTGCGGCGGCCCGGCTCCGCGTGGTACCAGAGGGTGTCGCCCCAGGCGGTCGCGGCGACCGTCTCGCCGTCCGTGAGGAGGAGGTTCAGCCGCGAACCCGGCGCCGCCTCGGCGAGCTCCAGGACCGTGTCGGCGAGCGCCTGCCCCAGCTCGTCGCCGTCGCGCAACCGGTGCAGTACGAGCGCCCAGACCAGCGCCGAGTCGCATCGCGCCTCCAGGGCGAGCAGTTCGGCGGCGGGCAGCGCGCCGGCGAGCAGCGCGGCCGACCCGGGCCAGCCCTTGAGCGCGCCGTTGTGGCTGAACAGCCACGGCCCGGCGGCGAACGGCGCCGCCGCCGCCTCCCCGTCCGCGCCCGCCTCCGTGGCGTCGCGGACCGCCGCGAGCACGGCTGTGGAGCGTACGACCCGGGCCAGGTCGGCGAAGGAGGCGTCGGCCCACATCGGGCCCGAGCGGCGGTAGCGGGCCGGCACCGGGTCGCCCTCGGCGTACCAGCCGACCCCGAAGCCGTCGGCGTTGACGGTCCCGTACCGCTGGAGCCGCGGCGCCCACGCCTGGCGGTACAGGCCGTGGGCCGGCTTCACCAGGAGGTCACCGAGGGGCACAGCAGGCCCGAGGCAGGCGAAGTGGCGGCACATCAGCTGCCACCCCCACCGCGTACGTCCCGCGTGTCCGGCGCGTCGCGCGCCGTACGGAATCCCGAGAAGATCTGACGGCGTACGGGCAGGTCCCAATTGCGGAACGTGCCACGGCAGGCCACCGCGTCGACAGCGAACGAACCGCCGCGCAGCACCTTGTGCGCACTGCCGAAGAAGACCTCGGAGTACTCGCGGTACGGGAAGGCGGCGAAGCCCGGATAGGGCAGGAAGTCGCTGGACGTCCACTCCCACACGTCGCCGATCAACTGCCGTACGCCCAAAGGTGATGCACCGGCGGCGTACGCCCCCACCGGCGCCGGCCGCAGATGCCGCTGGCCCAGGTTGGCGTGGACCGGGGTGGGGTCGGCGTCGCCCCACGGGTAGCGCAGGGAGCGCCCGGACGCCGGATCGTGCCGGGCCGCCTTCTCCCACTCGGCCTCCGTGGGCAGCCGCCGGCCCGCCCACCGTGCGTAGGCGTCCGCCTCGTACCAGCTCACATGCAGGACCGGCTCGTCCTCGGGTACGGGCTCGACGACCCCGAAGTGCCGCCGCAGCCACTGGCCGCCCTCGCGGCGCCAGAACAACGGGGCGCTGAGGTCGTGCTTGCGTATCTGCGCCCAGCCCTCGGCCGCCCACCAACGCTCGTCTGTGTAGCCGCCGTCCTCCATGAAGCGCAGATACGCGCCGTTGCTCACCGGCACCGTGTCGATGAAGAACGCCGGGACGAAGCGGTGGTGCGCGGGCCGCTCGTTGTCGAGCGCCCACGGTTCGGTGGAGGTGCCCATGGTGAACGGGCCGCCGGGGACGAGGACTTCCCGCGGCAGCTCCGCCGTCGCGGCCGTGGGACGCGGCGGCAGGGGAGCGGTGAGAGCCGCCGGCCCGCGCCGCAGCTGATGGGTGATCAGCATGGTCTCGTCGTGCTGCTGCTCGTGCTGCGCGACCATCCCGAAGGCGAAGGCCGCGTCCAGCAGCGGGGTGCCGCGCAGCGGGCTGCGTTCGAGTACGTCGAGGGCCCGGCCGCGTACATCGGCGGCGTACACCCGTGCCTCGGCGGGGGCGAGCAGCGGCAGGGTGGGGCGCTCGGAGCGCGGGTGCTCGAAGGCGTCGTACACCGAGTCGATCTCGGGGCGCATCGCGTCACGCCCGGCGACCGTCCGCAGCAGCCACAGCTCCTCCTGGTTGCCGATGTGCGCCAGGTCCCAGACCAGCGGTGACATCAACGGGGAGTGCTGGGCGGTCAGTTCGCCGTCGTCCACGCAGTCGGTGAGCGCGGCGGTGCGCTCGCGCGCCCGGAGCAGCGCGTCGACGGCGAGGGCGCGCAGCGATTCGGGGTCCGTGGTGCCCGTGGGGTCGCTCATGTGCGGAGGTCCTTCCCGTGTCCGGGGTCGAGCAGATCGTCGGCGGGGCATCGCCCGTGTATGACGTACCGCTCGGTGAACGCGGCGACGGCGCACTGCACGGCAGTGGACGCGCCGAGCCGGGGCAGCGCGTCCAGCGCCGCTTCGAAGCAGATCTCGGCGGCCGCCCGCAGTTCGGCATCGGCCAGCCCGTACCGCGCGGCATTGATCCACAGCGGATTGCGGGGCGCGGGCAGAGAACCCGCGGTGTCGGCAAGGGGCTTGACGGCCCGGTACGCGATTTCCGACGCCGCCGGGTCGTCGAAGAGCGCGGTGGTCACGGCGAGCGGAACGATCCAGCCGTCGTCGCCCGGCTGCGCGTCGATCATGCGCAGTTCGAGGTGACCGCGCGGCCGTACCGGCGGAAACAGCGTGGTCAGGTGGTAGTCGAGGTCCGCGCGGGTCGGCGGCCGCGGCGCCCCGGAGCGTATCCAGGATCGGAAGGACAGCGCGTCCGGTACGTCCCACGGCTGGTCGGCCGCACCTCTCACGCACATCACGGGAGCGTCCAGCACGCGGTCCGTCCACGCGCCGCGCGGCTCGGCGTCGAGGGGCGGGGCGCAGGAGCGGCCGGGGTCGATCTCCGTCCAGATGGCCTGGCGCGTGGAACGCCAGCCGGTACGACGCCGGTGGTGGAAGGGGGAGTTGGCGAACGCCGCCGACAGTACGGCGCCGAGGAGGTGGGCGAGCAGCCAGCGACGCCCGTAGCCGAGTGGGCCCGGCTCCTCGTTGCCCGCGTCCAGACAGACCTGGACGGACGCCGACGAGCACATCATGGCCCGGCCCGCCGGGCCGGATCGGTCGAGATACGCCTCCATCGCGTCGTAACGCGGCTCGTGCAGGAGGCGCTTCGGGGGGTGCCAGGGGTCCGTGCCGATGCCGGTGAGGCCGAGGTCACGGGAGCGCAGAGCGGCGCGTACGGCGTCCAGGTCCGCGGAGACGGAGTCGATGCACTCCGTCAGGGAGGGGGCCGGGAGGGAGCTGAGTTCGAGCTGGCCGCCTGGCTCGACGGTGAGCGCCGAGAGCAGTGGCAGGGCCCGCAGAGCGGTCATGGCCGCTTCGAGGCGGGCGGGTTCGACGGGGAGTTCGGGGAGGTGGAGCTCGTGGACGAACCATTCGAGTTCGACGCCGACGGTGCTCGGTGGACCTGTCTTGAAACAGATGCCGCGCAGTAATGCTTCCGCGCCGGCCTCGGTGACCGGCGCGCCTTCCTGTACGAAGTCGCCTGGGGGCATGGCCTGTTCCTCCTGCTGCGGATCGTGCCTGAGCCCGCCCCGGGACCGGGACGGGCATCGCCCTCCAGCTAAGCCACTGGGAGCGAATCGCACAAGAGTGTCCTTGGAGGCGCGAAAACTCCGTTGCGCCGGTGGCCGCCGGTCGCCGACGATCTCACCTGTGAGTGCACGACTGCGCGGAATCGCGAAAGAGACCGAAGAGATCGTCCGGGCGGGCCGGTACGCCGTCCCGGGTGGCCGTGTCGTGCCGATCGGCGACGAACTGGCCGCCGCCCTGGCGGGGACCAGGGTGTACGGCCCCGACCCGGTCGCCGTCACGCCGGACACGGACCGTACGACGGCCTTCGAGGTCACGGGGGAGAGCAGCCTGGAGGCCGCGCGCAGGCTGACCGCCGGGGGCCGTGCGGAATCCGGCCGGGTCGCCGTGCTCAACTTCGCCTCCGCGCGCAATCCGGGCGGCGGCTACCTGAACGGCGCACAGGCGCAGGAGGAGGCCCTGTGCCGAGGCTCGGCGCTGTACGCGACCCTGCTGCGCGCCCCGGAGTTCTACGCCCACCACCGGACGGACCGCAGCCCCTTCTACACCGACCGGGTGATTCACTCGCCCGGCGTTCCCGTCTTCCGCGACGACCGCGGCGCGCTGCTCCCCACGCCGTACACCGTGGGTTTCCTGACCTCGCCCGCGCCCAACGCGGGAGTGATCCGCAGCCGCGAGCCGGCCGAGGCGCACCGCATCCCCGCCGCGCTCGCGTCCCGGGCCGGGCGCGTCCTGGAGACCGCAGCGGCGTGCGGCTACCGGCGGCTGGTGCTGGGCGCCTGGGGCTGCGGCGTCTTCATGAACGAACCGGCAGTCGTGGCGGGCGCGTTCCACGCGCACCTCACCGGGGAAGGCCGCTTCTCGGGCCACTTCGACGAGGTGGTCTTCGGCGTGCTGGACCGCACGCGCGAGGCACCGGTTCTGGCGGCTTTCCACACGACGTTCGCAGCGGAGCCGGTGGCCAAGCTGCAGCCGCAGCCCAAGTCGGAGCCGGAGCCGGAGCCCGGTCTGGAGCCGTAGCCCGAGCCGGGGCCCGGGCCGGAGCCGGGGCCCGAGTCGGAGTCCGGGCCTGAGTCGGAGCCGTAGCCCGGGCCCGAGCCGGAGTCCGGGCCCCGGCCCGAGCCGGAGCCGTAGCCCGGGCCGGAGTCCGAGCCCGAGCCCGGGGCCGGAGTCCGAGTCCGGGGCCGGAGTCCGAGTCCGGGGCCGGAGTCCGAGTCCGGGGCCGGAGTCCGAGTCCGGGGCCGGAGTCCGAGTCCGGGCCCGGGCCGTCAGCTCCAGCCGTAGCGTTCCCGTAGGCGTCGTACTACGCGGTCGAAGCGTGGGCGGTCCAGGGCGCATGCCTCGCGTCGCATTCCGGCCTCGTGCACCCGCAGGACCCGGTCGAGGTCGACCCAGGACTCGCGCCCCGCCCTGTCCCACGGACCCGAACCGATCGCCGCCCACTCGCGGTCGCGGTCGTGCCGCTTGCTGGACAGGCGTACGGCGAGCAGCGTGCCCGCCGCCTCGCGGGCTACCACGAGCACCGGCCGGTCCTTGCCCCGCCCGTCGTTCTCCTCGAAGGGCACCCACGTCCAGACGATCTCGCCCGGGTCGGGATCGCCGTCGCGGTCCGGCGCGTACGAGGTCCGTACCGGACCAATCACACGCGGGTCGGCTTCCGCGGTCGCGGCGGGGCCGCCCTGACCGGGCAGCAGTTCGGTGAGGTCGGCGGAATCGGAAGAAGTCGTCACCCGGGTGAGGTTAGGGCCTGGACGGCCCAGTCCGCAGCGCGGGCCCGGCGACCGGGCCACAGGCTCGGTCCATGGCCAGCAGAATCCTGAGCGCCCTCGTCGCAGCCGGACTCATAGGCACGGCGGCCGCGTCACCGCCACCGGCGCCACCGGCGCCACCGCACCCCGCCGGACCACCGAGCTCCGGCTCCGGCTCCGTCCCCGCGCCGGCCCCGCCCCGCAACGTCTCCGCCTGGCTCCCCTACTGGGACCAGAAAGCCGCCTACCGCGACGCCCTGCGCCACGCCGCGCAACTGCACACCGTCAGCCCCTTCTGGTACCAGGCCGTTTCGGCCGGACAGGTCGACGGACACCCGGGCGCCGGCGAGCGCGGCGTCATCGACGGGCTGCGCGCGGCCGGCATCAGCGTCGTACCGACCGTGATGGAGACGATGAAGCCCGGGGCGCTCGGCGAGATCCTCACCAGCCCCACAAGCCGCGCCACTCACATCAGCACCCTCATCGGCATCACCAAGAGCCGCCCGTACGACGGCCTCGACATCGACTACGAGACCATCGCCGCGACCGGCGACGCCTCGTACCAAGAAGTGCGCGCCGGATACGCGGCCTTCGTCACCGACCTGTGCCGCGCCCTGCACGACGCCCGGAAGAAGTGCGTCATCACGGTGTCCCCGCAGACCGCGAACACCGGGCGTATCTGGGACTACGCCGCGATCGGCCGGGCGGCCGACCGGGTGCGGATCATGGGGTACGACCTCCACTGGAGGGGCGGGCAGCCCGGACCGCTCTCCACACCGAGCTGGTACGACGAAATCCTGCGCCACGCCACCGGCCTGATCCCGCGCACGAAGATCGAGATGGCACTTCCGGCGTACGGCTGGGACTGGGTGCCCGGCGGCGAGACGAAACACGTCACCTGGAAGGAGGCGGAGGCGCTGCGCGTCAAGAAGGGCGCGCCGTACCGGCTCGACGCGGAGTCGGGCTCGCCGACGTTCACCTACCAGGAGGGGGAGCAGACGCGGACGGTCTGGTATCAGGACGCGCGCGGGGTCGCCGCGCATCTGCCGACGGTGCGGAAGTACAACATCGCGGGCACCGGGCTGTGGGCGCTGAACTTCGAGGACCCGGGGGTGTGGCCAGTGCTGGCGGGCGACTGAACCGGCGTACGGGCCGAACCGGCGACCCGGTGCCCCGGTCCGGTCAGCCCGTACGCGCTGGATGCGATGTCAGATCCAGCCGTCCAGCGACGTCATGAACGCGTCGAAGTCGTCACGGTGGATGGTGTGGCCCGCGCCCTTGACCGTACGGACCTCGAAACCGCGCTCCGCCAGCACCGCCGCCTTGGCCGCGTCGATGAGGAAGCTCGGGTCGGCGAGCTGCACCAGCGACGGCACGACGGGTCCGGCGGGCAGCAGGTCGACGCCGGACAGCGCGGCCAGTCCGAGCGCCGACGCCTCGTCCCAGACCCGGAGCGTCTCCAGCTCGATGTCGATGTCCGCCGCGTCCCAGCGCGGATTCATCGCCGCTATCCGCTCCCGCGGCGCCGCCTTGAACTGCGCGAACATCTCGGGACCGAAGCCGTGCTCCGCCGTGGCGAGGTGCCACGCCGGGTCGGAGAAGACCGCACGCTCCGGCCGCAGCCGGTCCACGGCGAGCGAGAGGGTGAGGCCGCCGAGGGAGTGACCGATGGCCAGTTCGGCGCCTGCCGGGAGAGTTTCGACCACATCGTCGGCGAAGATCTCGGGCGTGTATTCGCCCCGCTCGCTGGCGCCGTGGCCGCGCAGGTCGACGGCGATGACCTTGTAACCCTTGTCGGCGAGAGCGGGACCGACCCGCCGCCAGGTGCGGTGGTCGGCCATGATGCCGTGGATCAGGAGCGCGAGGCGGTCGCCCTCGCCCCAGGTCCGGGTGTGGAGCTGCACAGTGCTGCCTTTCTCAGGGTGATCGTCAGCGGACGGAGCGGATCGGGCGTACCGCGAGCGCGCCCAGCACAGCGAGCGCCGCCGCGAAGAGGAAGAGGGTGGTGTAGCCACCGACGCCGACGATCAGCGAGGCGATGAAGGGGGCGACGATCTGCGGTCCCGCGTTGGCGATGTTCAGTACGCCCATGTCGCGGGCGGCGTCCTCCGCCTTCGGCAGCACCATCGTCACGAGCGCGGTGTCCACGGCCATGTAGCAGCCGAAGGCAAGGCCGTTGATGGTGGCGAAGGCCAGCATCGCGACCCAGCTCGTCGACACCGCCGGGATGACGAGGGCGACGGCCGACAGCGCGGCCGAGGCGCCGACGAACAGTTTGCGCCGGTCGAAGCGGTCCGACAGGTATCCGCCGAGGACGGTCGAGACGATCATGGCCACGCTGGTGACCGGCATCAGGACCGCCACCGCGTCCTCGGGCTTCAGCCCGGCGGGCAGGACGGTGTGGTCCTTGATGATGTAGAGGAGGAAGCCGTTCACCGCGAAGTATCCGAGGATCAGCAGTGCGCGGCCGATGAAGGCCCAGCGGAAGTCGTGCGACTTCAAGGCCCCCGCGAATGCGGCCAGTTGTTCCCGTACGGGCAGCGGCTGACGGGCCGGCATCCGCTGCTCACGGGCGCAGGAGGTGAAGAGGACCGCAGAGGCGGCGACCAGCACGCCGAAGATGAGGTAGCCGGTGCGGTAGTCGTCCGAGAACGCGGCTCCGATCAGCGCGCCGAGGGTGCTGCCGAAGGGCAGGCCGAGGCCCACGGCGGCGGAGGCCTTGCCGCGCGCGGTCATCGGGACGCGGTCGGGGACGACGGAGGTGATGGCGGCCTGGTAGACGTTCATCACGGCCTGGCCGAGACACCAGGCGATGGTGATCATCAGGACCGTGTGCACGCTGCCGAGCAGGAACATCGCGGGGACGGCGAGCAGACCGCCGCCGAGTATCCACGGGTTCCGGCGTCCGGAGCGGTCGGAGAGAGCGCCGGCCACCGGGTTGAAGACGGTCGCGAAGATCGCGGCGACACCGGCCACGAGGCCGAGGTTGGCCACCTTGTTCGCCGGGTCGACGTCCTCGACCTGAAGGGCGAGGAGTACGCCGCCGACGCCGATGTACAGCGCGTACATGGTGGTGTTGCCGACAAGCAGCAGAGGCAGCAGCCCGCGTCTTGCCGCGGACGGGGCGGACGGGGCGGACGGACCGGCACCGGTCACGTCGGCGCCGGTCCCGGGGGAGGATGTGGCCACGGTTGCCCTCCTGGGGCAGGGGTGAGCGGACGAGGGGACGCACCAGGTGAGACGTGTTGACACGTGTCAGTTACTTGCGTGCCCACTGTTTAGCTCACCTCCTCGGCTCTCCGCTAGACCTCTGCCGGGACCGTTATAACGGCGGCATGATCCCACTGCGCCGCCGCGACGCCGGGAATGGGGCAGTGCCCGCCGGGAAGGAGACCGATCGGCGGGCACTGCTGTCCGGAGGCGGACGGTTACCAGGTGACGGGCAGGCGCTCGGGAATTCGCTTCATGAACCGGGTGCGCCATACGAGTTGGTCGACCGGCACGGCGAGCTGGAGGCCGGGCAGCTTGTCGAGCAGTACCTCCAGCGCGATCTCGGTGTGCCGCTTCCCGAGGGCGGTGGCGGGGCAGTAGTGGGCGCCGCCGCCGAACGACAGGTGCGTGGCCGCGTTCGGTCGGTCGATGTCGACCGTGTGCGGATCGGTGAACACCTCCGGGTCGGTGTTCGCCGCCTCGACCAGGACGAGAAGCAGTTCGCCCTTCTTCACCTCGACGTCGCCGAGAGTGACGTCTTCGAGCGCGAGGCGGGGCAGGCCGTCCGCAATGGACAGGTTGACGCGCAGCAGCTCGTCCACGGCCGCCGGGATCTTGTCCGGCTCCGCCCGCAGCTGGTCCCACACGTCAGGGTTCTGGAGCAGGGAGAAGGCCGCCATGGTGAAGAAGCCCATGGTGGAGATGACCCCGGCGCCGAACATGGTGACGCCGACGGTCGCCAGCATCTCGTCGGTGAGGTGCGCGTACTCGGGGTTGCCCCGCAGGGCGGCGAGTTCGCGCATGAGGCCGCCCGTCGCCGGGTCGTCGAGCCGTTCCACCATGTACGCCATGTCACGGTCCCAGTTGAGCCGGGCCCCGGTGACCGGGCACGCGGAGTTCATGAACGCGATGTCGAGGCTGGCGGCGAGGCGGGGCGCGTCGGCCTGCGGTATGCCGAGGATGCGGCAGTGGAGGTTTTCGGCGTAGGGGTTGGCGAACCGGCCGCGCAGGTCGGCCGGCGGGCCGTAGTCCAGGAGGTCGTCGACCAGGGCGGTGGCGTGGTCGCGCATCCATTCCGTGAGGCCGTCGGTCTTGGGATTGATGGCTTTGAGGACGGCTTTGCGCAGGCCCGCACCGGTGATGTTGCCCATGTTGTTGACGACTTCGGGCGGGATGGTGAGCGCGTACTGGCGGGGCACACCGGGGGCGGAGGTGTCCTTCAGGCTGAACCGGGGATCTTCGAGGACCTGCTTGCACAGGGCGTACGAGGAGACGAGCCAGGCCGGGTCACCCGCGATGGTGCGCACCCGCTTGACCGGCTCGCCGCGCAGGCGCTCCACCTCTGGGGGGAGCTGGTCGCCGCGAGGGGAGAACGGGAAGTCGAGGAGAGTGTCAGTGCTCATGGTGGTGTCCTTCGGCGGGGGTGACGATGGCGTGTCCCTGGTTGCGGGACGCGCGCAGCCCTGAGCCGCGCGAATACAGCAGTTCGGCCATCGGGAGAAGCTGGTGGTAGCAGTTCAGCGACGACGGCACGCCGAGGATGGCCGGGGTGTCGAGGAACAACGGTGCTTCCGCGCAGATGTACTTGAGACAGACGTCGCGTTGCCGCTCGGTCGCGGTCTTGCCGTTGAGCACCTTCGAGGACAGGAAGCTGTCGACGAGGGCGGTGCAGGTGGTGTGGAACTCGGCGTCAGTGGCCAGCAGGTCGTTCAGGCTCTTGTGGATCTGCTGGTACATGGGGATGTCCAGGAGTGCGGACATCGGCCGGCCGCGGAGCCGGTCGCCGTGGGGGTCGATCTCGGCGGCGGCGTTGGTGACCTTGGCCCGTACGCCGCGGAGATTCTTGACGGCTTTGCGACGGGCTTCGTCGGCGGGGTAGCCGAGGGCCTCGTACATGTCTGCTATGTGGAGGTCTGTGTATATGAGGTCAACCTGTCGGAAATTGTCCAGTCCCCAGCGGGCCAGGTCGGTGACGCGCCTGGCTGAGAAGTAGCTGTTTCCCGGAGATATGCCTATGACGGCATGGTCGCCCTCGTCACAGATGACTTGGCAGTGCGGTGTATAGGGCTGGGCGGTGAATGCAACAGTCGGTGTGGTCACGTAGGTGATGCACCCTTTGGCGCCGCGAGTCCCGGTGGGGCCCTGTGCCCCTGGTGTGGCGGCGCGACATGAAGTTACCGGCGATCTTCACAGAGTCATCATGGCGGTCACTACATGGCTGAAAATAGTCGATCAGAGGCGCAAAACCTACTGTTACTCCCTCGTAATGGTTGAACTCGTGACAAGTTGCGGTGTGATACTCGCTCCCCCCGTCCCGGACTCGTGATCAATTCCGGCCATCCGGCAGACCCTGCTCCATTCCGATCTGGAAAGATGCCGAACGCGATGAGCCAGACACCGAAGCAGTCCGCCGATAGCCCCGTCCCGACCAGCACCGACGTCGCGCGCCTGGCCGGAGTCTCGCGCGCCACGGTCTCGTACGTCCTCAACAACACCTCGGCGGTGCGGATCAGTGAACCGACCCGCCGCCGGGTGCGTGAGGCCGCCGAGGAGCTGGGTTACGTCCCGCACGCGGCCGCGCGAAGCCTGCGGGCCGGGCACAGCCGCATCGTGCTGCTGCCGACGGCGCACATCCCCGTCGGCCCGCTCTACGGCCGGTTTCTGAACGAGGTCCAGTGGGCCCTGCGGGCGCTGGACTACACGGTCGTGCAGTACGGCAGCCTGGGTCTCGGCGCCGACGAAGCGGCCCGGGCGTGGGCGGAAATGCGACCGGTCGCGGTCCTCTCCCTCGGTGAGATCGCGCTCAGTCCGGACGGTGTGCAGGTACTGAAGCGCTCCGGCGCCAGGGCCGTGATCACGCTCGGCCCGCAGCGGGTGGAGGGCGCGCACGCCCTGGTCATGGACCAGCGGGCGATCGGCACCGCGGCGGCGGCGCACCTGCTGGAGCGGGGGCGGCGCGCGATCGGGGTGGTGGTTCCCGCCGAGCAGGGGCTGGACATGTTCTCCCGGCCGCGACTGGCGGGTGTGCGCAAGGCGGTGGCGGCTGCCGGTGCCCGGGTCGAACCGCTGACGATGGCGTACGACGAGGAATCCGCGGCGGCGCTTGCCGGGCGCTGGCGCGAGCTCGGTCTCGACGCGGTCTACGCTTACAACGACGAGTACGCGCAGCTGTTGATGCGGGCGCTTCAGGATGCGGGGATCGACGTACCGGGGGAGTGTGCGGTGGTCGGCGCGGACGACCTGCTGATGGGGAAGCTGCTGCGGCCGCGGCTGAGTACGGTGCACATCGAGCTGCCGACGGGGCAGGAGATAGCGGAGCTGGTGGACCGGGTGGTGCGCGATCCGGACGGCGAGGTCGAGCGCCATGACCTGATGGCGGCGCGCACGGTGCCCCGGGAGTCCAGTTGAGCGCCGCGGGCTGAGTCCCTGCGGGGGCTTTCCCGCCCCTTCCCCGAACTGGGGCGCTGCCCCAGACCCCGCTCCTCAAACGCCGGAGGGGCTGGATGGTGCCGCGTTGCGGCAGCCTTCAGCCCGTCCGGCGTTTGAGGACACGCCCGAAGGGCGTCCGCCGGGTCAGAGCGGCAGCCCTACTCGCCCCGCCGTGCCCAGCGCCCGCAGGTCCGCCTCGATCAGCGCCGCCGTCTCCCGCAGCGCCGGCAGCAGCGCCTGCCGCATCTCAGCCGGCGTGCCGTCCCCCGCATGCCGGGCCACATTCACCGCCGCCACCACGCGACCGTGGGCGCCCCGCACCGGAACCGCCAACGAGCGCAGTCCCTCCTCCAACTCCTCGTCCACCAGCGCGTATTCATCCGAATCGGCTCGCTCGATGATCTCCTGGAGCTCGACTGGCGAGGTCACCGTACGCCGCGTCAGCGCCGGCAGTACCTCCGGCAGCGGCGGCCGCTCCTCGCACGCCAGGCCTGCCAGCAGCACCCGGCCCATCGACGTGGCGTACGCCGGAAAACGCGTACCCACCGTGATGTTGACGCTCATGATGCGCACCGTGGGAACACGCGCCACGTACCGGATGTCGGCGCCGTCGAGCACGGCCAGCGACGCCGACTCGTGCACGCGCCGTACCAGCGCCGCCAGATGAGGCCGGGCGATCTCCGCGAGCCCCAGCTCGGACAGCCGCGCGCAGCCCAGTTCGAGCACGCGCGGAAGCAGCCGCCACACGCGCCCCTCCGCCGCGACGTACCCCAACTGCTCCAGCGTCAGCAGCGAGCGCCGCGCCGTAGCCCTGGCCAGCCCGGTCGCGTCGGCGACAGCCGTCAGCGCCATCCCGTCACCCCGGTCGGCGCCGAGCGAGGCGAGGACGGTGAGCCCCCGCGCCAGGGACTGCAGAAAGCCCGGCCCGAGTTCGCGCTTGGCCTCCAGTGAGGTGTCCCGTACGGGCGCGGCCCGCGGCCCGGAGCGTGGCGCCGCCAGCGCCGCCTCCAACTCCCCCCGCACCGCGCACAGTCTGGGCAGCACGGTCTCCCGCAGCGACTCCAGGGTGTGCCGGCTGGTGTGACTGACCACGCTCACCGCACACACCACCCGCCCCGCCCCGTCGCGCACCGGCACGGCGACCGCCACCAGCCCCGGCTCGATCAGCTGGTCGTCGCCCGCCCAGCCGTCCGCGCCCGCCCGCGCCGCCCGCCGCTCGAAGCCGTCCGCATCCAGCGGCCTGCCCCGCGGCGGCACCGCCGCGAACCCCGCGTCCAGCGGATCGGCGTCCCGCCGCTCACGCCACGCCTGCCATGCCTGCCCGTCCCACTCCGCCGCGAACAGCGCCCCGGGCGCGCACCGCTCGGCGGGCAGCAGATCGCCGATGCGGAAGGCCAGCGACATCGTGCGCTGCCGCGTCGTCTGGAGTACGAACCGCACCCCGGCCACCCCGTCGTCCGGCACCGCCACCGACACCGATTCGTCGAACTCGTCCGCGAGCCGCTCCGCCGCCGGCCCGAGCGCCGCCGGAATCCCGCACGCCGTCAGGTACGCGCCGGGCAGCTCCATCAGCCGGGGCGCGAGCGCCACCTCCCGCCCGTCGCTGCGCGCGAGGCCGAGCCGGTCGAGGGTGGACACCACCCGGTCGACCGTGGAGCGGGCGAGGCCTGTCGACCGTACGAGATCACTGTGCCGAACCCGGTCCTGGGCGCCGGGAGCGGATAGGGCCCGAAGCACGGTGAGCCCGCGCTCCAGAGGTCCGACCGGGTCAACGGATTCGGCGCTCGACATGGGATTCCTCCTGGCAGGCCGTTGACACCGGACGGCGCTCGGCAGAGACTCGGGGCGAAGTCGTTTATGAACGATAGTTCATTCTGCGAACACTGAAAACTCTACGACAGCGGGAGAGACCCGATGAGCATCCGCGACGTCTACATCGTCGACGCCGTCCGCACCCCGATCGGCAAGTTCGGGGGTGCCCTCTCCTCCGTACGCCCCGACGACCTCGCCGCCCACGTCGTCAAGTCGCTCGTCGCCCGTACGCCCGACCTCGATCCCGCCAGGATCGACGACGTCTACTTCGGCGACGCCAACGGCGCCGGCGAGGACAACAGGGACGTCGCCCGGATGGCCGTGCTGCTCGCCGGACTGCCCGTCTCCGTTCCCGGTGTCACCGTCAACCGCCTCTGCGGCTCCGGCCTGGAGGCCGTCATCCAGGCGGCCCGCGCCGTAGCCGTCGGCGACGCGTCCGTCGCCATCGCCGGCGGCGTGGAGTCGATGTCCCGCGCCCCCTGGGTGCTCCAGAAGCCCGAGCGCGCCTTCCCCGCCGGCCACCAGCAGCTGCACTCGACCACGCTCGGCTGGCGCATGACCAACCCGCGCATGCCCGACGAGTGGACCGTCCCGCTCGGCGAGGGCGCGGAGCTCATCGCCGACAAGCACGGCATCACCCGCGAACAGCAGGACGCCTTCGCGCTCGCGAGCCACCAAAAGGCAGCGAAGGCCTGGTCGGACGGCCTGTATGCCGATGAGGTCGTCCCGTACGACGGCGTGGACCTCACCCGCGACGAGTGCATCCGCGAGGGCTCGACCATGGCGGCCCTGGCCAAGCTGAAGCCCGTCTTCCGCGAGAGCGGCAGCGTTACGGCCGGCAACGCCTCGCCGCTCAACGACGGCGCCGCCGCGCTCCTGATCGTCGACGAGGAAGGCCTGCGCGCCACCGGCCGCGAGCCGCTCGCCCGTATCCGGACCTCCGCCGTCACCGGCATCGAGCCGCAGCTCTTCGGCCTCGGCCCGGTCGAGGCGGTCCAGCGCGCGCTTGCCAAGTCGGGCAAGTCCTTCGCCGACCTCACCACCTTCGAGCTCAACGAGGCCTTCGCCGCCCAGTCGCTCGGCTGCCTCGCCGAATGGCCGGACCTGGACCCCGCCGTCGTGAACCCGCGCGGGGGCGCCATCGCCATCGGCCACCCGCTCGGTGCCTCGGGCGCCCGCCTCGCCGGATCCGTGGCCCACCAGCTCGCCGCCGCGGGCTCGGGCACGGGCCTCGCCGCCCTGTGCATCGGCGTCGGCCAGGGCCTCGCGCTCGTACTGGAGCGCTGACCACATGCGTACAACCATCGCGATCATCGGCGCAGGCCCCGCCGGCCTGCTCCTCGCCCGCCTCCTCCACAACGCCGGCATCGACTGCGTCGTCCTGGAGAACAGGACCCGCGCGTACGTCGAACAGCGCCAGCGCGCCGGAATCCTCGAGCAGGGCACAGTCGACGCACTGCGCGCCTGCGGGGCGGGCGCCCGCATGGACGCCGAAGGACTCGTGCACCACGGCATCGAGCTGCGCTTCGACCGCCAGAGCCACCGCATCGACTTCCCGGAGCTCACCGGCGGCCGGTCGGTCATGGTCTACGCGCAGACGGAGGTGGTAAAGGACCTGGTCGCGCTCCAACTCGCCGAAGGCCCGCCCCTCTTCTTCGAGGCCGAGGCCCTCGCCGTCGAGAAGCCCGCATCAGACCACCCGGTCGTCCGCTTCACCCACGAAGGCCGCGAGCAGACCCTCGACTGCGACTACGTCGTCGGCTGCGACGGCTTCCACGGCATCGCGCGCGCCGCGATCCCCACCGGCATCCGCCGCACGTACGAGCGCACGTACCCCTACTCCTGGCTGGGCATTCTCGCCGATGTCCCCCCGTCCTGCGACGAGTTGATCTACGCACGCGGCGAGGAAGGCTTCGCCCTCCACAGCATGCGCTCGCCCACCGTCTCCCGCCTCTACCTCCAGGTCCCGAACGGCACCGACCCCGCCGACTGGTCGGACGACCGGATCTGGGACGAACTGGACCGCCGCTTCGCGATCGACGACGGCGACTGGAGCCTGGCCCGCGGCCCGATCACCTCCAAGTCCGTCACTCCGATGCGCAGTTACGTCACCGAGCCGATGCGGTACGGACGGGTCTTCCTGGCCGGGGACGCCGCGCACATCGTCCCTCCCACCGGAGCCAAGGGCCTCAACCTGGCGGTCTCCGACGTACGGATCCTGGCCCGCGCCTTCGAGCACCACCACCGCACCGGATCGGACGAACTCCTCACCTCCTACTCGGACTTGTGCCTGCGGCGCGTGTGGCAAGCCACCCGTTTCTCGTACGACATGACTACGATGTTGCACAGTCAACCAAGCGAAAGCGCGTTCGACAGCCGAGTGCATCTCGCAAGGCTGCACCGTCTCGCGTCCTCCCGGCCCGCCGCCGCCGAACTGGCCGGGAACTACACAGGACTTCCTCTCTGACTGGAGATCCCACATGCCACTGCTCGACCCCAAGACCTGGCAGCCCGTCCGGCTCTCGGGCGGTGAGTCGGACGTCGTCGAGCCCGCCACGGGCGAATCGCTCGGCCGCGTCACGCTCGCCACCGCCGACGACGTCGCCACGGCCGCGCAGACCTCCGGGGCCGTGCAGTCGGCATGGGCCCGTACGCCGCACTTCGTACGGGCCGCCGTGCTCCGCCGCGCCGGCGACCTCTTCGCCGCGCACGCCGACGAGCTGCGGGAATGGCTCGTACGGGAATCCGGCTCCATTCCCGGCAAGGCCGACTTCGAGCTCCATGTCGCCGCCCAGGAGTGCTACGAGGCCGCCGCCCTGGCCTCCCGCCCCGCCGGACAGGTGCTGCCCAGCGAGGCGCCCCGCCTTTCGTACACCCGGCGGGTACCGGCCGGAGTGGTCGGCGTCATCGCCCCGTTCAACGCCCCACTGATCCTCTCCATACGCTCGGTCGCCCCCGCCCTCGCGCTCGGCAACGGCGTACTCCTCAAGCCCGATCCCCGTACCGCGATCTGCGGCGGCCTGGCCCTCCTCGCCGTATTCGCCGAGGCGGGCCTGCCGGAGGGCCTGCTGCACGTCCTGCCGGGCGGCGCCGAGACCGGCCAGGCGCTCGTCGCCGACCCGGACGTCCCGGTGGTCTCCTTCACCGGCTCAACAGCCGCGGGCCGCGCGGTGGGCGAGGCCGCGGGTCGCGCACTCAAGCGCGTACACCTGGAGCTGGGCGGCAACTCGGCCCTGGTCGTACTGGAGGACGCCGACCTCGAAGGCGCTGTCGCGCAGGCGTCCTGGGGTTCCTTCTTCCACCAGGGCCAGATCTGCATGACGACGGGCCGCCACCTCGTACACGCCTCGCTCTACGACGAGTACGTCGAACGGCTCGCAGCCAAGGCCGAATCCCTCACCGTCGGCGACCCGCACCGCGATCAGGTACACCTGGGCCCGATCATCGACACACACCAACTGGCCAAAATCCACGGCCTGGTGGAGGCCAGCACGGCGAGCGGCGCGAAACTGGCGGCGGGCGGCAGCCACCGAGAACTGTTCTACCGGCCGACTGTGCTCGCGGGCGTGGACGACGACACTCCCGCGTACGCCGAGGAGGTGTTCGGCCCGGTGGCCCCGGTCCGCTCCTTCACCACGCTCGAGGAGGCGGCAGCTCTCGCGTCATCGAGCCCGTACGGCCTCTCCCTGGGCATCGTCACCCGCGACACCGCTGTCGGCCTGGATCTCGCGGACCGCATCCCCACCGGCATCGTCCACATCAACGACCAGACGGTGAACGACGAGGCGGTCGCACCCTTCGGCGGCGTAGCGGCCTCCGGCACCGGTGCGCGCTTCGGCGGCGAGGCGAACCTGGAGGCGTTCACCGAGCTGCGCTGGACGACGGTACGCCGCGAACCGGCGGACCACCCCTTCTAGAGCGCACGCGAAAGGGGCCCGGCCACACCAGCCGGGCCCTCCTCCCGCACTCCGCTCTCAGCCCGCTTCCTGCGTGTCCGTGGAGGAGGCCTTGGCCTCCTCCACGGACTTTCGGACCTCGTCCATGTCGAGCTTGCGGGCCTGCCCGATGACATCCTCCAGCGCCGCCTCGGGCAGCGCGCCGGGCTGGGCGAACACCGCCACGTTCTCGCGCACGATCATCAGCGTCGGAATCGAGCGGATCTCGAAGGCCGCGGCCAGCTCCTGCTGGGCCTCGGTGTCGACCTTGGCGAACACAAGGTCGTCGTGACGCTCGGACGCGCTCTCGAAGACCGGCGCGAACTGCCGGCAAGGACCGCACCAGGAAGCCCAAAAGTCGATCAGGATGAAGTCGTTGTCCGACACAACCTGATCGAAGTTTTCCTTGGTGAGCTCGACGGTGGACATGGTGTGCTCCTCTTCCTGGCATAACGGGCGAAGCCGTCCCGCACAACGGCATGCGGGCTCGCGCTATTCCGCCTGCCCGGCTGGCCACGGCGCACACCCCCGACCAAACTGCCCGTATGACGAATGCGGCGAAGACGGCGACCTACGACGTCGTAGTAGTGGGAGCCGGGCCTGTAGGCGAGAACGTGGCGGACCGCACCCGAGCGGCAGGCCTGACCACAGCAGTCGTGGAGAACGAGCTGATCGGCGGCGAGTGCTCCTACTGGGCGTGCATGCCCAGTAAGGCACTGCTGCGCCCGGTGACCGCACGCGCCGACGCGCGCCGCGTCCCGGGCCTGCGTGAGTCGGTGCGGGGCCCCCTGGACGTCGCGGAGGTCTTCGCGCACCGCGACTACTACGCGTCGAACTGGAAGGACGACGGCCAGGTGCGCTGGCTGGATTCGATCGGAGTGGACATCCACCGGGGCAGGGGCCGGCTCGCGGGCCCCAGGCAGGTCACCGTGGAAACCCCGTCGGCCGAGCGCTACACCCTCACCGCTCGGCACGCGGTTGTGGTGTCCACCGGCAGCCGCGCCGTCGTGCCGGACCTGCCGGGAGCGGCCGGGGCGAACGCCTGGACCAGCCGTGAGGCGACCAGCGCGGGCAAGGTACCGGACCGGCTCGTGGTGGTCGGCGGGGGAGTGGTCGCCGTGGAGATGGCCACGGCGTGGCAGGCGCTCGGCTCCCGGGTCACCGTGCTCGTACGCGGAAAGGGCCTGCTCGCGAGGATGGAGCCCTTCGCGGGCGAGCTGATCGCCGAAGCACTCACCGAAGCGGGCGCCACGGTACGCACCGGAACCTCCGTCGCGGCCGTGGAGCGACGCGAGGGCGGCAGCGGCCCGGTGACTGTCGTCCTCGACGACGGAGGTGAACGGATCGAGGCCGACGAGATCCTCTTCGCCACCGGCCGCGCCCCGCGTACCGACGACATCGGTCTGGACACGGTCGGCCTGAAGCCGGGCTCGTGGCTGACCGTCGACGAAAGCTGCCGCGTAGAGGGCAACGACTGGCTCTACGCCGTGGGCGACGTCAACCACAGGGCGCTGATGACGCACGAGGGCAAGTACCAGGCGCGTATCGCGGGCGCGGCCATCGCCGCCAGGGCCCACGGTGACCCCCTGAACACCGCCCGCTGGGGCGCCCACTCCGCCACCGCCGACCACGCCGCCGTACCGCAGGTGGTCTTCACCGCCCCGGAGGCGGCGGCGGTCGGGCTCACCCTCGCGGAGGCCGAGGAAGCGGGCCACCGCGTACGAGCCGTCGACTACGACATGGCATCGGTCTCGGGCGCCGGCCTCTACGCCGACGGCTACCGGGGCCGCGCCCGCATGGTCGTCGACCTGGATCGCGAGACCGTGCTGGGCGCCACGTTCGTGGGCCCGGGCGTCGCCGAACTGCTGCACTCGGCCACGGTGGCGGTAGCGGGCGAGGTCCCGATACCGCGCCTGTGGCACGCGGTCCCGGCGTACCCGACGATCAGCGAGGTATGGCTGCGCCTGCTGGAGACATACCGCGGCTGAGCGGCCCGGCACGTCCGCGCAATGCGACGAACCCAGCACTCGGCGAATCCCAACGCCCCTCCAGTCCCACCGGGACCAGCCGTAGCACTCCCCGTCATCAGGCGAGCGTTTCGGCCCACACCACCGCCCGCACGTCCACACGGATGGCCGGAGGGTGTGGCCGTGCCGGCAGACCCGGCGGTCCGCAGACCGACCCACCACCCGGCCGCCTGCCGGCGTGAGCGGTCGTGTGCGTTTGAATGGGAATGCCGCACCAACGGCCGTTCCCGCAGCCGCTGAGACTGGGGCCGCACCGCCCCATAGACCTCATGCGCCTACCCACTCACCCGCCGCCCGGCAGCGGTGATGAGCCACTCCCCGAGCCTTCCCCGTGGGCTCCCCCCCGGGGGCCGCCCCCCTTAAGCATTGCGGCGGAGGTTCGGCGGTCAAGGGCTAAGCGAAGCGCAGTCGCCGCAGGCGACGCGACGCAGGAGCGCCCTTGAGGGCCGGGCCTCCGCCGCCACACTTACCCAAGGCGGCCCCCACACCAGAGGGGACCAACGCCCCGGGCCCGCCAACGCCCCGCCCTGCCCCTGGACGTCCCCACCAGCGGAGGCTACGCACCACCACCACGCACCCGCAGCCGCGTCCCAGCCGCAGCGCCAAGCGTCGCTGCCGCTGCCGCTGCCGCTGCTGCCAGGGAAGTCGCGGCCAGTACGGCGAAGAGAGCAGGGTAGCCGCCGAGGGGCGGGGCGAGGGCTGCGCCGGCCCAGGGGGCCAGGGCTCCCGCCACCGTGGCGGGAGCGGCCAGCAGTGCGGAAAGGCGGGCGTAGTCGCCGGTGCCCCAGCGTTCGGCGACGGTGGTGGCCTGGAGCAGGGTGAGGTTGCCGCGTACGACTCCGGCCGCCACGGCGAGCAGGATCAGCAGCGGGACCGGGCCGGGGACGAGGGAGAGCGCGGCCGTGGTGGCTCCGCCCGCGGCGATCAGGACCGTGGTGCGGGTGGTGACGCCGGTTCTGCGGGCGAGGGTGGCGTAGAGCGTACGCCCGAGAGTCTGGCCGGCGCCGCCAAGTCCCAGCGCCCAGGCGGCGGTTGTCGCGGCAGCTCCACGTTCGGTGAGGAGGGGGACGAGGCCGATGACGACCGCGTGCATGGCGAAGCCGGACAGGGCGAAGGCCAGGGTCAGGACGAGAAACGGGCGGCTGCGGGCGACCGGCGTACGTCGGCCGGCCGTTGGCTTGTTCGCCGACATGTTCGCCGGCATGTTCGTCGGCTCGTTCGTCGGCTCGTCCGGCGGCGGTGCGGCGGGCCAGGGGGCGCGCAGGGCGAAGGCGTGGGCCGGGATGGTGACGGCGGCGAGGATGACAGCGAGTACGACGTAGGTCGTACGCCAGCCCAAGTGGTCCGCGAGGACCGCCGTCAGCGGTGCGAACACCGTACTGGCGAGGCCGCCGGCGAGCGTGACGATCGTCAGGGCGCGGACGCGCCCGGCGCCCCACCAGCGGGTTACGGCGGCGAAGGCCGGCTGATAGAAGGTGGCGGCCATGCCGACGCCGGCCACCACCCACGCGGCGACGAACACGTACACATTCGGGGCTGCCGCGATCATCAGGACAGACGCGACGGCGATCAGCGACCCGGTGGTCATCACGGCGCGCGGACCCCGGCGGTCGAGGATGCGCCCGACGGGGATTCCGGCGAGGGCCGAGACCAGCAGGGCGCCAGAGAACGCGGCGGTGGCGGCACTCGTCGACCACCCCGTGTCAGCCGTCAGATGGGGGAGGAGAACGGGGAAGGCGTAATAGACGACGCCCCAGCCGGTGATCTGGGTGGCACACAGGGCGGGCAGCGCGGCACGGGGCGGCAGTGGGGGGCGTTTCGCCGCGTCGGTGGTGGCTCCACCGCTGGGAAGGACTGTCATCGTCGATCGCCGACCCCTCTTGGTTCGACATCCGTCGATGGCTGGTGCGCCCACCCTCCCACCTGTTTCGATGAGCGTCAACATAGATGATCGTCAAAATTAGAACGGCGGGCGGAGTTGCGCCGACACGGAAATCAGGACGATTCGGAAGCCGGGTCGGGATGGCAAGGTGCAGGAGCCGCAGTTGCGACATGGCTGCGGCCGGCGCGGCGATGGTCGGGCCGTGGCACGGAACGAAGGAACGAACTGATGGCAACAGGCACTGTGAAGTGGTTCAACGCGGACAAGGGCTTCGGGTTCATTGAGCAGGACAGCGGTGGCCCGGACGTGTTCGTCCACTTCTCCGCCATCCAGTCCCAGGGCTACAAGGAGCTCCAGGAGGGTGACAAGGTCGAATTCGAGGTCACCCAGGGTCCCAAGGGGCCGCAGGCGGAACAGGTCACTCTTCGCAGCTAGCTCTCAAGTGGCTCTCAAGTGGTTCGCACGTAGCGCCGTCCGGTAGCGCACTTCAGGGGTGCCCGGTCCCCGCCCCGCGGCCTGACCGCGGGGACCGGGCACCCGCGCAGCCCGAGGCGTCAAGCCTGAGGCGCGGGCTTGAGTACGGCGAACGTTGCGCCGAAGGGGTCGGCGAGCCAGGCGATCCGGCCGACGTCCGGGATGTCCGCGGCGGGCATGACGACCGATCCGCCGTTCCCCTGAGTCTTGGCGACCATCTCGTCAGCGTTCTCCACGGCGAAGTACGGAACCCAGCGCGATTCCTCGGACGGGCTCTGAAGCGGGGAGATACCGCCGAACGAGGCCTCCTGCTGGTCGCCTTCGGCGGTGGACAGCACCGTGTACGTCACGCCCGGCGCCGCCTCCATCTCCTGCGCGCGCCAGCCGAACAGCGAGCCGTAGAAGCCGAGTGCGGCCGCCGGATCGCCGATGTGCAGCTCGGCCCAGCACAGGGTGTTGTTGTCCGACGTCTTCTCCAGTCCCTTGACGGCGGTCGGCTGCCATACGGCGAACTCCGCGCCACCCGGGTCGGTGAGGCAGGCCATTCGCCCGGCGTCCATGACATCGAAGGCCTCGACGCGGACGGCCCCGCCACCTTGCTCGGTCGCCTTGACCGTGGCATCCGCGTCGGGCGTCTGGAAGTACACCGTCCATGCGGAACTGGCCCCCTCTTCCGTCAGCGGCCCGAGGGCGGCGACCGTCTTGCCGTCCAGTTGGAAGAAGCCGTATCCGCCCGCCTCGGGGCCCGCCGACAGGAAGTCCCAGCCGAAGACGCTGCCGTAGAACGCGGCGGCGGCCGAGGTGTTGGGGCTGCCGAGGTCGAGCCAATTGGGGGATCCGGTGACGAAATCGGTGCTGAGCATGGTGGTACGCCCTGCCTCTCTGGAGGTTTCCCGCGGGGTGGTCGACGCAGCACCTGCCACCCTTGCCGATCGCCTCCATGCGGGC
The DNA here is from genome assembly GCF_040611155.1 of Streptomyces sp. NPDC002994. Taxonomy (NCBI): domain Bacteria; kingdom Bacillati; phylum Actinomycetota; class Actinomycetes; order Kitasatosporales; family Streptomycetaceae; genus Streptomyces; species Streptomyces sp. NPDC002994. The sequence goes on from NZ_JBEXNQ010000004.1 coordinate 109,794, forward strand.
GTCAGCCATCGCAGTGGCAGGGGCCCGGTTTCATCCTCATGGACCAGCGGCCACTCACCGCCCGCCGCCCCCGGTGCGGGCCTGACTGGCTCGGTGGGCCGGGGGCGAGGGCAAGGTTGGGGGATCGAATCAGTGGAAGATCACCGAGCGCACCTTCAGACGCTCGGAGCCGTAGCCGGTGTGTGCCCGGAGGGTGAACTGGGGACCCGTGCAGTTGACACCGGCGTAGACGGTGGCGGGCCTGTCGGTGGCGTTCCTCGGCGTGTGCGCGGGCGGCACGAAGTCGTCGGCCACTTCGGGGAGGGTGATGCAGGGTCCGCTCGGAGGATCGATCAGTTCGACGGTGATCCGCTCGCCGGACATGTCGTCGTACTGGTAACTGAACGCGCCGACGGCCGCTCCGGCCGAGGTGGGCATGGTCAGGACAAGCGTGAGGGCACCGAGAGTGGCGGCGACGGTGTGACGAAAGCGCATGAGTGCTTCCTTCTGCGGTAGGCGATACCGGACGCCGTGTCCTTCCCGATGCGGCACCCCGGAATGCGCCGGGTCATTCGTAAGAGGGCCGCAAAAACGATCCATCACCCGCTGTTCGGGCGGTGTTCCACCCCTGACCAGGACGGCGGGCAGCCGGTCAGTGCTGGTGCCCGGAAGACTCCTCCGCCTCCGCCTCCGCCTCCGCCTTCGTCTTCCCCTCCGCCTCCGCCTTCCCGGCTTCGACGGTGAAGGCGGCGGTGCGGACCTTGCCGTTGTGCTGGAAGTCGAGGAACAGGCGGTACGTCCCGGGGCTGGGGGCAGTGGCGCTGAAGGAGATGTCGGGGCCGGGCTTGGTGGTGCCGTCGTCGGGTTCGCCGTTGGGGTGGACGTGGAGGTAGGCGAGGTCGCCGGAACGCAGCGCGACGAGGTGGCCGTAGGCCCCGAGGTAGGGCTGGAGGTCGGTGACGGGCTTGCCGTTCTTCGCGACGTTGAGTCGAAGCTCGCTGCTCTTCCCCGGGCGGAGCCCGCCGGTGAGGGTGACGTCGTATCCGTCGACGTCGGTGGTGGTGGCGGGAGCGGGCAGCTCGGCCGGGGCGTAGTCGCCTGAGACGGCCAGGTCGGCGCCGAGGGTCAGCGCACTGGCGTCCTTCTTCGCGGGCTTGAAGTCCGCGAAGGCGCGGTAGGCGCCGGCGGTGGGGAGGTCGGCGGTGGTGCTCCACGTGCCGTCGGCGGCGCGGGTGGGGTGGAGGTGGCGGTAGACGGTCAGGTCGCGCGAGGCGACGATGAAGTGCAGTTCCTTGCCGTGTTCGCGCTCGTACGCGGTTATCTTGCGGCCGTTGTCATCCTGGATGGAGAAGCGGAGCTGGGTACGGTCGCCGGTGGTGACGCGGGGGGTTTCGAGGGCGAGGGTGTAGCCGCCTTCCGAGATCTGCAGCCCCCCGGCGGCCGGTGCGGCCTTGTCGTCGCCGTGCCCGCCGTGCCCGCCGTGCCCGCCGCCCGCGGCGGCTTCCGTCTCCTTCGCCTCCCCGTGCGCGGCGTGTTCCGCCGACTGCTTGTCGGCGACGACGGGTCCGACGCCCTTTCCGACGCCGTACGCGGTGCCGAATGTCGCGGTAATCGCCGCAGCGAAGGCTGTGATCTTCAGTCCCGTGTTCATGACGCTCCCCTGGCGGTATGAGCCGCTGCTGAAGTGGCGGCCGATACGTCAAACATACCCCCTGGGGGTATGAAGTCAAGACCTGTCTGCCGACGCTGATCAGGGGCAAGCTCAGGCTTCGCCGAGCAGCGGTCCGAAGGTTTCCCGGCCGAGCACCTCCGCCTGCCGACGGCCGAGGACCTGACCCCGTACCTCCGGGTGGTCCGCCGCCCAGCGCAGCGCTGACGCGCTGTCGGCGAAGAAGTTCAGGGAGGAGCAGCAGGCGTCCACCGCAGGTCCCGAACACGCGCCGGTGGAAACGAGGACCACTGCGGACGCGGGCTCCCAGACGGCGGCGCCGTCGCGGAAGGCGACCGTGATCTCCCGCCCGTTGTGCGGGTCGGCCGAGCGGATGTCGACGTCCCGGCCGAGCATCGGCGCGATGCCCAGCGCGTCCACCGCGCACATCGCCCACACCTGCGGGCCGCCCGAGATCTCCACGCGATGCGCGGTCGGTACGGGCGAGAAGGGGTACGCCGCGCGAATCCGGCCGTTCGCGCCCAGGGACAGATAGTCGGCGGCGGAGAGCTGTGCGAGCACATCGGCCGGTGGAAGACCGAAGGGTCCGGCGGCTTCGGCGAGTTCGTCGTCCGTGGGCGGCCGCCCGTGCGTGGCGAAGGCGCGCAGAACCGCCTGCTGTACGGCGCGCTGCCCGCCCTCGACCGGCGCCAGTCGCCCCCGCCCGCCTCGGCCGAGCACGTCGGCCGCGAAGTGCTCGCCGAGAGTCGCGCGCAGGCGCTCGACCGAGGGCACTCCGGTGACCGCGTCCTGTTCCGGTCCGTACAGCCGGCACGACAGACTCGCGGTCTCCCCCTCCCGCGCGAAGGGATCGGCGCCATTGACCAGCAGGGTCGGGGATCCGTGCATCCCCAGTCGCACTGCCTCACCCTCCCCGCTCACCTCACGCCATGCCACCTGTACGTCGCCACGCCCGGCCAGCACCTCGGCCAGCCGTCCGCGCAGTACCTCGGCCAGGGGACACTCGGGCACCGCCAGCACCGTCAGTTCCATGACTGCCTCCTCGTCGGTCCGTACTGGCGACGCTAGACGTTCCAGTGCGGTGGAAGGTCAAGGGCGTACGGTGAATGCATGCGCATCGGAACCCTCGCTGCCGAAGCAGGCGTGAGCACCAAGGCCATCCGCTTCTACGAGGAGGCGGGACTGATGCCCGCGCCGCCGCGTACCCCCGGCGGCTACCGGGACTATCCGCCACGGGCCGCCGACCGGCTGGGCTTCATCCGCAACGCCCAGGCCGCCGGGCTCACGCTCGCCGAGATCCGTGACGTGCTGGCGATCAGGGACGGCGGGCAGGCGCCTTGCGAGCACGTCGGCACGCTGGTCTCCGAGCATCTGCGGCAGGTCGAGGAGCGGATCGCCGACCTCACGCGCGCCCGCTCCGCACTGCTCGAACTGGAAGCGGCGGCCGCCGCGACCGACCCCGCCACCTGCCCGGACGGGCCGATCTGCCGCATTCTCAACACCACCGCGCAACCGGCCGCCGACGGGTCACAGGCGCACTGACGCCTCGTTTCTCGCACCAGCCGGTTCGTTGACGGTCGTCGCCTCTCGTGTTCGGGGCGATCGACGGCGGCGCGGGCGGGGGGCCGCCTCGCTCAGGCAGTCCGGTCGCGGCCGTCGCGGCGGTCCGGTTCCTGGTCCGGACCGTGGCCGGGTCGCGCGCGCGGCACCAGTGCCGGGGCAACGTTGCCCAGCACGGTGTCGCGGTCGACCACGACGCGGGCCACGTCGTCCCGGCTCGGTACCTCGTACATCACGTTGAGCAGGATCTCTTCGAGGATCGTGCGCGCCGCACGGGCGCCGGTGCGGCGCAGAAGCGCCTGGTCGGCGATCGCCCCGAGGGCGTCCTCGGTGAACTCCAGCTTTACGCCGTCGATTTCGAACAGCCGCTGGTACTGCTGAATCAGCGCGTTGCGCGGCTCGGTGAGGATCCGCACCAACGCCGCCCGGTCGAGCGGCCGTACGGTCGACATCATCGGCAGCCGGCCGACGATCTCCGGGATCAGCCCGAACTTCAGGAGGTCCTGGGGCATGACCCCGGCGAAGGAGTCCCGCTCTTCCCTGCTCCCCTCGCCCGCTGTTCCCACCTCGCCCGCCTTGCCCGCCGGGATCGTGGCGCCGAACCCGATGCCCCGGCGAGTGGCCCGCTGCTCGATGATCAGCTCCAGGCCGGCGAACGCCCCGCCGACGATGAACAGCACGTTGCTCGTGTCGAACGGGATGAGTTCCTGCTGCGGATGCTTGCGGCCGCCCTGCGGCGGAATGCTCGCGGTCGTGCCCTCCAGGATCTTCAGGAGCGCCTGCTGTACGCCCTCACCGCTCACGTCGCGCGTGATCGACGGGTTCTCGCTCTTGCGGGCGATCTTGTCGATCTCGTCGATGTAGATGATCCCGGTCTCGGCCTTCCTGACGTCGAAGTCGGCGGCCTGGACCAGCTTGAGCAGGATGTTCTCGACGTCCTCGCCGACGTACCCGGCCTCCGTCAGAGCTGTCGCGTCGGCGATGGCGAACGGGACGTCGAGCATGCGGGCGAGGGTCTGGACGAGGTACGTCTTGCCGCAGCCGGTCGGGCCGAGCAGCAGGACGTTGGACTTGCCGAGTTCCACTTCCTCCTCGCCACCGCGCCGGCCGGCCGCCGCGCCGATGCGCTTGTAGTGGTTGTAGACCGCCACGGCGAGCGCCTTCTTGGCGCCGTCCTGGCCGACGACGTACTCGTCGAGGAAGGCGCGGATCTCCCGCGGCGTCGGCGGCTTCTTCGGCTCGCCCGAGGCCGGCCCGTCCGGTTCCTCCGCGATGAGTTCGTTGCACAGGCCGACACACTCGTCGCAGATGCAGATGCCGCCGGGGCCCGCGATGAGCTTCTTGACCTGCTTCTGGCTTTTCCCGCAGAACGTGCACTTCAGCAGGTCGCCGCTGTCACCGATACGTGCCACTCGGAAACGTCCTCACTCGTCGAAAACTCACCTACGCCGGCCGAACGTCCTCGCCGAATGTTCTCACCATATGACGTCACCATCTGGATGCCGACGGTATCTTGAACCGACACGGACGGCAACGCGCAGGCAAGTGAGGACCATGGGCCGGCTCAGCAGGGCGGAGCTGCAGGAGTACAACCGCGCCAGGGTGCTCGACGCGGCCAGGAACGAGTTCACCGAGCGTGGTTTCCCCGGAGCGAAGGTCGACGCCATCGCCGAGCGCGCCGGGCTCACCCGTGGTGCGGTGTACTCCAACTTCCCCGGCAAGCGGGCGTTGTACTTCGCCGTACTGGCCGACCTCGCCGAGCGCGTACCCGAGCCTCCGCACCCCGAACCCGGCCGCACCGCCCCCCAGGCGCTCGGCGCACTCGCCCGCGCCTGGGTCGCCGGGCTGCCACTCGTCGGCGCCGACACCGGCGAACGGTACGCAGACGGAGGGCCCCGGCTGGGCAGGCACCTGATGTCGGAGGTCCTCTCCGAGGAGCGGATCCGGCGGCCGTTCGCCCAGCTGATGAAGCTGGACGCGATCCTGCTCGGTCTGGCCCTGGAGGAACTCCGGCCGTCCGGCCTGCCCGCGCCGCCGGCCCGCCTCGTACGCCTGGCGGAGGCGGTCCTCACGACGCTGCACGGCGCGAGTCAGATGGCCGACGCCGCGCCGGGATTCATCGAGCCCTTCAACGTCGTCAGCGCCTGCGAGCGACTGGCGGGCCTCGACCTCCAGGACGCGTGGCCCCCGCCGCACCTCCCCTACATCCCGCAGGCACGCCCAGCCGACGAGCCGTGGTCCCCGCCGCCCGCGATGGACGCCGTGCGCGGCGAGCCGGCGCGGACGGCGGGGGACGGCGTGGTCGCGATCCTCGGGCTGCACCGGCTGGAAGCGGCGGAGGAAGCGGTACGGGCCGCACCGCCCGGCGCCACGGTCACCGCCGTCCTGGTCACCGGCGAACCGGACGAGCTGATGCCGCTGGCAAGGCTGGCCGTCGCCGGCCTCTGCGGCTGCCTGCGCCAGGCGTTCCCGCGGTCGGCGTGGCCGCGACTTCAGGTGGTGTACGACGCGTCGGGCGCCCTCGCGCGGGCGGCGGGCGTGCCGGCGGTCAGCGACGGCACCGAGGCGGCCGTCCGTATCGAACGGGGCCGGATCGTCGCCCGCGCGGACGGACGCGGCGCGTGCCACGCGGCCGCCACGGCCGCCGGAGCCACGCGGGCACATGACGCTCGCCGGGACGACACGAGCCGCCCTTCATGACGGCGGAAGATCAGGCCGCCGCGGCCGTGGTGGAAGCCGCCTGGCAGGAGTTGCTCGGCGACGACGCGGATTACGTGAGTGCGGACCTCGTCGCGGCGGCGTACGCCGAGCCGCGGCTGCGTGAGCTGTTTCCGTGGGTCGGCATGGGGGAGCTGCACTTCAGCCGGTGCACCGAGGAGCGGTGGACGTGGGATGTGCCGTACATCAGGCCGATGGCGGGGGGACGGGACCACACCGGACCGGGCCCGTACTCCGTGGAAGGCCCTTCGCGAATCCAGACGATCCATAGGGCCGGCAAGGCGGAAACCGCCCAGCGGGCCGTCGCGATGGTCGTCGAGCGGCTTCCTGAAGGGTGCGGTCCGGCGTTCGCCGGAACTCCGGAGGAATGGGCGTCAGCCCAGCTCGAGGCTCGTGATGCCGAACAGGCCTGAGCGGTCGATCTGCGGTACCGGCCCCGTGTACATCCGCGCGGTCTCGAACGACGGGGTCAGGCCGAGCCGTTCCATGAGGCGCGCGGCCTCCGGGTGGGTGTCCGGCACGTCGATCGCCACCGGCTTGCCCGGAGTGGTGGCCCCGAGCGCGCCGACCAGTGCGGCGGCCACGCCGGTCGACTCGGCGTAGAGGGGGCCGATGCGCGAGGCCGCGCGGCAGGCTCGCAGGACGGCGAAGCCCCGCAGCTCACCGTCCTGGACCGCCGCCAGCGCGGTGCGCTGCGGTGCGGCGATCCAGGACGCCAGGAAGTGGTCGCGAGCCGCCGGGAAGAACCGGCGGTCGTAAGCGGCGAGTTGGGTGAACGACAGCGTCCGGGCATCCACCAGGGTGATACCGGCGGGCGTCGCGGCGCCCGTATCTCCGCCCCTGTCTCCGCCCCTGTCTCCGCGCCCCTCTCCGTCCCCGCTCCCGTACGGCACACCTTCGTACCGGATGTTGTTCCAGGCTGACCGGAAGCCGGACTTGCGGTAGTTGTCCTGCTGTTCCACCACGCCGTCGAGCCCGACATTGCGTCCGTCGAGCCGCGCCATCCCCGCCCGCCACAGCTGAATGCCATAACCCCGGCCGCGCAGCGGAGGGCGGGTGATGTAGAAGCCCAGGAAGCCGAAATCGGTTCCGTAGCGCACGACCGAAACGCACGCCGCCGGCTCGCCGTCGAGCCGGCCGATCAGAAAGCCGTGCGGGTCGGTGGCGAAGAAGGCGCCGCCGTCACTGAGGCCCGGATTCCAGCCTTCGGCGCCGGCCCAGTCGCCCAGCAGCGCCATGTCGTCGACGCTCGCGACCCCGATCTCCAATGCAGGCATGTGTTTCGCTCCCAGAACGTCGTTGGGCCGGGGGAGGGTTCTCATGAACAATCCCCTTGACCCCAAGCGCGGTTGGTGTTCAAACGTGATCCCTGAACCTGGCAGGCCAGCGCCGGCGAACCGATTCAGGAGCGTATGACATGCACGCGATACGGCTGCATGCTTTCGGCCCCGCCCGGAACCTGCGCTACGAGTGATCGAGACCACCCTGCGCCGCGGCCTCCCCGTCGGCCCTCATGAGCCGCCGGCGGTCGGACCGGGCGTGAGCGGGGACCGGCTCGGCCGCCGGGTCGTGGCTCAACTGGAGCGGGACGGAGGGTACGCGGAGCAGGCCGTCGCCACCGTCGACTCGCTGCACCGCATTCCCGACCACCTGGACGACGGAACCGCAGTAGCGATGATCACGACCGGCTCCACGGCTGGGCGTACTCCCGGTCGCACGACTGACCCCGCGCGACGTGGTGTTGGCCATGTCGGCGGCCGATGCCGCCGTGGACTACCGCGATGCCGACTGGCCCGCCCAGGTCCGCAAGGCACTGGACGGCCGTGACGTGAGCGTGGTCTTCGACGGCGTGGGAGGGCGGCTCGGCCGCGAGGCCCTGGAACTGCTGGGCCCCGGCGGACGGTTCCTGCTGCACGGCTGGGCGGCGGGGGAGCCGACCGAGATCACGACGCGCGATCTGGTCGGGCGGCAGCTCACGGCGACCTGGGCGATCGGGCCGAATATGATCCCCGCCGGGGGCCCGCGCGAACTCGCGGCCCGCGCGCTGGACGAGGCGGCGGCAGGCCGTCTCGTCCCGTTGATCACTCGTTTCCCGCTCGCATGGGCCGCTGACGCGCACGCGGCCCTGGAAGCCCGCGAGACCGAGGGCAAAGTGATCCTGACGGTATGACGCCGGGTATCACGCCGTGTGGCGCCGGCTACTCGGGCCGCGACGCGCCGGGCGTCAGGTGCGTGGCGAACCAGTCCCGGGCGAGGTCGGCGACCTTCTCCAGCGCCCCTGGTTCCTCGAAGAGGTGCGTGGCACCCGGTACGACTTCGAGGCGGTTCTCGCAGCGCAGCTCCGCCTGGGCCTGCCGGTTGAGGTCGAGTACCAGGGTGTCGCGGCCGCCGACGATGAGCAGTGTGGGTGCTCGTACGTCGCCGAGTCGCGGCCGGGCGAGGTCGGGCCGGCCGCCGCGCGAGACGACGGCGCCGACGCCCGTTACCCCGCCTGTTTCCCGGCCCGTACTGGCGGACGCACCGGCGGACGCGGCGGCCCGCAGCGCTGCCGCGGCTCCCGTGCTCGCCCCGAAGTAGCCGATCGGGACGGACGTGCGGCGGCGCAGCCAGCGCGTGGCGTCCCCGAGTCTCCCGGCCAGGGTTTCGATGTCGAAGACGTTCGCCCGGTGGGCTTCCTCCGCGGGCGTGAGCAGGTCGAAGAGCAGCGTGCCCAGACCCGCACGGTTCAGGGCGGCGGCCACCGACCGATTGCGCGGGCTGCGGCGGCTGCTGCCGGAGCCGTGGGCGAACATCACGACCGCCGTGGCGCCCTCGGGCATGGTGAGATCCCCGGCGAGCCGGACACCGCCGGCGTCAACCTCGACCGCCTCCTCGACCCCCTCCTCGACTCCCTCCGAGCCGTTCCCCTCGGCCTCCCGCGCCGCCATCTGCCCCAGAAGTGTGATGACTTCCTCGTCGGAGGTCTGTGCGAAGTTGTCGTACCACTCGCCGACCGCACGGAACATTTGCGGAACGGACAGACACACGACGTCGTCCACCTCGCTGCTCAGCCGGGCCACCGCGTCCGGCGCGCCCACCGGGACGGCGAGCACCACGCGGGCCGCACCCTGCGCCCGTACGACCTGGCACGCGGCCGCCGCCGTGGCACCGGTCGCGATCCCGTCGTCGACCACGATGACGGTCCGCCCGTCGAGTACCAGCCGCGGCCGGTCACCGCGGAACCGCAGCGCCCGTCGTTCCAGCTCCGCCTTCTCGGCACGCTCGACCGCCGCCACATCGTCGGGCCCGACCCCGGTGCGGCGGACGATGTCGTCGCTGATGACGCGCGCCCCGCCCTCGCCGATGGCGCCGAACCCCAGCTCACGGTGGTACGGGACGCCGAGTTTGCGTACGACGATCACGTCGAGGGGGGCGCCGAGCGCCCGCGCCACTTCGAAGGCGACCGGGACCCCGCCCCTGGGCAGGCCCAGTACGACGGGCTTTTCGCCCTCCAGGTGCCGCAGGGCCTGCGCAAGCCGCTGTCCCGCGTCGGCGCGATCGGTGAACAGCACAGTGGTTCACCCCCAAACCAGGGGAGACAGAAACCACGTCCACACCCTCTTCGAAACAACCCTATTTGACACTGTTTGGCAAGTCGGCGGTTCTAGGCCGGTCGGCGCACTCCTGTACGGCAGTCGGGTGCGGCCGCGACGCCAGGGCCTTGAGCCGCAGCGGTTGCGGTTCTCGCTTCCCGGAGCCAGGATGTCCCTGACCCAATGGTGACTATCGCTCACTCTTCGTGTTCGGGGGTCGTTGCTGCAACGAGGTGAAGCATGTGAGCCTCGCGGTAAGGAGCCACGGCCATGACACTTCCCAGCGGCCGGTATTACGCGGTCGAACTGCACGTATCGGCGGAGCGCGTCTCGCAGATCCGGCGCATCGTTGCCGCTCACCTGCGGCACTGGAATCTCGAGCTGCACATCCAGCCTGTGTGCAGGGGTGTCGAGGAACTTCTGACCAATGTCCACCGGCATGTCGGCGACGACAACTGGTGCGTGGTCGAACTGCGCTGGACCGGCAGGCACCTGACGGCTTCGGTGGCCGACAACGGCCCCCCGATGCCACGCCTGGCCTCCGCCGGTGGAGGCGGCCTCGCCGTTGTCGCCCGGCTGTGCGACAGCTGGGGGACCTGCGGTACGGCTGACGGCAAGGTCGTGTGGTTCACGCGACGCGTGGAGGACGCGCGCAACAGCCCGCTGATGCCGCGCCCGCCCGTTCCGAGCATGGGCGACGCCAAGGGCCAGCCGGCCCCGGCTCCGGCGCCCGTCGCGGCTCCGTCCCCCGCACCGGCCCCGCTCCCCGCCCCGGTCCCCGTACTCGCCTAGCCGGAAAGTGCGCGACCGGGCTGCGCTCCACGTGGAGCGCAGCCCGGTCGCCGCTTGTCATCGGCGCGGGGTACTGACGGCCCGCCCGCGCACAGGACTAGGTTGTGCGCCATGAGCAATCTCGAGCGCCAGGCCGTGCCCTCCGTCTGCGGCGGCCGAGGCTTCGTCGTGGCGGAGCCGGTACGTGAACTCCTGACCGCCCGCAAGGTCCAGCTCGGCGAATCCACCCAGGTACGCAGGCTGCTGCCGAACCTGGGCCGCCGGATGATCGGCGCATGGTGTTTCGTCGACCACTACGGCCCCGACGACATCGCGGACGAGCCCGGCATGCAGGTCGCGCCGCACCCCCACTTCGGGCTGCAGACGGTCAGCTGGCTGCACGACGGCGAAGTCCTGCACCGCGACAGCCTGGGCAGCCTCCAGACGATCCGGCCGCGCGAACTGGGCCTGATGACCTCGGGGCGGGCGATCAGCCACTCCGAGGAAAGCCCGAAACCGCACGCGCGCTGGCTGCACGGTGCTCAGCTGTGGGTTGCCCTGCCCGAGGGCCACCGCGACATCGAGCCACACTTCCAGCACCACGCGGACCTCCCGGCCGTCACGGCGCCCGGCCTCACCGCCACCGTCATCCTCGGCTCACTCGACGGCGCCGCGTCGCCAGGTGCGACGTACACGCCGATCGTCGGCGCCGACCTCGCGCTGGCACGAGGCACCGAGACCAGGCTCCCGCTGGACCCCGACTTCGAGTACGCCGTCCTCTCCATGTCCGGCGAGGCGCACGTCGACGGCGTGCCCGTGCTCCCCGGCTCGATGCTCTACCTCGGCTGCGGCCGCACCGAACTGCCCCTGCGCGCCGAGTCCGACGCCGGCCTGATGCTGCTCGGCGGCGAGCCGTTCGAGGAGGAGCTGGTCATGTGGTGGAACTTCGTGGGCCGTTCCCACGAGGAGATCGAGCAGGCCCGCAAGGACTGGATGGAAGGCACCCGCTTCGGCGAAGTCCACGGCTACGCCGGCGCCCGCCTCCCCGCCCCCGAACTCCCGCCGGTGGTCCTGAAACCGCGCGGACGAGTACGTTGACCTGCGCTGACGCCCTGCCCTTGAGCGGCCACAACGTCGTGGCCACCATTTTGGTGGGGGGCGCCGCCACCGCACAGGCAGCCCCCACGCCCTCCGAGACCAGCACGACATCGACGGATGGGGCGGCGGGCTGGGAGCGATAGCCCGGCACCTACAGCTATTCGTCGTGCATTTCGCTGCGGGACTCCTGTGCCGGCGCCGCCCGCTGCGACGCGGTCGGCGGCGGCAAGTACGTGCTCTGGGCATACATTTAATTCAGCCCATCCTTTCGGGCCGGCTCGCGAAGAACACGTCACACCGTGAGCGCGCAGCAGCACGAGCGGCGGGCGGCGCGTGAAGGTGCTGAACGCGCCCCGAAGCGCACGGAGCGGGTTCGAAGTCCATTCGGCGGCGTACTGGCAGTGGACTTCCCAGGCTCCGGCCCCGGTCGGCGCAGTACGCGCTGACCAGATCGGCTACCAGGTCTACGACGGCACGACCTGGTCCGAAGAGGTACTCCTCCCCGTCAACGCATCCTCCCCGCCGTCGCTCCCGGACGGCTTGTTCCAAAACCCCTGGTCAGCGGCGCTCATTGGTCTTTCTGCTGATGGAACTCAGCCTCCATGGTTTGGAAAGCACATTGTGTACAGGGGTGTTGACAGATTGGATTGCCAAGGTCAAGACGGCGGGTTGCTCCCCGGCGTTGAGAAGGGGGCGACATGGGGTCGCTGCGACATTGACCTGGATCCTGGAGGTTGCCGTCGTGCTGGACCGGCCCTCAACTGGTACAGAAGGAAGCGAATGACATCCATGCTCGCCGACTGCACGTCCTGGCCCGAGGCGTTCGTCGACCGCTACTGGGCGGCCGGGCACTGGCGTGGCTATACGTTGGACAACCTGCTGCGCGGCTGGGCAGTGCGGTACGGACCGCGGACGGCGCTCGTGCACGGCGGCACCCGCATCACGTACGCGAACCTGAACCGGCGCGTGGACCGCATGGCCGCCGGATTCCGGCTGCGGGGCCTGCGGCCCGGGCAACGGGTCGTCGTCCAGCTACCGAACGTCCCCGAGTTCGTCATCACCGTGTTCGCTCTGATGCGCGTCGGCGCGGTCCCCGTGTTGTGCCCGGTCTCGCACCGCACGTCCGAGGTGTCCCACCTCGTGCGGGTCACCCAGGCCGTCGGCTACGTCGGTCCCTCGACGTACCAGGGCTTCGACCACACGGCGATGGCCGCGGACATCGCGGCCCGAGAGCCCTTCCTGCGGCGGGTGTTCACCCTTGAGGCGCCGGGCGCCTCGTCCCCGTACGGCGGCCTCTCGGCCGACTCGTCGGGCTGCCACTACTGCCCGCTCGGCTCCATCGACGCCCCGCCCGGGCCGGCGCTTGCGCAGAGCGCCGACCAGGTGGCGTTCTTCCTGGTCTCCGGCGGTACCACCGCGGCGCCCAAGCTCATTCCGCGTACCCACAACGACTACGCCTACCAGGCGCGGACCGCCGCCGAGCTGGTGTCGCTCACCGAGAACGACGTGTATCTCGCCGCGCTGCCCGCTGATTTCAACTTTGCCTTCGGCTGCCCCGGCATCGTCGGCACCCTCTCCGTCGGCGGCGCCGTCGCCCTGGTCGAGAACCCGGGACCCGCCGAATGCCTTTCGGTCATCGAACGAGAGCGGGTCACCATCACGTCGGTGGTGCCCGCCGTCGCCCAGCTCTGGCTTGACGTACTTCCCACGCTCCAGGCCGACGTGAGCAGTCTGCGTATCGCGCAGATCGGCGGCGCGCCCTTGCACCGGGCGACCGCCGAACGGATAGGCCCCGAATTGGGCTGTCGCCTGCAGCAGGTCTTCGGCATGGCTGAGGGGGTGCTCACTCTCACCCGGCCCGCCGATCCGGACGAGACCGTGCTCACCACGCAGGGCCGCCCGCTCTCACCCGACGATGAGATCCGCATTGTCGACGTCGACGGCAAGGACGTGCCCGACGGGGAGCCCGGCGAACTCCTCGCCCGCGGTCCGTATACCCTGCGGGGCTACTACCGGGCGCCCGACCACAACGCACGCTCCTTCACCACCGACGGCTACTTCCGCACCGGCAACCTCGCGCGACGTACCCCGGACGGCAACTTGGTGGTGACCGGCGGCCTCAAGGACGCCCCCCGGCGCGCGGCGGGCTGACCACGAAGATCCATCTGGCCTGTGCCGGGCAGGGCCGGCCGCCGGCCTTCACGACTGTTCGGTTTGAACGCCCCACGAGGTGGACTTGTCCCAAGTCAGCACACGGTCCGCCTGCTGATGCGTGAGGTCGGCGAGTTTTCTGGCCTCAGTGAGGACGTCTCCGTGTTCCATGACGAGCTGGTCGTAGATCGGCGAGCCGGGGCTGGTGGGACGGGCTATCACGTTCGGGTCTCCTTCGAGCACGGAGGGCACCGGGCGGGTCCCGGCCTCCGGCCCCTGCCCGAACGGCGGCGGTTCATGCTCAGGCGGAACACATTGCACCGGCCTCTTCCAGGGAAGGCGTGGCGTAGTCGACGGGTGCGATCCGGTCAGGGGCCAGTGACTGGGTGTGCGGCTCGCCGCTCCCTGGCCGGCACGCGCGCCACTTCGGCAGACCTGGCTTGTTGGGCGTGCCGGTACGGGCGAAGGCGGCCCAGTAGTCGGTCATGGTGGCCGCCCCTCGAACAGGTAGGGGGTGTCGCCCGCGTGGTAGGCGCCGAAGTCGAAGCGGCCCGGCAGCGGGAGGTACATGGGGGCGTCACGGTCCGCGAATTCGTAGGCGTACGTCGGAACAACGGCCTGTCACCCATGGTGAAGTCGTAGCAGCGCCACGAGAGCCAGTAACCAGGCGGCGCGCGCGGACGACCGCGCAAGGGAAAGCCTTCTCATTCTTCCTCCTGGACAACGCTACGGGCGGAGCCCGGAAAGGAGAGTGCTGGTCATGGCGAAGTCGGCGGGCCCGGTGTTCCAGTTCGCGGACATCGGGCTGACGGCGATCTTGTCGGCGCTCACGGCCTCGACGTCCCCGCCCTTGGCGGCCGGCTGCGGGGCGAACTTCACATCCACCTTCCACGTACCGTCGCCGGAGTCGATGAAGTCCGGCTTCAGGGGCGCCTGCGGGTCCTGGAACGTCGTGGCAACCCCGGCCGCGGTCCCGGTGCCGTCCGCGCCGACGACCGGGTGGTTGATGTTCAGGCCGACACCCTTGGGCAGCAGCCGCCCGGACTTCGCCCGGGACTGCAGCTGGTCGATGAGCTTGACCGTGAAGTCGACCGTCGGGCGCATGGCGTTGACAGTGGCGACCGCGTCGGGCACGCCGAAGCCGCCGGTACTCAGCGCGATCGCGGGTACGCCGGACTCGAGGGCGGCGACAGCGCCACCGACCGTACCGGAGTGATTCGCGAGACCGGCGAGATTCGGGCCGAAGTTGGTGCCCGAGACGACCAAGTCCGGGGCCCGGTCTTCGAATACCTCGGAGAGGCCGAAGACCACTGAGTCGCCGGGTGTGCCGTCCACGGCCCACACCTTCGGCTCGGGGTGCTTGACCGTGATGGTGGGGCCGCTGAGTATCTTCGTCCCGGTGCCGCTCTGGTTGGTCAGTGGGGCGACGATGGTGACGTCATGTCCGGCAGCGCTCAGGCGCTGGAACGCCGCACGAATGCCGGGGGCGTTGTAGCCGTCGTCATTGGTGAGCAGGATGCGCAGCGGGCCCGTAGGCGCGCTCTGCGGCGCGGCGGCCGCCGGCGCCGTTCCGGCAAGGGCGGGCGTACACAGCAGCAGTGCGGCCAGCGGCAGAACTTGCTTGCGTCTCACGATGTGCTCCTTCGAGGAGTGAGGGCGATGTATGGGACCGGCGGGCGCTCGACCCTCGACGAGGGCCCGCCGGAGTTGAGGGGCCGGGCCGCGCTCAATGAGTGCGCGGCCCGGGATTCGTTCAGCGCACGCTGCGGATCGGGAGGATCGCCAGTGCACCGAGCAGGGACAGCGCTCCACCCACCAGGAACAGCCCGGTGTAGCCACCCAGGACGGTGACGACCGCCGAGGCGACGAAGGGGGCGATGATCTGCGGTCCGGCATTGGCGATGTTGAGTACGCCCATGTCACGCGCGGCGTCCTCGGCACTCGGCAGGACGAGCGTCACCACGGCGGTGTCGACGGCCATGAAGCAGCCGAAGGCCAGGCCGTTGAGCGCGCTGAAGACGAGCATTCCGGTCCAGGTGGGACTGATGACAGGGATCACCGTTACCAGACCGGCGAGTGCGGCCGAGGCGCCGACGAACACCTTGCGTCGGTCCAGGCGGTCCGAGAGCAGACCGCCGGCCACCGTGGAGACCGCCATGGCGACCATCGACACCGGGGTGAGGATCGCAATCGCTGCGGCCGGCTGCATACCGCCCGGGAGCGCGATGTGGTCGTCCAGGATGTAGAGCTGGTAACCGATCACGGAGAAATAGCCGAGCACCATCAAGGCCCGACCGATGAACGCCCACCGGAAGTCGTGATGGGACAGGGCCGAGAGAAACGCGGCGAGCTGCGCGCGACGGGGCACGGCCGGTGCGGGTGCAGAGCGGGGGACATCGCGGCAGAAGCTCGTCAGCAGGACGGCTGCACCGGCGACCAGGGCGCCGAACACGAGATAGCCGGTTCTCAGATGACCTGAGGTCTGGGAAGCGATGAGTACGCCGACGGTTCCGCCGATCGGGAGTGCCAAACCCACCAGGGCCGATGCGGTTCCGCGCCGGGACGGGGGGATCCGGTCGGGCACGACAGCGGTGACCGCTGCCTGGTAGACGTTCATGGTCGCCTGGACGAGGCACCAGCCGATGCCGACCAGCACCGCTGTCTGGGCGGTACTGAGAAACGCCAGGGCGGCGAGCGAGGCGAGGGCGCCGCCGAGAATCCACGGGTTACGGCGGCCGGTCCGGTCGGACAACGCGCCGGCGATCGGATTGAACGCGGTCGCGAAGACCGCGCTGATCCCGCCCACCAGGCCCAGAATGGCGACCTTGTTCGCCGGGTCGATGGAGGCGATCTGCAGGGGCAGCAGCACGGAGCCGACACCCATGTACACGGCCATCATGGACGCGTTGGCCACCAGGAGCAGCAGCATCAGTCCGCGCTGCCGGGGCACCTTCGGCGTCGCGTGTGCGGGCGGTTCGGTCAGTTCGTTCGTGGTCATGACGGCCGCCGGTGTGTACACGCCGTACTACGGCTGATGGGGACGGACATGTCGACTCCTCGGGGGAGGGAGCAGAGAGGGGAGGGGCCGCTGTAGCGAGAAACGCGCGGCGGAAGAACCCTGAGACATCGCGGTTACACGTGTTAATCGCGGTGTTCACTGTTTAGCACTCGCTTCCGGCACTCCGCTAGGCCTGGTGTCGAGGGAACTGGGTGCGCGGGTCTCGATGAGAGGGCCGCGAAGAAGCGCGTGTAGGCGCCATCTAGCGCGTGGACCAGGGGGTCTGGCCCTCCCGGCCGCTGGGTGGTCACTGCTTTGGCGCGGTTCAGCCTGGCTGAAAAATGTATTGCCCTTGTGGCGAGGGTCGGGTCGGCGCAATACTCCGCGGTGCCGCTGCGCTACTGCCCGTACCGGAGCCGGCGATGTGAGCCCCGACAGCAACGTCCGCGCCACGCGCCACGAGCCACGCGCCACCCCGCAGGGGGTCTCCGTCCATGAAAGGCGTCTCGTGCTGAACTCGTCCCCGCGAACCGATCCGCCCCCAAGATCCGGCCGGCCTCCTGGGCACCAGCTTCCGGCCGCCCCACCCCGAGGCGCGCTCGTCACCGGAACCGTGCTCCTGCTGGGAGTTCTGGCGATCGGCCTCACGTTGAGAGGTGGAGGGGCATCGGCAATTCAGAATCTCGACGATCGTTGGGCCCGGTGGGCGGAGGGTCCACGAAGTGAGGCGGCCACGAACTTCACCGACATCCTCGATCGCCTGGGCGGCCCCTTGGGGCTGATCTTCCCCCTCGTGCTGGTGGGGTGCCTCTGCGTTTACGGTCGGTGGAGGTCGGGACTGTTCGTGTTCGTTGCCTGCGTAGTCGCGAACATGCTCGTCGTCCTGCCCCTGAAGTCCCTTGTTGACCGGCCGAGGCCACCACACCCTCTGGTCCTGGTCAACGACGGGTCGTACCCCTCTGGTCAGGTGTTTACCGCTGTGGCTCTCGTGATGGTCGTCGCCGTGGTGCTTTTCCGCCCGGATGTACGACGCTGGTGGTGGGTGTTTGGGGGCGCGTACGTCGCCACCATGATGTGGAGCCGCGTTTGGCTGCACGCCCAGTGGCTCAGCGACACGGTCGCCGGAGCTGTGGCCGGCATCGGCACCTGCTTGCTGTTGTGGCGGGCGTTCGCGCCCCTCCTGGAACGCGAGGCAGTGCGTGCTGCCGCCAACCGGTTGTGGTAGGTGCTCACTCAGGTCGACATCCCGTCGTATTGACGACCGTCGCAAAGGCGACACACTTGCACTTGGGTCGCTGCCTCCACGCCGTGAGGCCGGCTTCCATGACGAGTGAGGAAGGGAAGTTCATGGCTATCTCTGAAGGCCAGGTTCCGCCTGTGGTCGACCTGCGGGCAGGACGGCTGCAAGGCGCCGTTGACCGCGGGGTGGCCGTTTTTAAAGGAGTGCCGTACGCCGCACCCCCGGTCGGAGCTCTCAGATGGCGCCCGGCGCAACCGCACCCGGGTTGGAGCGGTACGCGGGACGCCACCGTCTGCGGTCCGAGCGCGCCGCAGATGTTCATGGAGGGCGGCGACCCCGTGATGGGTGGTCACGGTTCGCCGCCGTTCGACGACGACTGCCTGACCCTGAACGTATGGACACCGGCTGCCGACGAGGGCCGCCGTCCGGTGCTCGTCTGGATTCATGGGGGAGGCTTCGTATCGGGCTCGGGGTCCCTGCCCAATTACTCGGGGGAGGCCTTCGCTCGCGACGGCGACCTCGTTGTCGTGAGCATCAACTACCGGCTCGGGCCGCTCGGATACCTGTACTTCGATGGCGAGAAGGAAGGGAGCTCCGGGCCCGAGCCCGGGAACTTCTGGCTCACTGACCAGATGGCCGCGCTGCGGTGGGTGCGAGACAACATCGAGCGCTTCGGCGGGGACCCCGCCGCGATCACAGTGGCGGGCCAGTCGGGTGGCGCGATGTCAACCGCCGCGCTGGCAGGCCACCCCGAATCCCAGGGCTTGTTCCAGCGCGTCATTCTGCAGAGCCCGCCCCTCGGGCTGCATATCCCCACTCCGGCCGAGTATCTGGAGCGAACAGACTCCTATCTGGAGATCGCAGGCGCCAAGACCACCACTGAGCTCAGAGAGCTGCCCTGGCCGAAGCTGATAGAGGCGGCCGGCGGGCTGTTCGCGCGCACCATGCGATGGGGCTATTGGCCCACGCCATTCCTTCCCGTGCGCGATGGGGCGACGCTGCTCGAGCACCCCGCCGACACCCTGCTCCATGGCGCGGGCGCCGAGCTCGACGTGATGATCGGCTGGACCCGGGAGGAGGCCAACTTCGCCTTCGCGCTGGACAAGGGGTACGACGCGGCGACTCGGGATCAGGTGATCGCCAGGATCGCGGAGACCTTCAGTGAGGACGACGCCGCCGAGGTGTACGACGCCTACGCGCGGACCCGCCCCGGCTCCCGCCCGGTCGATGTGCTCATGGATCTGATGACTGACGAGCTGTTCCGGGTGCCGTGCGTGGAGCTGGCCGAGGCCCGGGCGGGGACGGGGAGGCTGGTGTGGGCGTACCAGTTCGACCTGTCCACGCCGGCGTACGGCGGCAGGCTCGCCGCGGCGCACTGCCTGGAACTGCCCTTCGTTTTCAGCAACTTCGACAACTGGACGCACGCCCCGTTCCTTGAAGGGCTGGATCCCGCGGTCTGTGACGGGCTGGCCCACAGCATGCACGAGGCGTGGATCGCCTTCGTTCGCACTGGAGACCCCAACCACCAGAACCTGCCGAACTGGGAACGATACGACGCGGATTCGCGACAGACCATGCGCTTCGACTCGGTGGTGAGTGCCGTGGGAGATCTGGCCGGACACTCGCGTCTCCTGCACGGCAGGTTGCGGGAGCGACCGTAAAACTGTGCGCGCGACATCTCGCGCGTACGCCAACCCATGGACTTAGGCAGTTACACGTGTCATCTTGTGGGTGGTCGCCGCGTGGGGGCGGCGACCACCCCGCATCGACAAGCCGGCCCACATCCCAAGGGTCGACGCACCATGAAACGGAACAGGTACCCCATGTCACAGACCCCGGCGGTTCGGCCGCGTATGCTCACCGCCCCCGACGGCACGGCCTTTCGCGACCTGAACGGCAACGGCGTCATGGAGCCTTACGAGAACCCACGCCTGCCAGTCGCCGAACGGGTAGCAGACCTGCTTCAGCGCATGACTCCGGAGGAGAAGGCGGGCCTGCTCTTCCAGACCATGGTCACCATCAACGCCGACGGGACACTGGTGGAGCCGGAACCAGGCGCTCCTGTCGATGACCCCATGCGTGCGTCCACCTCTGCCATGGTGACCGGCAAACTCATGAACCACTTCAACCTGTTCGGCGCGGCAGCCCCGAGGCGCATGGCCGAGTGGAACAACCGGCTTCAGGACCTGGCCGCAACAACACGCCTGGGCATTCCGGTGACGATCTCCACCGACCCCCGCAACGGCTTCGTGGACAACCCGGCCGCCAGTGTGCACACCGAAGGCTTCTCGCTGTGGCCGGAACCTCCGGGCCTCGCCGCCATCGGTGATGAGGACCTCGTCCTCGCGCACGCCGACATCGTCCGTCGCGAGTACCTCGCGGTCGGCATCCGGCTGGCCCTGGGGCCTATGGCCGATCTCGCCACCGAACCCCGCTGGCCGCGCGTCCTGGGCACCTTCGGCTCGGACGCGGAGGTGAGCGCGCGCCTGGTCGCCGCGTACATCCGGGGTCTGCAGGGGCAGACTCTCGGCACTGGCAGCGTCGCCGCGATGACCAAGCACTTCCCCGGCGCCGGCCCCCAGATGAACGGCGAGGACGCCCACTTCGCGTACGGCCGCGAACAGGTCTATCCCGGCGACAACTTCGACTATCACCTGATCCCCTTCGAGGCCGCCTTCGCGGCCGGGACCTCGCAGATCATGCCGTATTACGCCATGCCGATCGGCACGCCTCACGAGGAGATCGGCTTCGGCTTCAACAAAGGCATCATCACTGGTCTGCTGCGGGAAAAGTACGGCTTCGACGGCATCGTCTGCACCGACTGGGGTCTGGTGACCGACACGGAGATCTTCGGAGCACCCTTCCCCGCCCGCGCCTGGGGCGCCGAGCACCTGGACCGCCTGACCCGGGTGGAACGCATCCTCGACGCCGGGGCCGACCAGCTCGGCGGCGAGGCTGCCCCCGATCTGGTCCTGGAGCTGCTGCGCACCGGACGGGTGACGGCCGAGCGGATCGACGCCTCAGTGGCACGCCTCCTGCGGGAGAAGTTCGTCCTCGGCCTCTTCGAGGATCCGTACGTGGACCCCGACACAGCCGCCGAAGTCTGCGGAAGCGCCGAGTTCGCCGAGGCGGGGCTTGCCGCGCAGAGCCGCTCCATCACTGTGCTGAAGGACCGGCCGGACAACGCCACGGCGCCCCGGCTACCCCTCGCCGG
Organism: Streptomyces sp. NPDC002994; assembly: GCF_040611155.1. Lineage (NCBI taxonomy): Bacteria > Bacillati > Actinomycetota > Actinomycetes > Kitasatosporales > Streptomycetaceae > Streptomyces > Streptomyces sp. NPDC002994. The sequence continues at coordinate 130,764 of NZ_JBEXNQ010000004.1, forward strand.
CGACGGCCGCATCTACGTCGAGGGAGTCGACGCAGATGTCGCCGCGCGGTACGCGACAGTCGTTGCGACGCCCGAAGAAGCCGACGTGGCGATCCTGCGTATCGGCGCCCCCTATGACACGCGACGGACCACAGGGTTTGAGTCTTTCTTCCGGGCAGGCCGTCTCGACTTCACGGAGGAGGAACTCCGTCCCGTGCTCGCCGTCGCCGCCACCGTCCCCACGGTCGTGGACATCTTCCTCGACCGTCCCGCTGTCATACCGGAGATCGCCGAGCACGCGGCGGCGCTCGTGGCCAATTACGGCGCCTCGGACACTGCGCTGCTGAATGTCCTCTTCGGTGTCTCAGTGGCCGAAGGGCGCCTGCCGTTCGAACTGCCTCGCTCGATGCAGAGCGTCGAGTCCAGTCGCGAGGACGTACCCAACGACTCCGAGAACCCGCTCTTCCCCTATGGCCATGGCCTGCGGCTGGGCTGACCTCAGCCACAAGCGGCAGGGTGGCAGTCCGGTACATCCATTACCGCGAGGGTTGCCCGGTGGCGCCGCGCCGTTCGCGGCCGGTCGGAGTGAACACCGCGCGCAACCCTCATGGGAGCTGCGCCCCACGGACCACCCCAGTGCCCCAGCCCAGGTGAGCCCGATCGCCCAGCGTCCGGCGATGTTGTCATCGGGGTGACGGCCCACATCGCTCTGCCGGCGACGTCGGAGATACTCATCCGACCGGTGGCCAATGCGACGCTCACGCGTGCGTCGCTCAGCAGCACTTTCATCAACTCAGCCTCGACGTAGGCGCTTCGTCGGCATTTCCGACGATGGAACCAGTCAGTTCCACCAGCTTCGGGCCCTGGGAGTCCTCGAGCCCGAGCCTGCCGTGCATCGCTCATTCGTGTCACAGCCTGCCTCTGGTCGCGGCGCGGCTGTGCTGACCGACGACGTAGCAGTAACGCGTGTAACCTGGGGAGGAAGCGGTCAGTCGGACCGAGGGGAGCGAAGAAGGACGTCATGGCCCAGGACACACCCGCCCAAGCCTCGATCACCAGCGCGGACGTGGCGCGTCTGGCCGGGGTGTCCCGTGCCACCGTGTCCTTCGTACTCAACGACACTCAAGGGCACCGGGTCAGCGAGAGCACCAGGGCGCGAGTGCTTTCCGCGGCCAAGGACCTCGGCTACGTGCCGCACGCGGCCGCCCGTTCTCTGCGCGCCGGGCGAAGCAATCTGGTCCTCATGCCCGCGTCGATCTCCGCGATCGGCCGCCTGGTCAGCGACTGGGTGGACGATCTGCACAGCGAACTCGACCGGCACGGATACACCACCGTCCTGCACGCCGGCCGCTTCCCCGACCCGGTCAGTGCCGCCCGCTCCTGGGCCGAACTGCGGCCCGCGGCGGTGCTCGCCCTGGACGGCGACGCGCTCACCGTCCAAGCGGCGGACCTTCTGCGCCGCGCCGGCGTCCGCGGGCTCCTCGCCTTCGCGTCTCGCCCGATGGAAGGTATCCACACAGTGGCGTTCGACCACGCCGACATCGGCACGGCTGCCGCTGAACACCTCATCGGGCGCGGACGCAGCAGGATCGGAGTGGTCATGCCGCAGGAGCGCGGGCTCGACGCCTTCGCCCGGCCGAGGCTGGCCGGTGCCCAGGGCGTCGCCGCCCGGCACATGGCCACCGTCAAGCCGGTGGAACTCGCCTACACCCGTGACTCCGCCGGGTCCTTGGCCAGGCGCTGGAGGTCCTTGGACCTGGACTCGGTGTTCGCCTTCAATGACGAGTACGCAGGCCTCCTGATGCATGCCCTCCAAGCAGAGGGCATCACCATTCCGGACGACGTGGCCGTCGTCGGCTCCGACGACCTGGTGCTCTCCGCCCTCCAGCAGCCGCCACTGACCACGGTTCGACTGGAGCTGCCTTCGGCGGCGTTCATCGCGGAGACCTTGCACGACTTGATCGAGAAGGGGACAGCGCCGCCGGTGCCCGGCATAGAGACCGTGCTGGTCCAGCGCCAGACGTCCTGAGGTCGCCGGCCGGAGGCGAGCCGCTGTCCCCGGGCCTGGCGTTGTCTTCGGCCTAGCCTTCCCGGGCCAGCTTGTGCCGGAACACCCACCACGACAGGAGAGCGGTGCCTGCGCCGGCCGCCGCGCCGGCGACGGTGTCGCTGAGCCAGTGCGCATGCAGCCATGTACGGCTCCACATCATCGCCAAAGTGAACAGCAAGCCCCCGATCCACCACGCGCGTCGGCGGGCCATGGGGATGAGGAGAGCGCCGATCATCACCACCAGCATGGCTGCCCCAGCAGCGTGCCCGGAGGGAAAGGAGCCGTGGTCGACGCGGACCATCGGGTTCTCCGGACGGGGTCGGTCCACCAGGTACTTGAGGACCTGGACGACCAGCATGCCTCCGCCCAGGTACGTGGCGAGCAGATAGAAGACGGACCATCTGCGCTTTCGCATGATCAGGAAGATCAGGAGGCCGACGGGCACGACGACCCCCAGCGGTCCGCCGAACCAGTTCAGGACAGCTGCCACGGCGGCGTAGAGACCGTCGTGGGGGCCTCCCATCCAACCCAGCCAGCGCTCGTCCAGCCCCTGGAAGGGCGGCTGGGTGGCATCCGAATGAACGACGATCCCCAGCAGTGCGGTGACGAGGATGCAGAGAATCCCCAAACGCAGCACGCCGGCTCCGGGGGGAGCAGGAGTGGATCGGCGGCGTGTGGCGGCCACCGGAGTATCAGGGGCGGCGACCGGAGTGTGGGACATGAGAGCCTCTCGCGGCCGCGAATGCCCGCGGCCCAGATCTGATGAACGGGGACTCGGAACACCGGTCCGAAGGTGGGGGCGCGGCAGAGTGGCGCGCCCCCCTCGCGACGGGCGGGAGATGCCGGTCAGGCGCCGAGGTGGCGAGCCAGGAAAGCGACTCCCCCGGTGACGATCGGGGTGACATCCGGGGCACCGATGAAGATGTGGTCGGCACCGTCCACGGGCTGGAGCGTGACATCGCCGTCCACCGCCCGGAGCGCCTTGGCCAGCACCTCACTCTGGCTGTACGGGACCAGAGCATCCTGAGTGCCGTGAACCAGAAGGAACGGCGGGGGAGTTGACCCTTCCGCGTACGTGACAGGGCTGGCGACCCGCGCCAGCTCCGGCCGCTCCTCGGCGGTGCCGCCGAGCAGCGCCTCGTAGGGATCAGGGAATTCGACACCCGGTGGCATCGGCGGCATGGGATGCGAGAGCAGGGCGCCGACCTCGGAGACGCCGTACCAGTCCACGACTGCCTGGACGGCCGAAGTCCCCTCGCGCACGCCCTCGTTGCCTTCCAGGCCCTGGCCGTTCGGGCTCCCTGGTGTCACGAGCCCCGCGAGTGCGGCGAGATGACCACCTGCCGACTCGCCCCAGACGCCGATGCGCTCCGGGTCGATGCCGAATTCGCCGGCGTACTGGCGGACATAGCGGATGGCAGCCTTCACATCGTGGAGCTGGGCCGGGAAGGGGGCTTCGAGACTGTGCCGATAGTCAATGGACACGAGAGCGAGCCCTGCCCCGAGGATTGAGCCGTGCAGCAAGGTGACGGGAACGGTAGGCGGCGGGTAGCGCCGGTCGCCGTCCAGCCACCCGCCACCGTGGATCCAGACGACCGCCGGAACCGGAGCGTCACCCGGAGGTACGTGGACGTCGAGCAAGCGGGGCCGGTAGCCGGGAGTCGTCGCGTAGGTGAGCGCGTCGAAGCGGCGTACACCGTCCTCCGCCACCACTGGCGGCTCTGGAGCCCGGTAGGGAGGCGGAGGCCACGCCTGGTCGAGGTCGACCGGAGCAGATTGCGTCATGGGGGCCCTTTCGAATCAGTCGGGAAACAAGCAGGAAGCGGTGCGGTGCGGTGCGGGGCGTCAGGTCGAGGGCTCGGATGGCCCGCAGACCTTGGCAAACATGGGCTTCATGTCATTTGTCCGAAATGCTTGCGCTTTCCCGTGGGAGATGCTTAGCATGTTACACGTGTAACAACAACCTGGCGACGTCTGGCCGCCTCTCATGCGCTCGACGTCAACGGTCCCGTCTCGGCCTCGTTACACGCGTAATCTGCCCGGCCGTACGCCCTCCTGCTCGGGAGCTCCTCATGCTCGCTGCCGCTGTGGTTCGTACCGGCCCGCCTTCGGGTCGGCGCACGTCCGCTCACTGGTCGTTCAGTCCGACCGCCGCCGCTGTCCCGCTGATCCGGGCTCGGGTTCGCGACGCCCTTGAGGTGTGGCGGATCTCCCTCGATCTCTCCGACACCCTGCTGCTGGCTGTCAGCGAACTGGCGACCAACGTGGTCCGGCATGCTGCATCGGCAACCGGCAGGCTGCGCGTCACCGTGACCTTTGGGGGCGGGTTGCTCCGGCTCGACGTGGCTGACGGGGACCCGTCCCTGCCGTGCGTCGGCCCGGTCGACCTGGAGGCCGAGGGAGGCCGCGGGCTGGCGATCGTCGGCCTGCTGGCCGCAGAGGCGGGCGGGGGAGTGTCGGTAGTCGCAGGCCGGTGCGGCAAGGCCGTGCGGGTGTGCCTGCCGGTGGGCTGAGGCGAGCCGAGCGCAACACGCTGTTAACGAAATCGAATGTGCTGAAATATTGACGGACGCCATTTTGGCGAGATACTACCTTCACTCTCCCCGCTGCCCCGAGATTGAGGTGCCGCCCCATGGAGCTCTCCCCGTCCGCGCACGTCGATTCCTTCTGTCGCGATCGACTCCCGCCCTTCCCCCTCTGGCCCGAACTGCACTTCGATCTGCCGGAGTTGCACTACCCGGACCGGCTCAACGCGGCCCAGCACCTACTCGACGGCGCTGTCGAACGCTGGGGGCCCGACCGTGACTGCCTGCTGACTCCCACGGAGCGGTGGACTTACGGCGACCTGCTGATCCGAGCCAACCAGGTCGCCCAGGTGCTGACTCAGGACTTCGGGCTTCGCCCCGGCCATCGCGTCCTGCTGCGCGGCCCCAACAACCCCTGGCTGGTGGCTGCTTGGTTCGGTGTGCTCAAGGCCGGCGGGGTCGCCGTCACCACCATGCCGCTGTTGCGTGCGACAGAGCTCGCTGACCTCTGCGACATCGGCCGGCCGACTGTTGCCGTATGCGACCACCGCTACCTCGACGAGCTTGCCGCCGCCGACGCCCCCGGCCTCGCTGTACTCGCATACGGCGGCACCACGGAAGCGGACCTCACTGCGCGCTGCGCGACCAAGGACGGGCGGTTCTCCAACGTCATAACGGCGGCCGACGATGTGGCCCTGATCGCCTTCACCTCTGGAACAACTGGTCGGCCGAAGGCGACCATGCACTTCCACCGCGACGTACTGGCAAACGCCGACACCTTCTCCCGCCACATCCTCAAGCCGCGGCAGGACGACATATTCACCGGCACGCCTCCGCTGGCCTTCACCTTCGGCCTCGGCGGACTCGTGGTCTTTCCCCTGCACGTGGGCGCGGCGACCCTGCTGATCGAGCAGGCCGCCCCGCAACAGCTGGCCGACTTGGTGGAAAAGCACGGTGTCACGGTGCTCTTCACCGCACCCACCGCCTACCGGGCGATCATGTCTGCCGGTGCGGTGGGCCGGCTGGCCGGGCTGCGCCGCTGCGTATCGGCCGGTGAGGCGTTGCCGGCGGCAGTGTGGGAGGAATTCCATGCCGCTACGGGGCTGCGCATCATCGACGGCATCGGTGCTACTGAGATGCTGCACGTGTTCATCTCCGCCGCTGACCAGGACATACGGCCGGGTGCCACGGGGAAACCTGTCCCCGGGTACCGGGCGCGTGTGGTGGACGAAGAAGGCCGGCCCGTCCCCGACGGGCAGCCCGGCCTTCTCGCGGTAACCGGCCCCACCGGCTGCCGGTACATGCGGGACCCGCGCCAGACGACGTACGTCAGAGGCGGCTGGAACATCACTGGCGACACCTACATCCGGGATGCCGACGGCTACTTCTGGTACGTAGCCCGCAGCGACGACATGATTGTCTCCTCCGGGTACAACATCGCCGGACCAGAGGTGGAGAAGGCGCTCGCCGCCCACTCCCACGTCGAAGAATGCGCCGTCGTCGGCGCGCCGGACACCGAGCGCGGGATGCTCGTCAAGGCGTACGTGGTCCTCCGGTCCGGCGTCGCCGCCGACGAGGCCACCGCCGCGGAGCTGAAGAACCACGTCAAGCGGTCGATCGCGCCTTACAAGTACCCGCGCGCCATCGAGTTCGTCTCCGAACTGCCGCGTACGAGCAACGGGAAGCTCCAGCGCGGCGAACTGCGCAGACGGGCCCACTCCGCTTCGCCGACGGACAGCTGTGCGGCCGGATCTGCTGAATTCCAGGAGCACGAGCTGCCCAGCGTCGTCGTCGAGAGCCGCGTGGAGTGGCAGGACACCGACGCGGCCGGCCACTACCACCACTCCACAGTGGTGCGCTGGGCCGAAGCCGCCGAGGCGGTCCTGCTACGGCGCCTGGGGCTGGCGCACCTCTTCGGCAGCACCCCCCGCGTCCACTTCGAGGCCGACTACCGGGCTCGCCTGTGGTTCGGCGAGAGGGTGCTTACTGAAATCCGGGTCACCAAGGTCGGAAACAGCTCCCTGCACTACGCCTTCACCGTCAGAGGCGAAGGCGCCGAGGTTGCCGCCGTCGGGCGCATGGTCATCGCCCACTCCGCTGCCCGTGCCACGGGAACCACCCCCTGGCCGGATGACGTGCGGGAGGTCCTCACCAAGGCCGGTCCGCAAGCCTCCGAATTGTTCGCGTGACCGAGCCGCAAACACTCGATACATATGTAGCCATCTTGACGGTCGTAGAAAGAGCGGCATATGTTGTTGTTCAGAACCACAAGGAGGATGCAGTGCGCGTAGCAGTAATCGGAGGAGGGCCTGGAGGGCTGTACTTCGCGGCCCTGGCCAAGCAGCTCTCCCCGCGATGGGACATCACCGTCTGGGAACGCAACGCGCCTGACGACACATTCGGCTTCGGAGTCGTCTTCTCCGACGAGACACTCGACGGCATCGCACAGGCCGACCCCGAGATCTTTGACGCCATGTCAAAAGACTTCGCCCGGTGGAGCGACATCGATGTCCGTTGCCAGGGGCAGGTGCTCACCTCGGGCGGTCACGGCTTCGCGGCCCTGGGCCGTAAGCGGCTGTTGCAGATCCTTCAGGAACGCTGTGCCGCACTGGACGTGGACGTTCGCTACCGCACTCAGGCGCCCCCGGTGGAGGAACTCTCCTCCCAGTACGACCTGGTCGTCGCCGGTGACGGCGTGCGCTCGGCCACCCGTGCGGCGTACGCCGACACCTTCGGCCCGGACCTCGACGAGCGGAACTGCCGCTACATGTGGCTGGGAACGGACAAGGTCTTCGAGGCCTTCAACTTCATCGTCGCCGAGGGGGACTTCGGCACGTTGCAGGTCCACGCCTACCCGTACGACGACACCCGCTCCACGTTCATCGTCGAGATCGACGAAGCCTCCTGGCGCCGGGCCGGCTTCGACAAGTTCGCCGCCCGTGACCACCCCGCCGGGACCAGCGACGAGGACAGTGTCCGGCTGTGCGAGGAGATACTCGCCGAGCACCTCGACGGCCACCGCCTCATCCCCAACAACTCCAAATGGATCCGCTTCACCACGGTCCGCAACAAGACCTGGCAACACGGCAACGTCGTACTGCTCGGGGACGCCGCCCACACCGCTCACTTCTCCATCGGCTCCGGCACCAAGCTCGCCATGGAGGACTCACTCGCTCTCGCCGCCTGTCTTCACGAGCACCCCGACGTCCCTACCGCGCTGGCCGCATACGAGGCCGAACGCAAGCCGGTCGTCGAATCCACCCAGCGCGCGGCGCAGGCCAGCCTCGAATGGTTCGAGAACGTCGGGCGCTACACAGGCCAGCAGCCGCACCAGTTCGCCTTCAACCTCCTCACGCGCAGCCGCCGTGTCACCTACGACAACCTGCGGGTACGGGATGAGGAGTTCACCGCCGCAGTCGTCCGGAGCCATGTCGCAGATGACTCGTCGGAGGTCGCTCTGCCCGGGGACGCGAACGTCCCGCCGATGTTCCGCCCCTTCTGCCTCGGTGGCCTGCGCCTGCGCAACCGCGTTGTCGTGCCCCCCACCGCCCTCTACACCGCGCGCGACGGCGTGCCCGGAGACTTCGAGCTCGTCCACCTGAGCACCCAGGCGCTGGGTGGATCAGGCCTCGTCTTCGCCGGCATGACGGCCGTCAGCCCCGACGCCCGGGCCACCACCGGCTGCCCGGGGCTCTACAGCGACGAACAGGAAGCGGCCTGGCGGCGCATCACCGACTTCGTCCACCGCCAATCAGAAACCTGTCTGGGTATCCAGCTCACCCATGCCGGCCGCCGCGGCGCCACGCACACACCGCGCCCCGACGGCAGCTCCGCCCCCCTGGACGCGGCGGAGGCCTGGCCACTGCTCGCCGCTTCACCGATGGCCTGGGACGAGCGCAGCGCCGTACCGCGTGAAGCCACCCGGCACGACATGGACGTCATCACACGCGACTTCGTCACCGCGGCGCAACGCGCCCACAACGCCGGCTTCGACGCCCTTGAACTGCAGTACGGCCACGGGCACTTGATGTCCGGTTTCCTTTCGCCACTGACCAATCACCGCACTGACTCTTATGGCGGCAACCTGGCCGGACGACTGCGCTTCCCGCTGGAAGTGCTGCGCGCGGTCCGCGCTGTCTGGCCAGCGGGCAAAGCTCTCGTCGTCCGCGTATCCGCCGCCGACTGGGCCGAGGGCGGCACCACCGAGGCGGACGCCGTCACCATCACCCGCGCGCTCGCAGAGGCCGGCGCCGACGCGGTGGACGTTTCCACCGGAGAGGTGGTGGCCCATCAGCAACCTCGGTACGGTCGCAGCTATCAGACGCCCTACGCCGACCTGATCCGCAACGCCACCGGAGTTCCCACGATCGCCGTGGGTGCCATCTCGACGTATGACGATGTGAACTCGATCATTCTGGCCGGCCGGGCTGATCTGTGCGCTGTCGGCCGCGCCCAACTGCACGATCCCCTCTGGACCCTGCACGCTGCGGCCGCCCAGGGGTATGTGGGTCCGGCGGCTCCCTGGCCGCCTTCGTGGAAGGCGGGCAGCGGGCGCCCTCCCGGGGCGCGGACGGACCGTATCCCGCCCCGGCTTCAGCTGCTCCGGCAAGCCACTGCGCCCGTCCACCAGCGCTGGCTCGCGCCCGTTGAAGCTGCCGCTGTTCCGACGGCCCGCTGATCAGGAGAAATGATGGAAAACCTGCCCCGCTTCACCGCTGCGGCAGTCCAGGCGGCGCCCGTCTACCTGGACCCTGCCGCCACCGTCGACAAGGCGATCGGCCTCATCGCCGAGGCCGCCGCGGCGGGCGCCGAACTTGTGGTGTTTCCCGAGGTCTTCGTCCCCGGTTATCCGTACTGGAACTGGACCATGAATCCGGTGCAGGGTTCCCCCTGGTTCGAGCGTCTCTACCGCGCGTCCATCGATGTACCCGGCCCACACGTGGACGCACTGCGCGCGGCGGCTCGCCAGTACGGCGTTGTCCTGGTGATCGGTGTCAATGAGCGCGGTCCGCACAGCCTGGGCGTCCTCTACAACACTCTCCTGACGATCGGCCCGGACGGCGAACTGCTGGGCGTCCACCGCAAGTTGGTGCCCACCTGGGCCGAGAAGCTGACCTGGACCGGGGGAGACGGCAGTTCCCTGCGGGTCCACTCCACCCCTGTCGGACCGCTGGGCGCGCTCGCCTGCGGTGAGAACACCAACACCCTCGCCCGGTTCACCCTGCTGGCACAGGGCGAACTGGTGCATGCCTCCTGCTACATCGCCCTGCCGGTCGCCCCTGCCGACTACGACATGGCGGACGCCATCGCCGTGCGTACCGCGGCTCACAGCTTCGAGGGCAAGGTCTTCTCCGTTGTGGCCTGTTCGACGATCTCTCCGGAGATCGTCGACACCATCGCGGGCGACGACGAGGAGATACGTCGGACCCTCGCCCGTCCCCGCAGCGCGCTGTCCGGGATTTTCGGGCCCGATGGCAGGCCGGTCACCGAACCGCTGATCGACGACGAGGGCATCGTCTACGCCGAGATCGACCTGTCCAAGTGCATTCAGCCCAAGCAGATGCACGACATCGTCGGCCACTACAACCGCTTCGACATCTTCCAGCTCCACGTCGACAACACACCCCGCACGCCGGTCACCTTCACGACCGACCCCGCGCAACAGCCCGTACACCCCGTCACCGCCCCGCTCTCGACCGAGAGCACCAGCACGAGCACCAGCACCAGCACCAGCACCAGCACCACAAAGGAGGACGCATGACCACCGAGTACGACGACGACCAGCTCGGCCGCGCCCGGGTGGCCGACACCCCCGAACTCACCGCGTACTACGCCGAACTCGCCGGACGCGAGGCTGGTGCTCTGTGGACCGTCGCCAATGACATCGAACCGTGGTTCCCGCAGCCGAAGTCCGTACCGGTCCTGTGGCGGTATGACGAACTGCGGCCCCTCGTCCACAAGGCACTCGACATGGTGAAGGCCGACGATGCGGGCCGGCGAGTGGTCATGCTCGTCAACCCGGGCCGCAAGGACGTCAGCGCCGCAGTCGGGCTCCTCTATACGGGCCTGCAGATCATGGGCCCCGGCGAAGCCATGACCGCCCACCGGCACCAGGCGGCTGCCCTGCGCTTCGTCCATGAGGGCACCGGCGCCTGGACCGTCGTCGACGGCCAAAAGCTCAGGGTGAGCCCGGGCGACTTCGCCATCACCCCCAACGGCACCTGGCACGAACACGGCAACGAGTCCGACGACGCTCCCGTCATCTGGCAGGACGGCCTCGACATCCCGCTGGTCAACGCGCTGGACGCGGGCTTCTACGAGGTCCACCCGGAGCTGTACCAGGAGCCGGGCAAAGTGATCAACTCCTCCGTCCTCACCTACGGCGCGAACCTCCTGCCGTACGGCGTGGACAAGTGGACCAAGCCCTACTCGCCGCTGCTCGCCTACCCGTGGGAGCCGACGTACGAGTCGCTGCGCAGCCTGGCCAAGGCCTCCGAGGGCTCCCCCTACGACGGCGTGATCGCGGAGTACACCAACCCGGTCACCGGCGGCTCGGTCATGCCCACGATGAGCGCGCACATGCAGTTGCTGCGCCCCGGCCAGTCGACCCAGGCCCATCGCCACACCGGGTCGGTCATCTACACCGTAGCCAAGGGCCACGGCGTCTCAGTGATCGCCGGACAACGCTTCACCTGGAAGAAGGGCGACATCTTCTGCGTCCCGTCCTGGGCCTGGCACGAGCACCACAACATCGACCAGGGCGACGACGCCTGTCTGTTCTCCTTCAACGACTTCCCCGTGATGCGCGCACTCGGCTTCTACCGGGAAGAGGCCTACACCGACAACGGAGGTCACCAGCCCGCCACCTAGACCCGCGCCGCCGTTACCACCGCCCGCCGGCCCTGACACCGGTGTGTGGAACGGCAGCGCGACCGGGGACGGGCCTTCCGCCCCGCATCGTCCCCGGTACCGGGGCGGTGGTGCAGAAACCTGACCTCTTCACCACCGCCCCATCCTCCAGCCCGTACCTCTCGCTGATCGCGTATCCCGCAAGGAGCCCCCATGCGCCTGGTCACCTACACCCACAACGAAGCCTCCGCCCGCCTGGGCGCACAGGTCGACGACCGTGTCATCGACCTGGCCACGCTGGCGGCCTGTCACGGCGAGCAACTCCCGCTGGACCTGCTGTCCTTCGTCCAGGCCGGCGACATCGCCCGCGAGACCGCGCAGCGCCTGATGGCCGGAGACCCGGCTGAATGGCCGTCCGATGCCGTCCACGCGATCGACGACGTCACGCTGAGCGCTCCGCTGCGCCCAGGGAAGATCATCGGCGTTGGGCTGAACTACGTCGAACACGTCGAGGAGTCCAGCCGCAGCCTGGACACCGACAAGGAACTGCCGCCGCGTCCGGTGCTCTTCAGCAAGCCCGCAACCGCCGTCACCGGTCCTGGACAGCCGATCCGCCACAACGCCAACCTGACGAACCAGCTCGACTGGGAATGCGAACTGGCTGTCGTCATCGGCCGGACTGCCTTCGGCGTCAGCGAGGACGACGCCTTCGACTACATCTTCGGCTACAGCATCATCAACGACATCAGCGCCCGCGACCAGCGCCGCTCCGGCCAGTGGTTCTTCTCCAAGGGACAGGACTCCTTCGCACCCCTCGGACCGGCCGTGGTCACCGCCGATGACATACCCGACCCGATGGAACTCGACCTCGAACTGCGCGTCAACGGTGTCACCAAGCAGAAGTCGAACACCCGCCACATGCTCTTCCCCATCGCCCGACTCATCGCCGACATCACCTCCGGCGTCACCCTTGAGCCCGGGGACATCATCGCCACCGGATCCCCTTCGGGCGTCGGCGCCGGCATGGTCCCCCCTGAGTTCCTCACTCCCGGAGACACCGTCGAGGCCACCGTCGAGGGCATAGGCACCCTGACCAACCCCGTCACCGACGCGCGCTGACACACAAGCACCACCCGCACTCACCCTCACACAAACCACTGAGCGACAGGAGCGCCCCTGTGTCCCCCCGCACCTACCGGATCGGCCAGATCGTGCCGAGTTCCAACGTCACGATGGAAACCGAAGTGCCCGCCATCCTGCGCGCAAGAGAAACCATTGCGCCGGAACGCTTCACGTTTCACTCCAGCCGGATGCGCATGACCCATGTCACGCCCGAGCAGCTCAAGTCCATGGACGCGGACTCGGACCGGTGCGCCGTCGAACTCTCCGACGCTCACGTGGATGTTCTCGGCTACGCGTGCCTGGTGGCCATCATGAGCATGGGCCTGGGCTACCACCGCACGTCCGAGGAGCGCCTCCACACCCGCACCGCGGAAAACGGAGCTCCGGCGCCGGTCGTCACCAGCGCCGGCGCCCTCGTCCACGGACTGCACACTCTCGGTGCCAAGAAGATCGCCCTGCTCGCGCCCTACCTGCGGCCCCTCACCAAGACCGTCGTGAACTACCTCACTCACGAAGGCATCGAAGTCCTCGACTACGAGGCGCTCGAAATCCCCAACAATCTCGACGTCGCCGCCCACGACCCCTCCAAGCTGCCGGGCCTCGCCCGCGCACTGGACTACGCGGACGCCGACGCCGTCGTCCTCTCCGCATGCGTGCAGATGCCCTCGCTGGGGGCCATCGAGGAGGCGGAACAGCTTCTGGGCAAGCCGGTGGTGTCCGCCGCGGTCTGCACGGCCCATCAGATGATGCGTGCGCTCGACCTCCCCGCGATCGCCCCGGGAGCCGGCCACCTTCTCGCGGGCGCCTACGCCGAGGCTCCCCTCCCGCAGCGGACCGCTCCCATGGCGTGACGTCGGGTGACGGTAGGATCGCCACCGCACACGACGGAAGGCGATCATGTGGAAAGCTCCAGGCCAAGCTCTCTGATCAACACGGTCTACGGAGCGTTCCTCCGCCGGCTCGGCGGGTGGATCTCGATCGCCGACCTCATCGTGCTGCTCGCCGAGCTGGACGTGGACAGCCAAGCCGTACGCTCAGCGATCTCCAGGCTGAAGAAGCGCGGCGTACTGGAACCGGAACGCCGGTCCGCTACCGGCTACCGGCTCAGCCCGGCCATGCACACCGTTTTCGACGAGGGTGACCGACGCATTTTCGGCAGCCTCGAGCCGGCTGAGTTGAGAGACGGCTGGGTCATGGCGGTGTTCTCCGTACCCGAGTCCGAACGAGCGCACCGTTACCAACTGCGCACCCGCCTGACCTGGCTGGGGTTCGGCAACCTCGCCCCCGGTGTCTGGCTGGCACCCGGCCGCCTCCTGAAGGATGCCCGCAGCACGCTCACGCGGCTTGGCCTGAGTGACTACGTGCACCTCTTCACCTCGGATTACGCCGCTTTCAGCGACCTGCGCACATCGGTCGCTTCCTGGTGGGACTTCCCTGCCATCCAGGCGCAGTACGCGTCGTTCACCGACACCTACGGCCCGGTCGCTGAACGCCTGGGCACGAAAGGTGACGTAGACAGCGGCGAGGCGTTCCGTCACTACGTACCCATGCTGACCCAATGGCGCAGACTCCCTTACCTCGACCCCGGCCTGCCGGCAGAACTGCTCCCGCAGGACTGGAACGCTGTCGCCGCGCGTCAGGTGTTCCAACAGCTGCACGACGTGCTTGCCTCTCCCAGCCTGGATCACGTACGGAAAGTGACCGCCCTGTAGATCGCGCACCGTAGTAAATCCGGTGCGCGATCTCGTGCTGCGCGCTGAGCGCTGCGCCACACCGACGCGGGGCACGGGCGCGGGTCGGGCGGGATTTCACCTTCGTCACCGGGCCCGCCCGGCACTTCGTACGCAAGCCTGCCCGGATCGACCACGTCCAGGCAGCCGCAGCCCGCGCTTCGAAGCACGCGTTCCTGCGGGGGCTCGGGGCGGACGAGGTGGTCGACTACGCCCGTTGGTCCGCAACCCTCGGGCTAATCCGCTGATTGGCCAGGGGGTCGGGCGATGAGGGCGTTGATTGTCTTGCCGGGGCCAGGGCCGAGTGTGATGGTCACGCCGTCGGTCAGGCGGCGGACCATGTGCCAGCCGAAGCCCCCGCTGCCGCCGTTGAGGTCGGGGGTGACCTCGCGCGGGGGCGCGGGATTGGGGTCGCTGACTGCGGCGCTCACCGCGTCGGGGCCGGCGGACAGTTCGAGGGTGTAGCGGCCGCCGCCGTGGCGCAGGGCGTTGGTGACGAGTTCGGACACCACCAGCACGAGGGTGTCCGCCACGTCCGCTCCCAGTGCCGGGCTTAGGCTGTTGGTGAATGCGCGGGCGATCTCGCGGGCGCGATGGATGTCAGCCGTGCTGTCACCCATCGTTCGATGTGAGGCAACCGCGTTGGTGATCTTTGTGTCGTTCATGCACGTACACCCCACCTGGATCGGTTGTACCGCTTTGCAGAACGAGTAGCGTGCCCGCTCGATCAGCTTCCACACGCGGGCGGCGGAATCCCGACTTCTCCAACTGAAGAAAATCTGCCGTGGCGGTAGTAGACATTGCCGTTTGGTCGGGTAGGGTTTCGCTCGTAGCCAGGACAGCAAGTGAGGCGCGGCAGGGATGAACTGCCGCGTACGCAGGTTCAAGTGAGTTGTGGCACGGCAGCGGAACCTCAGGGCCGGATGCGCCAGGGTCCTGAGGTTGGCTGCCGGGCCGGACGGCCCACAGGGGCCGTGAGCAGTTCCGCAGTACGACAGATTGATCGCAAGGAAAGAAGGAGGTAGACGCCATCAGGATCGCCCGGGCGAGGAAGAGTCCGCTCGGGTACCGAAGGCCCCGGAAGGTAGGTGGTCCCCGGTCACGCATCCGCGATCCCCGCGTTCCCGTCCATCCCCATGGCGGAGATGCGGAAACACGAATCCGGCACAGAAGTAGCCGGTAGATGGTGTTCATTCCCCGGACCCTGGTGCCATGCGGCACCAGGGTCCCTTCACATGTTCAGTACGACGCGGACGCCGGCGAGCCAACCCTGTGCCTCTCACGGGCGGATGCCGGGCTCAACAGCGAACAGCTCGCGCCGGGAACAACGGATGCATTCGTCGCCGACGCAGGGGCACAAGGGCACGTACGACAACTCGTTGGAACGGAAATAGAGATGAGTGTGATTGCATGTCCCACCACCCCCGGACGCCGGACGACTACGCGCAGACCCACCCTGACAAGGGTGTGAAGCGCAGCAACGGACTGGCGATCGCCGCGCTTGTTCTCGGCATCGCGGCGATCCTCCTCTTCTGGACCGTCTTCGGCGGCATCGTACTGGGCCTGCTGGCAGTGATCTTCGGCGTTATCGGCGCACGCAAGGCACACGGGAGCCGGGCACCGCACGGCAAGATATCGATCATCGGCGCGGTGCTTGGAGCGCTGGGGCTGATCGCATCCGTTGTGATCATCGCGATCGGCGCGTCGATTCTCAACTCCGATGAGTTCAAGAACTTCGACGACTGCGTCAAGCACGCCAAGACGCAGAGTGAACGGGACCTGTGCGCGAAGGACTTCAACAAGGAAGTCGATTAGGCCAGGAGACGGCGGGGGCCCGGCCTCGTTCAGCAAGCGGCGGCGTGTCCTTCCCTCCAGCGCTGCGCGATCGTGCCGCGCACGGTGTAGAAGTGTTCCGCTTCTACACCGGGTGGGGGCAGCCGCTCAAAAGGAAGACCACGTATCGAGGACGTGCGCACGACGCGTCGGTGTCACGGTAGAGTGGATATTTGCTGTGTGGCAATAGTTTGGCCCGGCGCCTGCGGTTGGTGGGAGCTTCGGCGCGTTCAGATGCAGTCAGTGTTGGCGGGCGCGGCGCAAGCTCTTCTCTACGCCTCGATAGGCTGCCGCTCCCCTCTTACCGCTTTCTCGACGAAATGGCCTTCACCGTGACGAACTTCCTGGCCGTGGAGCGTGCTGTGCGCACTGCCGCACCTCATGCGATCTTTGACACGGTGCGCGCCGCACTGGTCGAGTTCTACGAGGCCACCGAGGTCGATCTGCTGATGGCCGACTACAGTCTCACCGTCCTGCAGCCGGTGACTGCCCTGCCGCACACCGCGAGGCCGTTGCCCGTCCATGCCAGCCCGGAGGGCCGCGCTTTCGGCAGTCAGGAGCCGTTCGGGCAATACGTGGCTCATGACGGTTCCGTGGATCTGCATCTGCCCGTGACCGTCCGCGGGGACAGGCTCGGGATCTTGACCGTACGCCTGCCCAAACGGAGATGCACCCCCGAGACTGTTGAGGAACTGACTGAACTCGCTGAGCTCCTCGGGCACGAAATCGTCGTTGCCGAGCGCGATACGGATCTGTTCCTTCAGGCCCGCCGCGCCAGTCGGCTCACCTTGGCGGCGGAGATGCAGTGGCAGTTGCTGCCTGCTCGGGCCTGCACGCGCCCGGAGTATGCCATCGGGGCCCAGCTGGAACCCGCCTACGACATCCACGGTGACAACTTCGACTGGTCCACTACGGCTGAGACCCTCACTCTGAGCATCACCAACGGAATGGGCGAGGGAATCCAGGCGTCGCTGCTGACCAACTTGGCCGTCAACGCTCTGCGTAACGCTCGCAGGGCGGGCATTGACATCGTTGATCAAGCGGCCCTGGCCGACCAGGCCATCTATGCCCAGTACCGCGGCGCGCAGTACGTCTCGACCCTGCTGTTGTCGTTCGAACTGGCCACCGGACGCGGGCAAGTAGTTGACGCCGGCTCGCCTCAGCTGTGGCGTCAGCGGGACAAAGTCGTGGAGCACGTCGACTTCGAGGCCCAGCTCCCCTTGGGCATGTTCGAGGAGACCCTCTACACGGCCCAGGAATTCCAGGCGCTGCCCGGCGACCGCTTGATCTTCGTCAGCGATGGTGTCTACGCCGCGGTCTCTGGCGTCGGCGAGGCCTACGGGGAGCGTGCGCTGGCACGTGCCATCCAGTCTGTCAGCCTCCTGCCGGCCGCCGCTGTTCCGCGCGCGCTCTTGCAGGAACTGGCGTCATACCGTGATGCCGACGCCGATGACGACGCTCTGGTCGTGTGCCTGGACTGGTTCGGGCGCACCGCCGCGGCTTAGGAGTGAGCCTCGGCAATGATGAGGCGTCTCCCTGCACCTCGGGGTGACGGCGCACGCAAGCAAGTGGCGCGTCGCCTCGAAGGCCTCTGTCTGACGGCGTTTCGCCGCGTCTGCGGCACGCGCCGGTGCCGCGGCTCATCTCTCCGGCGCGGTTCCGGCTTCCCTTGGTCGTGTGTCACGTGCTTATATTTGCCATACGGCAACAATCGAACGGAGCGGGAACACCCCGGCCGGCCGCGGGGCCGGGCGTTGCTTGCGGGGTCGCGAAGGGGAGTTTGAGTGAGCAGCAATGAGGCGGTGGCCCGAAAGCGTGTCGCCGGCGTCATGCAGGGACGCGTCGATGAGATCGCCGACCGGTGGGTGCAGCTGCAGGTGCGGCACGCCGCTGTGAGTGCGGATGCTCGTGAGAGTGAACTGCGCGAGGAGGCCGACGCTCTGGTCGCTGCCTTGGCTGCCGGTCTCGACAGCGCTCTGCCGGTTGACCGGATCGTGAACTCCCACGCCGACCTGAACCGCGCTGTCACCGAACTCTCGTTGCGCAGAGCCAGGAGCGGCGAATCCCCGACCGCCACGGCGCTGGCAGTCCTCGCGCTCAAGGAGGCGCTGCTGGAGGCCGTGCAGGAGAGCACCCAGGACGGCGGAGAGCTGTTCTCCGCGGCGTTGCTGATCAACCGGCTCCTGGACGCCGCCGGGGCACTGTCCTTCGACACCTACGTCGAAGGCCGCGAGGAGATCATCCGCAGGCAGAGCAGGCAGCTGCTGGAGCTCTCGACTCCCGTCGTCCGCCTCTGGAAACAGGTTCTCGGCGTACCGCTCATCGGCACTCTCGACACCGCCCGCACGCAGGTGGTGATGGAAAACCTGCTCCAGGCCATCCAGGACCAAGAAGCAACAGTCGCCATCATCGACATCACCGGCGTACCGACCGTGGACACCGCTGTGGCGCAGCACCTCATGCAGACCGTCAACGCCGTGCGTCTGATGGGGGCGGACTGCATCATCAGCGGCATCCGGCCGCCGATCGCGCAGACCATCGCCCAGCTGGGCATCGACCTGTCCACCATCATGACCCGGGCCACCCTCTCCGACGCCCTGTCCGAAGCCATCAAGCTCACCGTCGGCTCCCTGCCCACCTCCAACGGGCCTTCCGACGGGCCGGCGCCGCGATGAGAGGACGTGCTTCCACCGGTGTGCCCATCCTCCGTCTGGGTGACGTCCTGATCACCGGGCTGCTCAACGAACTCGACGACAAGGCCGCCCTGGCCTTCACCGACGAACTCACCGAGCGCATCTCGGCCGACAGGGTACGCGGGGTCCTGATCGACATCTCCCGCCTCGAGATCGTCGACTCCTTTGTGGCACGCACCCTGATGGAACTCACCACCATGGCCAGACTCCTGGGAGCACGCGTGATTGTGGCCGGAATGCGACCCCCCGTAGCGATCACTCTGGTCGAACTGGGCATTGAACTTATTGGTGTGGAAACCGCCCTGAACGCAGAGCAGGGCATGGCCGCCTTGGGCTGGCATCAAAGTCCGCAGCCCCCGGAAGGGGCCCGACGTGACACAACTCGCTAAGACAACAACCGCCGCTGCTCCCCGCGAAAACCGGCCCCCGGCCGGCACCGCTCCGATGGAGTCCACCACGCGCGTGGTACTGGCCACCGAGGAGGACCTGCTGACCGTCCGCCATGCGGTGCGCGCAGCCACACTCGCCGTCGGCTTCGGCATCGTCGATCAGACCCGTGTGGTGACCGCGGCCAGTGAGCTGGCGCGCAACGCCTACATCCACGGCGGGGGAGGGGTGCTCACCATCGACTACCCGCGTCGCCACGGTGGAAAAGGACTGCGGCTGACCATAAGTGACGAAGGCCCCGGCATCCCCGATGTCGACGCCGCGCTCGTCGACGGCTTCACCACCGGGGCGGGTCTCGGCCACGGCCTGGGCGGTGCCCGTCGTCTCATGGACGAGTTCGACGTACGCACCGGGCCGGGCGCCGGAACGACTGTGATCGCCACGCGGTGGGTGAACCGGTGACGCGTTCAGCGATGCCGGCGACCGCCTTCGTACGCATCGATCACTACAGCGCCGTACAGCTGGCCGCCCAGACCGCCCGCTCGTTCGCCGAACAGCGCCACCTCCCCGGGGCGATGCCCGACCAGGCCGCGGTCCTCGCCTCCGAACTGGCCAGCAACCTCGACAAACACGCCAAAGACGGGGCCCTCTACATACAGCCACTGCCGCTGGGGGCCGGTCTGGAGATCCTCGCGGCCGACCGCGGCCCGGGCATGCCGGAACTGCAACGCTGCCTCGCCGACGGCTACACCACGACCGGCACCCTGGGGGCCGGCCTGGGCGCGGTCAGCCGGATAGCGACCGACTTCACCATCCGTACGCAGGTCGGTGTCGGCACTCTGGTCTGCGCCCGCCTGGCCCTGCCCGACCAGCCCCAACCGGTGTGCCAGGGCGCCGGGTTCCTTTGCCTGCCCGCTGGAGGCGAACAGGAATGCGGGGACGCGGGCGCCATCGTCGAAAACGACAACGTCCGCACCGCGATCGTCATCGACGGGCTCGGGCACGGACCTCATGCCGCCGAAGCCGCCCAGATCGCCCTGCGCTCCTTCCACAGCGCAGCAGACCAACCACTGCCCCAAATCCTCACCACACTGCACCGGGCGCTGCGCCACACCCGAGGCGCAGCGGTCGGCCTGCTGCGCCTGCACGCCCAACAGGCGCAGCACTGCGGGATCGGCAATGTCCGCGCTCTGGGCTTCTCGCCTCGCGGCGTCGATCACCGGCTGACCGGCCAGCCCGGCATCGTCGGCTGGAAGATGCCCGTCCCCCAGATACACACCATCCCCCTGGCGCCCGGAACAACCGCCGTACTCCACAGCGACGGTATAAACGCCCAATGGGCGCACGCACCCTCCCCCTTCGTGCTCCGCCTGCCACCACCTCTGCTCGCCGCGGCAGTCGCCCACGGCCACCGCTTCAGCCGCGACGACGCCACCGTTCTGGCCGTCAGGGCCCACCAGGAATACTGATGACCGACCGTCTCTTTCACGCTCTGCCGCCACTGCGCCGGACCGTGCGCCGTCTCGCACATGCCTACCAGCTGCCTGCCGAAGTCAGAGGCCGCCTTGTGCTGTCTGTGGCCGACCTGACGGACAGCGAATTCCAGGCCGGCCGGCCCGTCACCCTGCACACCGCCCACGAAGCGGGTACGGACGCGGACTCCCACGTCCTGGCAGTCACACTGCGGTTCGCGAAGGGACGGGGCACGCTCGCCGCCACGACAGATCTGCCCCTGCCCGCCACGCAATCGTCCCCGGACTCGCTCACGTGGCGGATCCCCGTCTCCGCAACACAGGAAGACCGCTCCTTTTCCAGCCGGCTCCCGGCTGACGGCAGTACCCGATACGAACCGTGGCCGGGCAGACCAGCAGGGACGGAGACGCAGGCCATCGAGGAAGAACTCCGAGCAGCTTTTGCACAGACCGACGGGCTCGTCGCCGAGCATCGCCGCCTCAAGCACGAGCTCGCCGAGACCAACGCCGGCGTCCTCGCCCTGTACGTACAACTTGAAGAACGCGACGAACAGCTACGCAGGGCACACGGTCAGATCCTTCAGGAACTCGAAGACGCCCTGCGCCCACAGCCGCTCAGCCTTGACGGCCTCGAGCTCGCTGTCCACTACGAACCCGCCGACCCCAACGCTCCCACTGGCGGGGACCTCTACGACTGGTTCCGCCTCCCCGACGGTACGCTTCACATCACTGTCGTCGACGCACTCGGACATGGAGTGCGAAGCACCCGTAACGCCCTCAACGTGACGCACGCCGTACGGACCCTGGCCCTCGAAGGCCATCCACTGCAGTCCATCCTCGCGAGCACCCACGAGATCCTCATGCCGCTGGACCCCGAACTGATGGCCACCGTGCTCCTGGCCCGGCTGGACCCGGCCACCGGACAGCTCCAACTGGCCAACGGCAGCCACCCACCCGCGCTTGTGCTCCGGTCCGACGGCACCGCGCACTACCTGGAAGCCCGGGGGAGAGGCATCGGCTTTCCACTGCCCGGCAGCGAGAAGGTCCTGCACGCCGGTATCGAGCCGGGCGACCTGCTCATCCTCTACACCGACGGACTCACCGAAAGCCGCCGAGACCCGTGCGAGGGCGAGATCCGACTCATCGAGGCGTCGCGCCGCCACGCGGCAAGACCGCTGGCCGAAATCCCCAGTTCCATCGCGGCCGACATGCACGCAGTCGTCCTCCACGCCGACGACACCCTGGCCCTGGCCATCCGCATCACCAGTCGCGAGGGGTAATAGAGGTCCATTACCTCGCCGTGATCCGTCCCACACCCCGCGGGTGGGGGCACTGGATGTGGAGGGGGCGGCTGACAAAACACTCTCTCGAATGAGAGAGTGGTGCGATGCCCCGCAATCTGCACTCCGTCGACCATGAAGAGGTGGCTCACGCCGCATGCGCGGTGTCGGAACTCCTGCAGATGCTGTGGGGCCGCGGTCAGGAAGCCGCACCCTCCGGGCCGGTGTCATCTTCCCAACTGCGGGCCCTGACGGTGCTCGAGGGGCAGGACGGTGTCAACCTCCGGGCTTTGGGTGAGGCGCTCGGATCGCGACCGTCGTCCGTGAGCCGTTTGTGTGACCGCCTGGAAGCAGCGGGGCTCGTCGAGCGGTACCCCAGCGCGATCAGCCGCCGAGAGATCGAGGTGCGCCTGAGCCGGCGGGGACGTGCTCTCCTCGACGAGTTCCGGGCGTTTCGGGCACGCGAGGTCGAAACGGTGCTGCAAGAAATGAGTCCGGCGAAATTGGCCGCCCTCGCCGAAGGGCTGGAAGCCTTCCAAGCTGCCGCTGCGCGTGTCGGCCTTCCCGCCGAAGCGGCTAACGGACAGCGCCCCGCGGACATCGCCTAATCCCCTGCCTTCGATCGCTGTGGCCTCCTGTCGCACAGGGTGAACCGGACATTGCGGCCACAAAATAATTGCCCTCAGGACAATATTGACACAGGGCAACTGTTTTAGTCCAGGGGCCTCGATGAAGGTACGGACGTCCCTTGCGGGGCCCAGGCGTCGCTGCGATCGCATTGGTATCGTTGCCGCGCGGCAAATGATCCGTGCCGGCAAGCAGCTCTTGCGCTTGCCGCCAAGGGGCGGAACTGTCGGCCAATGATGGCCGTGCAGCCCACGGCCGTGCAGCCCACGCAGAGGCAGGATGGAACATGCGTATGGCCCGGCGTGGTGATCGGCGAGCCATCGCTGTCCGTGTCGAACGTGCGGACGATGAGGGAAGCGATCATGACTGACCAGTCCCGAAGCTGGCTCGGTGCAGCCGAAGACGCATTGAGGGCGGCGCCCCCCACCGGCCTTCTGTTCACCGCACGCTCGCTGCTCGCCACCTACCTGGACGCCCGCTGGGTGACCTTGCTACTGGCGGACTACGGCCTCACCGTGCTCCAACCAGTGACGCGCCTGCCCCACACAGGCGAGGCGGTGCCCGTTCGCGGCGAGCATCCGGCCGGCCGCGCCTTTTCCGCCCAGGCCGCCGTCGTGGAGGTGGCAGGAGAACCCGGCATGGTCACCGTGCACCTCCCCATCACCGTGCGAGGAGACCGTTTGGGCGTCCTGTCAGTGCATCTTCCGGAGCCGGCCAGAGGCACGCCCGGCGTACTGGAGCTCGCGGCCTTCGCCACAGCCATCGGACATGAACTGCTCGTCGCCGAACGAGACACCGACCTCTACCTGCAAGGGCGTAGACGCAAGCGCCTCACGCTGGCAGCGGAAATGCAGTGGCAGCTCCTGCCCGGCCGAGGGCTCACTCAGAATGAGTACACCCTTGGTGCTCACCTCGAGCCGGCCTACGCAATCGGCGGCGACAACTTCGACTGGACCACGACCGACGACCACCTCACCATCACAGTCTCCGACGGCAGGGGGACAGGAATCCAGGCCGCGCTCCTGACAAACCTCACCGTCAGCGCACTGCGCAACGCGCGCCGAGCCGGAATCTCGTTGTCCGACCAAGCATGCCTTGCTGACCAGGCCATCTACGGTGAATACGGTGGAGCGCTCTATTCGGCCACCCTCCTGCTGCGCTTCGACTTGACCACCGGGCACGTTCAGGCGGTCGACGCCGGCTCACCGCAACTGTTCTGCCAGCGGCAGGACACCGTCGAGCGCATCGAACTGGAAACCCAGATGCCGCTGGGCATGTTCGAAGAAACGGAGTATCGCGAACAGTCGCTGAACGTGAAGCCTGGAGACCGGTTGGTCATCGTGAGTAGCGGCGTACACAAGGCTCAGTCACGCGACGGGAGTGTCTTTGGTGAACGCGCCCTGCGGGAGACCATTGCTGCCACTCGCGGCTCATCGACGCACGAAACAGCACGCGCCGTCGTCGACGCGTTGGTGCAGTACCACGGCAGCCACGATCTGCCCAACGATGCCGCCGTAGTCTGCCTGGACTGGCGCGGAAGGCCCAATACTCCCGTGTCAGCCGCCGCTGCCCCCGCCGACTGAGCCGATTAGTCCCGGTCGGAGTCGGCGGCCCGAGCCGCCTTCGAAAAGGCCAGCAAACCGGCGAGGAGATGCTCGCGTTCAGCCGGCGACACGCGGTTGAGGATCTCGCCGAACAGTGCGTAGCGGCGTGCGAACAGGGAATCGATCAACCCATTTCCCGCCAGTGTCAGCACCAGCCCGATTTCCCGTCGACTGGTTTTCGCCGGTTCACGGCGCAACAGGCCCGCTGCTTCGAGCCGATCACACAGCCTGCTGACAGCGGGCGGAGCCGCACCGACTTCGTCGGCCAACCCCGTCAGGTTGATGCCCGGACTTCGGCGAGCGATCAGCAGCGCTTCCAACTGGAGCGCCGACAGCCGAGGAGATGCGGAGTGAGAGGCCTGCCCCCAGACGTCCACCAAAGCTTCAGCAGCCTCAGCCACCTGGACGGCAAAATCGTGCAGGGGATCGTTTGATGGTCCCGCGCGGTCCATACGGCCGTCACTCCCATGAACACACGTATCGGTGGAATCTAATACGGGTCGTCTGCCCGCTCTGCCGAAAATATCCCTGCTCAGGCGTCGTCGCTTGCGGAGATGTGGCAGCCGGTGGCAGGCCGGACGGCACATGTCCGGCCCGGTGTCTGAGTTCCCTGCCTCGACACACACCAGTTGCAGCCCTGACTACACTAGTGCGGCCGGCGTGCCACGTCTTGTTCCAGCCCGGCCATGTCAGTTCGCGTGCCCACGACCAGGTCCCCGGTCGGTAGACCGGGACCAGGACCTGGCCGCGGGAAGTAACACGGGCGGTGGTGCGGGCGGCGATCAGGGTTTTCCTGTGCCGCCGGCAGCGATCACTCCCCCCGCGTATGGGCGCGCAGAGTACGGAGAGCGGCGGTGACCGTTTCCTTGTGATGCGGTCGCTACAAACGGCCCTTGCTACCGAGGAAGTTCGCCTGCCGTCTTCTCCAGGCGTAGGAGGTCGTGGGGTGTGAGCTCACAGGCGTCACATACGGCTTCGATCGGCGCGCCCTTGCGCACAGCACCGACTGCTTCCATCTCCACATCTGCGCGGGCAGCGTCTACTGCGGCTTCGGCGTCACGTAGACGGTTGACGGCCAGCTCAAGAGGGGCGAGGTCCATTGCCGGATGGTCGCACAAAACTGTGCTTCGGAGGAACTGAGGGGGGCGCATGGTTGTCGACTTCAGCCTCCGGCAACGCCTGCGGGCTCACCGTCATCGGCCCGGCAAAGCTGTAGAGCCACAGGGCGCTCTCCATGGGGGCCCGTTCGAGTGGCCCTTGCAGCAAACTTCCCTATGAGCGCTCTCGTTGACACGCCGCGGCCCACGCGTGCCCGATGGCTCAGCCATGTCCCGACGGCGGCAAAGTGGTGGCGGCAACTCTGCCTCGTTGACGACTCCGAATGGAGGAAACGCTGCGCCTGGCATCACCCAGTGTGTTTTGCGGCCGGTATCCGGGTAACACTGCGTAACGAAAGCCTCCTGAGGAACCTCAGAGAAAGGCGGGACACATGTCCATGGGCACCGGAATCATCTTCGGCATGGTCGTAGCGATCATCACTGCACTCATGCTCGTCCCACCAGTGACACAGTCACGCTCCGGCCACCTCAGAAACCGGTTCGGGCCAGAGTTCGATGCAGTCGCCTCTCAGTACAACGGAAACGCCAAAGCGACAGAACGGGAACTGAACGCCCGGGTAAGCCGGTTCGGCAACCTGCGCATCCAGGGTCTCACCCCGCAGATGCGCGAGCAGTACGCCGCTCAATGGGCCGGCCTGCAAGAACGGTTCGTCGACTGCCCCACCGTCGCCGTCGCGAAAGCCAATCAGCTGCTGTGTCAACTGGCCGTGGCCGTCGGCTTCCCGGCGGAGTCGCACGAACGTCAGCTTGAGGCCCTGTCCGTACATCACCCGTACCGCGTGGACGGCTGTAGGCAACTGCACTTGGCTGCGCACAAGCACAAGACGGCTACTGGAGCGGCTGAGGTCGAGGAGATGCGCCAGGCTATGGTCGCCGGTCGCCTGCTCTTCGAAGAGTTGCTCAGGGCACGGCCGGATGAAGGGCCTCGCAAGGCAGGGGCACATCGGCGGAGTCCGCGGCGCTTTCGAAGCGTTCCGGCCCAGCGAACTGGCGGCCGTACGCGGACCATCGGTTAAGCGACGACCTTTGCCCTCTCGATCCCAGGAGCTGGGCGGGGACCAGGCAGGCTCAGGGTCTGGTCCCTGTGCCGCCTCGGGGTGCGCGCAAGCACACCGCGCGAGGTCACCGATCGGTCAGGACCCCGGTGGCGGTTTCGTTGCCTGCCTGGTCGTAGGACCAGCCGGTGGTCACCCCGTTCTTCGCCGTCGCTGGCCGGCCGAGGCTGTCGTAGGTGTAGGTGGTGACACCGAGCGGAGCAAGCGGGGTGGGCGTCGTATGTGAACGACGTGATGGTGCCGCGGGCATCCTCGACCGCGCAACGCCGACCTTCGAAGCCGCCGCAGGTTGTGGTGGCTTTGTTGTATGTGAAGGGCATGTGTAGCGCCAGTCGCCCCCTGTTGCCGTCTGGCAATAGTTGCTATTCTGCACACGTTCAAGCAGTCTTTGAGGGCCGGGGCGTGAGGCCAAGAGTTGTCGACCGATAGCCACTTAGGACATGGGGCCGGAAAGGAATCCGTGGATCGACCGCTCAGCCCGGGCAGCCGGCTTCCAGCGAGGCTCAACCGGCTTAGCGGCACTCCCCGTTGCCCGTGCCGGGAGCGGCCCTGGCTTGGTGGTCATCGACGCTCGACCTCAAGGGGCGTCGAGTGACAACGGACGCCGCCCTGTTGCTGGCTCCCCCTACGCACGCCCGGCGGCACACCGCTGCAGCTGCCAGCGGTGCAGGGTTGGGGAGTGGGCCGCTCGTCGAGAACAACTACGACGCCCGAAGACGGCGTAACGGCGTGGCAGATCCGTCGTCATCCTGGCGGCCCAAACGAGCCTCTTGGTGGCCGTCACGGACCCGCTCGGCTGATGGCCGCGTTCTCCGGTACCCGGCGAACGCGCGCGAAACCTCAGATGGTCGCTATGAGAGGAAAGAGACATGACGGCGTTCTCTGCAAGAACCGGTGAGACACGGGAGCAGGCCACTGATGGTCCGGTCCGTGTGGGTGATTTGCCTTGGATCGAGGACGCGGGAAAGGTCGCCCCGAAGGATGCGCGGGTTGTGTCGAAGTTGTTTTTCGATCAGTTGCAGGTCCTCGAAGAGGGCACGCATGAGTATCAGTACGCGCGTAACACGCTCATCGAGATGAACCTCTCACTGGTCAGATTCGCTTCGCGCCGCTTCCGTACTCGGGGCAGCGGCGAGATGGACGATGTCGTCCAGGTCGGCACGATCGGGCTGATCAAAGCCATCGACCGCTTCGACCTCTCTCGCGAGGTCGAGTTCGCCACCTTCGCCGTGCCCTACATCGTCGGCGAGATCAAGCGGTTCTTCCGTGACACCAGCTGGGCAGTTCACGTGCCCCGCCGACTGCAGGAATTGCGGGTCAACCTCGCCAAAGCCAAGGAAGACCTTGCCGCCGTCCTTGACCGTGATCCCACGGTCAGGGAACTCGCCGAGCAACTTGAGTTGAGCGAGGAAGAGGTCATCGAGGGCCTGGTCGCCTCCAACGGATACACCGCCAGCTCGCTTGATACGCCCACCGAACCGGGCGAGGACGGCCAGTCGCGCCACGCCCGCGCCTTGGTCGACGTGCTGGGCGAACCCGATGCCGCGATGGAAATCGTAGAAGACCTGCAGGCCCTGGCTCCCCTGCTCAGCGGCCTCAATGACCGGGACCGAACAATTATCGAGATGCGCTTCGGCCGTGAGTTGACTCAGGCACAGATCGGGAACGCACTCGGTATCTCCCAAATGCAAGTCTCCCGGCTGCTGAGCCGCGTCCTGACCACACTCCGGTCGGGCATGCTCAGCAACAACTGAGACGGCCACACTCCGGCCTTGGTCTGGAGACTGCCGCCATGGATGTGGCGCGCTGGAAGCGCCTGCCGCACCAGGGCGGGAAGACCGCAGTGAAGTACCACACCCGGCGCCTTGTTCTTGCAATAGCCGGCACCGATGGGGGTACACGCACGTCCTTGGGAACCGATGATCACGGCGTCGGCGATGACCGAGGCCGTGACGAAACCAGAGAAGAGGGCATGCTTATGTCGCAGGTCGAGGAATCCATCGAGGTCAACGTGCCGGTCAACACGGCGTACAACCAGTGGACCCAGTTCGAGACGTTCCCGCAGTTCATGGAAGGCGTCGAGCGGATCGAGCAGCGCACCAACACCCTCACCCACTGGGTCACCACTGTGAACGGCGCGGCGCGCGAGTTCGACGCTGAGATCACCGAGCAGATTCCTGATGAGCGCGTGGCCTGGACGACAGTGAATGGCGAAGCCAAGCAAGCGGGCGTTGTCACGTTCCACCGCATCGACGATGCCAAGACGAAGATCATGCTGCAGATGGACTTCGACCCCGAGGGCTTGGCCGAGACGGTGGGCGACAAACTCGGCTTCGTCAAGCGGCAGGTAACCGGCGACCTGAACCGGTTCAAGATCTTCATCGAGAACCGCAGTGCCGAGACTGGCGCTTGGCGCGGCCAGGTCTGACCAGCCCTGCTACGTAGGGGGTGGCTCGATCAACAATGCAGTCTGGGCGGCAGAGCTTTTCGCCGCATCTCGGTCGGCCGTTGATCTGGTCGACGCGTTCGGGGATGGCGGCCACCTTCTCGGGCCGGGTCCGGGGATTTTCCGGGCCCGGCCGGCCCACGCGGACACCGTCCATGGCGGATTCGGGCCGGGGCCGCGTGCTGGTGGGCGCGTACTGTCGTGCAATCGACGAGTCATCTGCCGCCGGTCACGAACCGGCCGCCCCATCTGCGACCGCGGCAGCAACGACTCAACAACGGCCCACGACCAGTGCGATGCGTGGCCGGTCAAGCCCGGTCGCTTCGTGCAGTGGAAGCTCGACACCGACTTCGGATCGCCCCTGGTGTAGCGGGCGTACTTCGGGCAGCGGCAGCGGCAGTCGGCTGTCGGCAGTGAGCGCAGTACGTGGCCCGTGGTGGAGTCCATCTCGTACGAGGTCACCGTCTCGACCAGGCGCGCCGACAGCACGGCCACCCTGCCGGCCGTGCCGCCGGTGCGGGTCTCGACGCAGCTTCTGCCTTGCTGCACACTGACCGGCACGGTGGAGAAAGCGGCCGTCAAATGATCCGCCCCGGGTTGGGGCACAGCGAACGGGAAGCAGGGGAGCGCCGGTGGAACACTCCCTCGTACAGGAATCCGCGCAGGGAGAGC
The DNA here is from genome assembly GCF_040611155.1 of Streptomyces sp. NPDC002994. Lineage (NCBI taxonomy): Bacteria > Bacillati > Actinomycetota > Actinomycetes > Kitasatosporales > Streptomycetaceae > Streptomyces > Streptomyces sp. NPDC002994. The sequence continues at coordinate 160,206 of NZ_JBEXNQ010000004.1, forward strand.
GCGGAGCGTCGCCGGTGGTCCCGGCGGAGCGCCCTGCGTCGCCCCGCCGTGGTTCCGAGTCCGGTACCGGGCCGGTGCTGGGCCGCGCGCTGCAGATCCTCGGTGCGTTCAGCGCGGACTGTCCGGAGATGACGTTGAGCGAGCTGTCCCGGCGGTCCGGGCTGCCCGTGTCGACCGTGCACCGGATGCTGGGCGAGCTGATCGCCTGGGGGGCGCTGGAGCGCGGTGACAAGGGGTGCTACCGCGTCGGCCTGCGGCTGTGGGAGGTCGGCTCGTTGGCGCCGCGCGGTCAGGGGCTGCGGGAGCGTGCCCTGCCGTTCCTGGAGGATCTTTCCCAGATCACCCGCGAGAACGTGCAGCTCGCGGTGCGCGAGGCTACCGAGCTCGTCTTCGTCGAGCGCATCGCGGGCTCCGGCGCGGTCCCTGTACTCACACGCGTGGGCGGGCGTTTCGCCCTCACGGCCACCGGGGTCGGGCTGGTGCTGCTCGCGCATGCCCCCGCCGAGGTGCAGGACCAGGTGCTCGCCGGTCCCTTCGAGCGTTTCACGCCGTGTACGGTCACCGATCCGCGTGCGTTGCGGCGCATGCTGGCCGAGACGCGGACCAACGGCTACGTGGTCAGTGACCGCCAGGTCACGATGGACGCCGTGTCGGTCGCCGCACCCGTGCACGGCAGCGACGGTGCGGTGATCGCCGCCGTCTCGCTCGTGGTACGCCACGGCAGCACCTCTCCGCACGCGCTGGCCCGGCTGGTGTGTACCAGCGCCCGGGCGATCTCCCGGGCCATGGTCGCGCCAAGGGCCTGAAGCGCGACTGTCAGCAGCTTCGGTGCCTGGGGCGATCGGTGACCGCCTTGCCGTACGTCTGCTCTGTCATGGGCCGTCGCCCCGGGATGGCGACGCGCCGCGGCGATCAGGTCGCGCAGAACTGTCGACTGGCGACCTGATCGCCGTTCATAACAAGGTGACGTTGGGGCGCCCCCAGGAACGCAGCTGTTCAGAAGCCGCCGCGTTGCCAGGGACCCCAGATGGCGATGCTCATCCCGATTTTTGACTGGATGTTCACGAAGAGTGTCCTGCCGTCGGGCGCGAAGGTCGAGCCTGCGAATTCGGCGTCAGGGTCATCTGTGAGGGGTTCCAGGCGTGCGAAGTCGAAGATGGAGCCGGCGGGAGTAAGTCCACGCAGGTAGTTGCCCCCGTCGCCGTCCTCACACAGCACGAGGGTGCCGCGCGGACTGGCGGTGACGTTGTCCGGCAGATCGAGGGTCATCGAGTGTGGAGACTCGTACATGAGTCGAAGCATGTTCTCTTGCGTGTCGTACGCCCACACCTGGCCGCGGCCGTCGCCGAAGCCGCTGGGTGCCGCATCACCCGCTGCGGTCGCGCCGCCTTGGGTTGAGACGAAGTACACGACGCCACGGTGGTAGACGCACCCTTCCAGCCGGGAAAAGATCGCCGCACCCTTGGCCCGGCCCTGCGAGCCGACCGCTTGCATCGCCGTGGCATTGGCCGTTCCCGGCGCGAAGTCCGGGTCGGGGTCGTCTATGTCCACCCAGGACACCCGGTAGGCCGCGCCCGGCCGCTGGCCGAGCGAGAGGTCCGCGTTCTCCTCGCCGCGCACAGCCAGCATCTGGAGCCGTCCGCCGTCCAGCAGTTTCCCCGTGGTCCGCGGATCGCGCGGCGGCAGATAGCGGTAGAAGCCGGAGGCGAACCCGAAGTTGTCCTCGCACTCGTAGACCGCACCTGTGTGAGGGTCGAAGGCGACCGACTCATGGGGGAACCGTCCGGCGGCCCGTATCGGACGGGCGGCGGCGGCCTTGCCCGTGGGCACCTCGAAGATATAGCCGTGCTTCTGTTGCAGAAGACTGTTGTCGCCGCCGGTGAAGTCGTTTCCGACGTCGGGGCCGTTGACGGTCTCCTCACAACTGACCCAGGCTCCCCACGGCATCGGTCCGCCGGAGCAGTTCATCTGCGTACCGCTGAGGCTGGCCGCGCTCCGTAGCACTCGTCCCTGACCGGTCACCATCAGAGTGGCGGTTCCGCCGCGGGCGGCTGGATCGTAGACGGTCTCCTCCGGCCCGAAGGCCTTTCCGGGGCCGTTCAGTTCATGGTTGCGGACCAGCAGTGTGGTGCCCAACTTGCCCGGGAAGGCGGCCATGCCGTCGTGCTTTCCGGGGGTGATGGACCCGTCGCTCATGGGCTCGCCCGCCGGGTTGAAGGACCGGTAGGAGAATCCCTTCGGCAGATGAAGCCGGATCTCGCCGTCACGCGCGTCGCGCACCGGCCCGAGCGTTCCGTAGCCGCTGCCGGGCCTGGGGCCGCCCTTGAGCGAGGCGCTGGCCACTCCAAGAAAGGGCCCGCCCAGAACTGCTCCCGCAGCCACAGCGGTGCCTCCGGCAAGGAAATGCCGTCGTTCCACGCTTCCTCCTGATGTGAAGTCTTGAAGAGGCGCACAAGGTATCCGCGCGTAGACCCTTCAGGGAACCCCTGCGTCGGCTTCTATTCATTCAAAGTTTGATCAGATGGTGTTGCGGTGTCTGCCTGCCGCGTTCCGGTGTACTCCAGCCTTTGATTGTCAGGTCGGCTGACGTTAGTGTTCCGGCTTCCTGCTCCTCCTGGAGGTTTTTCATGACCATGGAGTTCGCCACCCGCTACCGCTCGCGCTCCCACATCCCCGCCGAGCCGGGCAAGCCGTACTTCATAGAAAAGGGCATGGGTGACCGCGCCCACCTGATCACCGATCTGTTCACCATCTACTGCGGCGGCGAACAGACCGAGAACACCTTCAACTTCTTCACCTGTGACGGAGTCAAGGGCGACCTCATCCCCGCCCACCTCCACGCGGACACCTACGAGGTCTTCTACGTCACCGACGGCGCGGTACGTCTCTTCGTCGAGGACCTTCAGGGCGAACAGCAGGAGAAACTGCTCACCAGCGGCGACTTCGGCTTCGTACCGAAGAACTGCCCGCACTCCTACCGCATCGAGCGCCACCACAGCCGGATCGTCGGCGTGGCCGCAGGTCCCGGCAGCACCTTCGAGCGGTTCTTCGAAGGCCTCGGCGACCCCACCGACGACATCGGCCTCCCGCACCGGCCCCGCGTCCCCAGCCTGGACGAGTTCCGCGCCGCCGAACAGAACTTCGACGTCCGGTACCTGCCCACCCACCAGTGGAACACCGGGAGTTGACGTCCAAGTCCGCAGCCACCCCCGGCCCCGCCCGCTGCCCCGGCCCTGTCCTGTCCTGGAGAAAACAGTGCCCCTGTCACCCGACCTCATCGCTCTGCTCACCCCGCCCGCGCCCACTCGGCTGCCTCTGCCGCCGGCCGCACACCCCGCCCCTGGCGTCCGGCTGCTACGCGGCGCGGTCTACTCCACCCCGGCCAACGCCCGCCCGCTGGAACTCGACCTGTGGCTGCCCGACGAGCCGCAGGGTGCACTGCCGGTCATCGTCTACATCCACGGCGGCGCCTGGCGGACCGGTACGCGGACGGACATGGGGCCGCGCCTGCGTGGCTGGCGGCCCGGTCCCTTCGCCCGGCTGGCGCAGGCGGGGTTCGCCGTCGCCAGCCTCGACTACCGGCTCAGCGGCGAGGCGCTCTACCCCGCCCAGCTCGATGACGTCACCGCCGGCCTGGCCTGGCTGAACGCCCGCGCCGCGGAACTGGGCCTGGACACCCGCCGCATCGTGACCTGGGGTGAATCCGCGGGCGCCCACCTCGCCGCCCTGCTCGCGCTCACCGCCCCGGTCAGCGGCTGCGTCGCCTGGTACGGGCCGACCGACCTCACCGCCCTCCCCGCCCAGAGCGCGCCCGGCGCGTACGACGCCGCCGACCCGCGCACTCCCGAAGCACTGCTCATCGGGGCGGCGATCGCCGATGCTCCCGACCGCGCCCGGGCGGCCAGCCCGGTCACTTATGTCACCGCCACCGCGCCGCCGTTCCTCATCCTCCACGGCACCGACGACTCCGCGATCCCACTCGCTCAGGGCGAAGAGCTCGCCGCAGCCCTGCGCGACGCCGGCGTGGAGGTGGACTTCCAGCCGGTGCCCGGCGCCGACCATGTGTGGGTTGGCCTGCCCGAGGAGGAGGTCGAGCGGTGCTTCGACACCTCCCTGGCCTTCGCCCGCGCCCACACCGCGGCGCCACCATCGCCGGGACGTCCGTAAGCACCGGCTGCCGATCACGCTTGCAGCGGTCTTCGGGTCGGCGTACGGGTTCTCCGGTGTGCCGACTCGTCGATCCGCTGGTGGTTTATCAGTCCCTGCTTCACGGCGGTGACGACGTAGGACGGCTCGTCGAGCCACCTGTCTGGACCACGCCGGCGTTGACGTATAGAGCGCCACCGTGGTGAAGGGCGTGCTGTTCGCGCGAACGGTCGGCTGCCGGATCCGGGGGGCCGCCGGCACCCGGGGGCGCCGCGGCGGCAAGCAGGTGTGACGGTGCGACCGGCGCGCGGCGATACCGGCACTGGCCGATCGGGGACACGGCCCAGACCGACGCGCTGCTCTCGGTATGGGCCTTGGGGCGTGGCCGGGACCCTGGCGGTGACCGTCTCCGCGCCGTGGCTGATCGTCGCGCAGGGGCGCGGAAGTTACCGCCTCCTGCCTCAGCTGGCGAGCGTCATCTCCTCCGGGCGGCAAGTCCTGGTGGTGACCGCGCTGGGCGCCGCGGCTGCGACGGTGCTCGCAGCGCGGGTCACCGCCAAGGGCGCCGGTCCGCTGCCCCAGGAGGTCGTCCCGGCGCGCGCCGCCCGCCTGGCCGATCGCACTGTCCCTGATGGTCCTCTCGTACCCTGTTCGCCGAACCGGGCGAACTCCTGGGCGGGCCCGGCGGGCGCGCCACTCGGCGACTGGCTTCTGTATCGCGCCGCCGACGTGCTGCTGCTCGCGGTGGTGTGGTTGGCGCTGCGGCAGTTGCCCGGACTGCTCACCCGAGCCACTGTCCCGGCGCTGGCGGCCGGCGCGGTCTGTGCGACCGTCCTCGGGCTGCTGGCGAGCCGGCTGCTGCGGGTGGTGATGGACGGAGCGGGCCTGCGCTGGGGCCTGCTGCACCTGTCCACCGGTATCGGTCGCGGCGTCCCGGCCGCGCGGAAACCGCCGAAGCCACGGCCACCGTCCAGGACACCGCCCGGTCCTAGCGCTACAGGGCTACAGGGCTACAGGGCTGCTTGAGCTGAGCGACCAATGGGTGCATCCGCGCTGCCCCGTCGGGGCGAGGTGGGGCGACTGCCGTGAGGCACGCGGCGGTTCAGTCCACCCAGGTGGGCAAGGTGTTTCTCGCGCAGCTCTTCGGCCCCGCGCTCGTGGCTGCGCTACTTCTGCGGTCGCCCGTACCTCGGCGGGCTCGCTGTGGCCGCCGCCGCGCAAACCTTTCGTACGTACGCCGCCCCGGACTTGGCGGAAGCCGCTCCCGTTCCCGCGCTATCCGGCGCGATCGCGGAGGTACGCGTCCAGCTCGGCGGCCCCGGCCAACATCGCGCGCCCGCGGGCGGACAGCCGGCCGTGCCAGTCGCGCAGGGCGGCCTCCAGCGGCTCCAGCCCGCCGGCCGCCCGCACCTGGGCGATGAGCGGGGCGATCTGCTCCAGCAGGTAGCCGCCCCGCCTGAGCTGGTGGGCCAGCAGGACGTCCCGCACATCGGCCTCGTCGTAGACGCGGTACCCGGTCCGCGGGTCGCGGCGCGGGCGCACCAGCCCGGCGCGCTCCCATTTGCGCAGTGTGGCGGAGCGGATCCCGAGCTTCCCTGCCAGCGGCCCGATGAACGTCCCGCCGGGCGACCCCGACACCGCGTCCAGCCCGGACGCCGCGGTGGGCTCCAGGTCGCGCAGGGCGCTCTCCACGGCCTGGAGCGTCCGCCGGTCCTCAAGGAGCTGGGCGTGGCTCTCGTCGATGAGGCGGAACGCCTCATCGACCACGTCCTCGTTCACCGCCCGCATGATCGACGTCGCCGTCTGGTGGCCGTGGCCGGGCACCAGGGCGAGGAACGCGCGCAGGGCCCGCGCATGCAGCGGGGTGTAGGTGCGGTAGCCGTGGGGTGTGCGCCGGGCAGGCGGAAGGATGCCGGCCTCCTCGTAGTTCCTGACGGCCTGCGTGGACAGACCGTGCCGGCGCGCCAGGTCAATCGGCCTGAGCCGCTCGCCGTTTTGAAGGTTCTGACCCATGAGCCTGCCGAATCGCGGGATGTATCGCGGGAATATCGCGGAAAAGTTTCAACCGAGGGTTCAACGATACCGTTGATGGCATGGCTACTGACATCCAGGACACCGCCCATGCCGTCGAGGCAGCCGCCGTCATGAAGCTGCTCCCGGCCCGGCCGCGGCTGCTCGCCCTCGGCGAGCCCACCCACGGCGAGGACACTCTGCTCGACCTGCGCAACGAGCTCTTCCGGCAACTCGTCGAGCAGGAGGGCTACCGGACCATCGCGATCGAGAGTGACTGCGTGATGGGCCTGGTCGTGGACGATTACGTCGCCACGGGCACGGGCACCCTCGACGAGGTCATGGAACGTGGATTCAGCCACGGGTTCGGCGCGTCCGCGGCCAACCGTGAACTCGTGCGCTGGATGCGCGCGTACAACGACGGCCGGGCCGCGTCCGAGCGGCTCCGCTTCGCCGGCTTCGACGGCCCACTGGAGATCACCGGCGCCGCGAGCCCCCGGCATGCCCTCTCCGCACTCCACGGCTACCTCTCCGCCCTGGTGGACGCGGACCTGCTCCCCTGCACCGCGGAAACGCTCGACCGCCTGCTCGGCGCCGACGACCGGTGGACCAATCCCGCCGCGATGATGGACCCGGCCGAGTCCGTGGGGCAGTCGGCCGAGGCCAAGGAACTGCGGCTGCTCGCCGATGATCTGGTGGCGCTGCTCGACGCGCAGACGCCGCACCTGATCACGGCGACCTCGCGAGACGACTGGGACCGGGCGTGCCTGTACGGGCGCGCTGCCACCGGCCTGCTGCGCTACCACTTCTGGATGGCCGACACCTCACCGGCCCGCATGACGCGTCTGATCGGGCTGCGGGACTCGATGATGGCCGACAACCTCCTCGCCGTCGCCGAACGGAACCCGACCCTGGTCCACGCCCACAACAGCCATCTCCAGCGCGACAAGAGCACGATGCGCATGTGGGACCAGCCACTGCTGGAGTGGTGGAGCGCCGGCGCACTCGTGAACGCCCGCCTGGGGAAGGAGTACGCCTTCCTGGCCACGGCCCTCGGCACAATTCGGCACCAGGGAGTCGACACCCCGCCACCGCACACCGTCGAAGGACTCCTGTACGCGCTCCCGGAGGACCGCTACGTCGTCGACGCCACCCGGCTGGCCACCGCCCTCGGCGACGCGCGACCCGCCGCCCGCGTGTCGCCCTGGTTCGGCTACTCCCCGCTGGACCCGGCCCACTTGGCAGAAAACGACGGGATCGTGTTCGTCAAGGACGTTCCGGAGTGCTAGTGCCGCGACCGGGAAGGCTTACCGGGTTGCTCGGGGTGGACTGGTTCACCGTGGTGGTCGCGACTGGCGATTCAGGAGCCCCACCAGTACGGCGAGATCAGCCGCTCCTGCGGGATCGTCCGCGTAGGGGGTGGTCTGGAGCGGGCCTGCCTCGGCCGGCACCACACCCTCGCGGGCCGGCACGAAGGTGAGCGCGAGCAGAGCCGCCCGGCCGTCGCCGTCGCCGTCGCCCCAGCTCGGTACCAGCCGCACTCGGCGCCGGTACGATCCAGCACCCAGTTGCCGACCACACCGCCGCTGCCCCCTTCCCCGACGCCTTCGTGCCCGGCCAGTGGGCGATACGGAGAGTACGGTTCGGGCAGCTCGGTGGGCGGGGCGCACTCCATGCTCGTCTCGGATCAGCGCAGTTGGTGCGGCAGCTCAGTCCCGCCGCGACAGGCCGGCAGTGATGAGCCAGGCGGCCGATTCGTAAAGCACGCCGCTCGGCGTCTCGTGGGCGTCCAGGCTCGCGCGCAGATCTGTCAGGGCTCGGTGGCGGCCGCTGTCGTCGAGGCCGTCGAGCATCCAGCCGAGGAGCCCGGAGACGAACGCGTACGCCCGCCCGGCGTCCGGCCCGAAGCGCAGGGGGGCGGACAGGTCCTCGAAGCGCGGCTCGGTGAAACCCGCCGCCGTGAGCCGCGCCCGTACTTCGTCCGGCTCGGCCATGGAGAACGGACCCGGCGCACCGGGCGCGGGTGCGGGCAGGGGCCGGCCCGCGGCCATGGCCGTGGTGAAGGCCCGGAACCATTCGTTGCGGGCCGGCGCCTGCCACACCAGCAGCACCAGACGGCCACCGGGGCGCAGAGCCCGCGCGATGTTGCGGAACGCCCTCACTGGTTCGGCGAAGAACATCGACCCGGTGCGACTGATCGCCACATCGAACTCTCCCTCGGGGAACAGATATGTCTGGGCATCAGCCTGCTCGAAGCGGACGTTGCCCAGTCCCTCCCCGGCGGCCTTCCGCCGTGCCACCCGCAGCATTTCGGCCGACAGATCGACGCCGAGCACCCGTCCGCCGACCGCCAGGCGTGCGGCGGCACGGGCCGATTCGCCCGTCCCACAGCCGATGTCGAGCACCCGCTCACCGGCGCCGATGGCGGCGGCTCCAAGAAAACGTGGTTGGTAGCCGCGGACCGCCCGGTCGAACTGATCGGCGTGTGCGGCCCAGTAGGCCCCCTGCTCGCCGTCCCAGGCGCGCGCCTGCTCGACGTTCGACGGATCGGGCTGCACGGTCTTGTCGCTCACCATGATCACCTGCTTGTGCGGACAAAGGGGTGATTTCATCCCGGTTTACGCCTTGGGGGTCCCGGCCGCATCTGGCCGCGGGCCCGGAGCAAGCTCTACGAGGAGCCGGTTTCCTGACCGACTTCAAACGGGCCGGCGAGCGGCCTGGAGCGAGGCCGACGACTCACCCCGGATTTATGAGCCAGAGGGGCACAATCGAGGCAGGGGGACGGCGACAGCGCTCCGCCCGGAGGGTGATGATTGACATGCCAGGGACCCGGTCTCATTCCCGCTATGTGCCGGATCGGGGGCTCACCACGCGCATGGTGACGACGATGTTCCTGATCGGGCTGCTGTACGTCGTCTTCATAGGCGTCCTGCTGGCCGTCCTGCGGGGGTCGTGGCCCGTCATCCTGCTGATCGCGGGTGGGCTGTTCATCGCGCAGTTCTGGTTCAGCGACCGGATCGCGGCCTTCAGCATGGGTGCCCGCGAGGTCACCCCCGAGCAGGCGCCCGAACTGCACGGTGCCATTGACCGCATCTGCGCTCTCGCCGACATGCCCAAGCCCCGTGTGGCGATCGCCGACAGCGACGTACCGAACGCCTTCGCCACCGGCCGCAGCCAGAAGACCGCCCTGGTCTGCGCCACCACCGGCCTGCTCCGTCGCCTGGAGCCGGAGGAACTGGAGGGCGTACTCGCGCACGAGCTGTCGCATGTCGCCCATCGCGATGTCGCGGTGATGACCATCGCGTCGTTCCTCGGTGTCCTCGCGGGCGTGATGACGCGGGTCGCGCTCTGGGGCGGCTTCAGCCGGGCGGGACACGGCCGCGACGGAAACGGCGCCGCTCTTGCGATACTCCTGATACCCCTGGTCAGCGCCGTCGTCTACGCGATCAGCTTCCTGCTCACCCGGCTGCTCTCCCGCTACCGCGAGCTGTCCGCCGACCGCGCGGCCGCTCTGCTGACCGGCCGCCCGTCGGCCCTCGCCGCCGCGCTCACCAAGGTGACCGGCCAGATGGCGAGCATCCCGACGCGGGACCTGCGGAAGGCTGAGCCGTTCAACGCCTTCTGGTTCGCGCCGGCGTTCTCCTCCGGGCAGAGCCTGAGCAGGCTGTTCTCCTCGCACCCGACGCTGGAGCAGCGCCTGGAGCAGCTCGGCAGGATCTCGATGCAACTGGGCCGCCCGTAACGCGGCCGCTGAAGCCGTCCGTAACCCAGAAGAGAGGATCTTCCTGTGGGACTCCTCGACACCATCCTCGGCCGCAGCAAGCCCGTACGCCCCGACCTCGACCAGCTCTTCGGCCTGCCCGCCGCCGCGATCACCCTCCAGGCGGCTGCCGGTTTCACCCCGACCGGCATCGGCTCGGTGTGCTTCGCCAGCGTGGAGGGCGGCGCCTTCGCCGCGCTCCAGCAGGACGTACGGGAGCTGCTCGACGCCGATACCGGCCGGGGCGGCGTACCGGTCGCGTTCAGCCAGGACGCGTACGGCTACACCTGGCTGCTCGTCCGCCACCCCGCCGATGACACGGCCTCACTGGTCAACGACCTGCACGCCGTCAACACCCTCCTCCAGGACGCCGGATTCGGCCCGCAGCTGCTCTGCTCGCTGATCGGCTTCCGGGAGGCCGCCGGGGACCGCGCCCTCGCGCTCATATACCTCTACAAACGCGGCACCTTCTACCCCTTCGCGCCGCTGCCCGGGAGGACCGAGAAGCGCGACAACGCTCTGGAACTCCAGGTCAGGGCGCTGCTCGCGAACGATCTGCGGGTCGAGCCGGACCTGGCCCGCTGGTTCCCGGTGTGGGGCGCGCCGGGGCTCGCGGGGGCGAACTGACCTGCCCACGCTTCCTTGCGGTCGCAGTCGGGCTCAGGCCGGCCAGGGGGAGGGGCGGGGCGGTGCGGGGCGGGGATAGATCCGGGACTGCTTGACGCTGCCGAAAGCAAAGCTGGACTGGATCGAGGCGATGCCGGGGATGGCATGGATCTGGTCGCGGACGAGGCGCTCGTACGCTTCAAGACTCTCGGTGACGATGCGGAGCAGATAGTCGCTGTCACCGGTCATGAGGTAGCAGTCCTGGATGTGTTCGATCCGGCCGACGTGCTCCTCGAATGTGCCGACCATGTCGGACGTGTGCCGTTCGAGGCGGATGTTCACGAAGACGGTGATCGGAAGGCCGAACGTCAGCTGGTCCACGATCGCGGTGTAGCCCCGGATGAGACCCGCCTCCTCCAGCCGCCGGACCCGGCGCAGGCACGGCGACGGCGACAGCCGGACGCGGTCGGCCAGCTCCTGGTTGGAGAGCCGCCCGTCGGCCTGCAATTCGCGGATGATCTGTAGGTCTACGGCGTCCATCGGGCACTCCTTGGCAGATTCTGCCCCCAGGCTAGGAATCCGGGGTGGAAATAGCAATCGCGTGCCCCGCCTCCTGCCATAGCGTTGCGGACGGTCTGACAGACCCGGCCCGCCCCTGACAGACCCGGCCGAGCCGGTTGCGCCGCGCCGCCCACCACGCCCGCCGGAGGAAACCCCTTTGAGTACGACCGAGCTCGCCCCCGCGGCCCCGCCCGCCCCCGCGAGCCCGAAGCACGGCACACGTCGCCCGGGCGAGGTCGCGGGGATGGTGGCGCTGCTGCTGACGGTGGCGGTCTGGGCCGGGTTCGCGCTCAGCGCGCGGGCCCTCAGTACGTCGACGCTCGAGCCGGCGGATGCCGCGCTGCTGCGGTTCGGCGTGCCCCTGCTGGTCCTGGCGCCGGCGCTGTGGCGCCGCCGCAGGCGTTTCGCCGCCGTCGGCCGATGGACGGCGCTCAAGATCGTCGGCGGCGCCGGGGTGCCGTTCTTCCTGGCCGCGATGTACGGCGGCTCGCTGACCTCGACGGCCTTCGTGGGGGCGATCGTGCCCGGCATGGTCCCGCTGTTCGTATCCGTACTCATGATGTCGACCGGGCGCGGCGTCCCCAAGCGGATGCAGACGGCCGGGCTCTGCCTGATCGCCACGGGCGTCGTCGCCCTCGTCTCGCCGTACGTCGTCGCGGTCGACGGGGACGTCCTCTTCGGGTCCGGGATGCTGCTCCTGGCCAGCGGGCTGTGGGCGCTCTACACCGTCGGGCTGCGCGAGGTGGACCTTGACCCCATCGGGTCGATCGGGCTGCTGTGCGCGCCCTCGTTCGTGGTGGTGGCCCTGCTCGTCCTGGCCGGCGTCCTCCCCACCAACCTCGCTGCGGCCACCTGGCCCGACCTCGCGTTCTTCCTGCTCGTGCAGGGTCTGGGTGTCGGGCTCTGCGCCGGTCTGCTGTACGCCTTCGCCATCCGGCGCCTGGGCGCGGAGCGGAGCGCCGTTGTGGGCAGCCTCAGCCCTGTCGTCGCGACGCTGCTGGCCATTCCGCTCCTGGACGAGCCGCTGACCCTGGCCGTGCTCGTCGGCGTACCCCTCATCACCCTCGGCGTCGTTCTCGCCAACACCCGTACTCGCCATCGTCCCAAGGTGCTCCCCCATGCTTGAGCTGCTCAGCCCTCCGCCCACCGACCCGCTGTTCGCCCTGGTCGCCGAACTGGGCGAGGCCGTCGCCCGCCCCGAGCGGCTGGACCTGCTGGTCGGCGTCTACCGGGACCAGACCGGGACCACGCCGGTAATGGCCGCCGTCCGCGAGGCCGAACTGAGGCTGGCCGAGCGGGGCGAATCCAAGGAGTACCGGGGCCTGTCGGGCAACCAGGCGTTCAACCGCGCGATGACCGCCACCGTGCTGGGCACCGAGGACCTGATATCCCGGGCGACGGCGATACAGACCGTCGCCGGTACCGGGGCGCTGAACCTGCTCGCCGAGTTCGTCCACCGGACCGCTCCCGGTGCGACCGTCTGGATCAGCGACCCGTCGTACGTCAACCACCGGCCGATCCTGGAATCCGCCGGCCTGACCGTACGCACGTACCGCTACCTCGACGCCGACGGCCGACCCGACCAGGCCGGCCTGCTGCGCGACCTGAGCCAGGCCCGGCGCAACGACGTCGTCCTGATCCAGGGCTGCTGCCACAACCCCACCGGCGTCGACCTGTCCGCCGAAGCCTGGGACACGCTGGCCGACCTCGCGGCGCACCATGGCTGGGTGCCCTTCGTCGACCTCGCGTACCACGGACTCGGCGACGGCCTGGAGGCGGACCTCCAGCCCACCCGGACGATGGCGTCGCGGGTCGAGGAGATGCTCATCGCCGTGAGCTGCTCGAAGAACTTCGGTCTCTACAGCGAACGGACCGGCTGCGCGATCGTCCTCGGCCCTTCGCAGCAGGCGCTGCGCCATGTGGAGTCGACCCTGCAGAACGTCGCCCGGGTGCTCTACTCGATGCCGCCCGAGCACGGTGCCGCGATCGTCACGACCATCCTGGACGACCCGGCCCTGTACGCCACCTGGCGAACCGAACTCGAGGCCATGCGCACCCGCATCAATGCCAATCGGGCCGACCTCGTCGCCCACCTCGGCTCCCTCGGGTGCGACCGGCCGGCGGGGATCCTCGCGCAGCAGAGGGGCATGTTTTCTATGCTGCCGCTGACTCCGGACCACATGCTGCGCCTGCGCGAGGACTTCGCGGTCTACGGCACGGGATCGGGCCGGATCAACATCGCCGGCATACCCGCCCACCGCATCCCGTACCTCGCGAACAGCATCGCGGCGGTCGCCACAGTCGGCGCGGTTACGGGGGGCTGATTCGACGTGGGTCGCCGAGGGCGCGGCGCGCCCTCGGGCCAGGAGGGCGCGCCCGGTCGCGCCGAACAGCCGCCGTCGCGGCTCCTCCCTCGGGCAGCAGCCGCGCGAGCTCAGTGAGGTGGGGGCGGTCCAGCCGCGACAGGCGCGGGCCTCCACTGTCACCGCGCCGGCGTTCGCGCGCAGCGTGTCGACCAGCCTCATCTTGCCGACGCCCGCCTCGCCGGTGACCAGCACCGGCCGAGCGCGTCCGGCCGCCGCCGCACGCCACACGGCGGTCAGCCGTGCCTGCTCGCCGGCGCGCCCGACGAGTGGCTACGTCGCCGGTGCCTTCCCGGCGGAAGCCGATGTCGGCGCCGTCCGGTGCGGCGGCAACAAGCGACTCGCACAGGGCGCGGGTCCCGCGCGATGGCTGGACTCCCAGCTCGCGCTCCAACGTCGTGGCACAGCTGCGGTGGGCGCGAACTGCGCGGGCAGGGTCCCCGGACGCGTGGCAGAGCCACATAGGAGCCGGTGGGTCTCCTCACGCAGCCGATCGTGGGTGACCAGCCGTTCTGCGCAGCGGATGGCCTCCGGCCACTGCTGGTTCACTCATGCCGGCGTGCGAGCCGCTCGAGTGCCTCCAGGTGGAGCTCCGCGAGCCGCCCCTCGGCAAAGGCTCGCGGCTGCGGCGCGTCGCGATGGAGCAGCCGCGCGCGGAGAGCTTCCGTGTGCGTCAGCACGTCACCGGATCCACCAACCCGCCGCAAACGCGGTCGGTGCTGGTGATCGATACGCCTAGGCTGCCACTCGGCACCGGCCTCGATTCCAGGAGCGCACATCATGTCCGACCCCGTCCAGAAGCACCCGTATCCCGACGCCCTTCGACCGGACGAAGCACCCGCGCCGCACGCACTGCTCGCGCCGGTGATCGGGTTGCTGGGTACCTGGGCCGGCCGCGGCTGCGGCAGGTACCCGACGCTGGCAGAGGAGTTCGCGTACGCGCAGGAGGTCACCTTCAGCCACGACGGGCGGCCCTTCCTCCACTACGAGGCGCGCGCCTGGCTGCTCGACGCGGACGACACCCCGCTGCGGCCGTCGGCTCGGGAGAGCGGCTGGTGGCGGCTGCAGCCCGATGGGCGCGTGGAGGCGTTGATCACCCAGCCCACCGGCATCGCGGAGATCTCGGTCGGCCACGCGGGCGACGGCGCGGTCGACCTCACCACCCATCAGGTGGCTCTCGCTCCCACCGCCAAGGAGGTCAACGCCACCCGCCGCCGCTACACCCTGACGGACGAGGACACGCTCAACTTCGTCCACGACCTCGCGGCCGTCGGCCAGCCACTGCAACACCACCTTTCAGCACAGCTCCGACTTCGACGCGGGAGCGGGAACTAGGCCGTCTGTTGCCGCTGTTGATGCGGTCGGTCGGTCGACGCGGCTGCGGGCGCTCAGAAAAGTGGAATATCGGATATGGCGCGTGCAACCATACGGTTGTCACGCATGTCTTCATGAGTGACAACACTGTCCCCATACCAGGAGAACTGGGGGACGCCATGCAAAACCGTCCACGCCTCGCGGCACTCGCCGTCGGCATACTTCTCACCGCCGGGGTCGGCGCCACGACTCCCGCCGTCGCTTCGCCCCAGTCCGGGGCATCGCAGCAGGCCCCCGCAACCGCCCTCGTCGTCAACGCACGGTGGGGCGGACACTGCACCTTCGACCGTCTCGTCATCGATGTCCGGGGCGCCATGCCCCCGGTCTCCGTGAAGCCGGTGAAGGAACTGCGGTACGACGGCTCCGGGAAGAAGGTCCCGCTCCCCGGTAAGTACTTCCTGGAGATCAAGCTCAGCCCGGCCGCCGCTCACAATGAAGCGGGTCGGTCGGTCTACAAGGGGCCCAAGCTGGTCAAGACCGGGCTGCCCACGCTCAAGGGCGTCGCCCTGACCGGCGACTTCGAAGGAGTGGTCACCTTTGGGGCCGCTTTCCACACCAAGCCCTCCTACAACACCTTCAAGCTCCACTCGCCGGAACGCTTCGTTCTCGACATCCGCCATCCGTCCGGGTCTCAATGCCGCACGGGCTGACGACGGCCACTGCTCGAAGCCGCACCTCTTCCCACGACTGTGGCCACCGGGTGGGAACCCGGTGGCCACGTGATCTATGACTGGAGTATCAGGCGACAGTCCGCATAGGGGAGGGCTTTGGCACGCGGCAGATGCACCAGGAACTCCTCCATCGCCGGCACCCCGTCCTCCCGCGGCACCTTCGCCCTGATGAGCTGCCCGGCCACCACCATTTCGAGCACGCGCTGCGGCCCGTGGTCCCGGACGCCCCTATTCGGGAATGTCCCACGCCACGGCCAGGGGCCGGCCCCCGAGCGCGACGGTGCCGCGTGCCCTGTCCACGGTCAGGAAGGTCATTGCCGGTGATCCGATGAGTAGCCGAGGTACGTCGAAGAGGGTGCCTCGAAAAGCTGCTCCGGGGTGCCCTGCTGCATCGCCCGGCCGTCTTTCATGACCAGCACTTCCTGGCAACGCTCATCGCTTCGTACTGGTCGTGGGTCACGTAGATCACTATGGGCCGGAATTGCCCAGTGATCTCACGGATCTTGTGCCGCAGCGAGTGCTTCAGCTGGGGGTCGATGACCGTCAGCGGCTCGTCCATCAGCACGGCCGCCACGTCATCGCGGACAAGGCCACGGCCGAGCGAGATCAGCTGCTTGTCGTCGGCGGTGAGCCGCCGGGCGGGCTGCCCGAGCCGGTCGTCCAGGTCCAGCGCTTCGGCGACTTGATGGCGAGGTTCTCGTACACCGTCATCGACTGGTAGATGACGGGAAGCTCGAGTCGGTGATCCGTGGCCTCGCCCGGCGACCTTGTGGCGGGATCGTCCGGGTGGAGGATCTGCCGCCGGAATGCCGGGTGTCGTCCCACAAGGTTCTGACCACCATCGAAGCGCTGGAACGGGATGCCATTCTGCGGGGGCTGATGGACCGCAAGTCCAACGTCCAGCGCACCGCGCAGGATCTCGGCACGAGCCTCACCTAGCCCGCCGCACGGCGCCCCTGACGCAACGTCAGCGCACACTCGCGCTAGTGTGCGAGCGTGAGTCTTCATGTCGTCATAGGTTTCGGGCCCGCCGGGGCGGCCACTGCTCGGCTGCTGGCCGAAAAGGGCCATTCAGTACGCGTCGTCACCACGTCGGGCCGTAGCCCGGAGCCCGGCATCGAGCATGTGGCGGTGGACGCGACGGACAGCAAGCGACTGATCGACATCGCGCAGGGCGCGGCCGCGATCTACGGCTGTGCCGCACCGCCCTACCATCGCTGGGCGAGTGAATGGCCGTCGCTGGCCTTGTCGGTGTGTACGGCGGCCGAGGCGACCGGGGCCGTCCTCGTCATGCTGGGCAACCTCTACGGCTACGGTCCGGTCGACGGCCCCATGACCGAGGAACTGCCGCTCGCGGCGACCGGCCCCAAGGGGCGGGTACGCGCCGCCGTTTGGGAGCGGGCGCGGGAGCTCCATGAGCAGGGTCGTATCAAGGCGGTAGAGGTGCGGGCCTCGGACTTCTTCGGGCCCGGCGTCACCGACGGCGGGCACCTGGCCGTGCGGGTCGTGCCACGACTGCTGCGCGGTAAGCCGGTCTCCACGCTCGGGGACCCGGACGTCCCGCACAGCTGGAGCTACCTCCCCGACGTGGCCAGGGCCCTGGCCGAGGTCGCGGGAGAGGAACGGGCCTGGGGACGGGCCTGGCACGTTCCGACGGAACCCGCCCTGTCCGTCCGGGAGATGGTCGACCGCCTTGCCGCTCGGTCGGAAACGGGTCCGGTCACGGTGCGAAGGCTGCCGCCGGCCGTGCTGGGTGTCGCGTCGGTCTTCTCCCCGCTGCTGCGCGAACTCAAGGAGATCCGCTACCAGTTCGGCCGTCCGTTCGTAGTTGATTCGAGCGCTTACGAAGCCGAATTCACGGTACGAGCCACCCCCATCGACGAGCAGGTCAAGGCGACGGTGGACTGGTGGCGTGAGCGACTGGCCACCGCCGAGTAGCGACCTCAGTGAGCCCGCGTTCGACATCCTGCCCGGCTGGGAGGCCGTCGGCCTCATACAGAGCCCGGCGAGCGCGCACCATACCGAGAGGTCCGTCTGGTGGCGCCGGCGACGGCGGATCCCGAACACGCCCGTTGGTTCGTACAAGTCGTCGCCGAGGAACTCCTGCGCCGCCACCACGGCGGGCAACTCGCTCGAACTGCGCCCGGCTCTGCGGATCGCCCGGCACGTCGACGGCTGAATGCTCTCGTACCGCTGCCGCCCCGGGGACCGGCCCGCTGGTTGAATCCCCCGGTTTGTGCGTTGTAATGAACTCGTAATGCCCCCGACCGTCTTTGGCATGCTCAGCACCCATACGCTTCGTAAGCCCTCGCCACAACAGCCCCAACGCGAGGCAACACACTCATCACTTCCCTGTTCCCGTGGGCTGGCTCAGCCAGAACGGGCAGCAGGAAGCACGCAAGCAAGTAGGGAAATTGATGTCCACCGACGTCCGCACGTCCGCGCCCGCCGGCGCTCCTTCCAGCCCGGTCGTCACCTGGCTGCTCACCCTGGTGACCCTCGGAATCTACTGGCTGATCTGGTACTACAAGGTCAACAAGCAGGTGAAGGAGATCGACCCGACCATTGAGGTCAAGCCCGGCATGGCGGTCGTCGCCGTCACCTTCGGCTCGTTGCTGATCGTCCCGCCGTTCGTCTCCATCGTGAAGACCGGTTCCCGCATCGCCCAGGCACAGCGCGCCGCCGGCGTGACCGCCGACTGCTCCGGCGGCGTCGGCCTGCTGCTCGCCTTCGTCCTCGGACTGACCCCGCTCTACTACCAGAGCAAGCTCAACACGGTCTGGGCCGACCGCGCCTGATTTACCGCCACACAGGCGGGCCGGTACGTGGGTAAGGGGCCGGGAGAGCGAATCGCTCTCCCGGCCCCTTCTCGCTCAGCGGCGCAGCACCCACCGCTGTGCCGACTCCAGCGGGCCGTACCGGAAGCGCCGTAGCCACAGCGTGGCCCCCGCCATCAGCACCACGCACACCGCGGCCCACAGTCCCATCACCCACCACGGGTGGGCCGGCCCGGCGAACCGGGTCGCGAGGCCCAGCCCGAAGCCGTACGAGACCACAACACACAACACGTTCTGCAGGACATAGCCGGACAGGGCCATCCGGCCGACCGAGGTGAGGCCGATGGTCAACGGGCCGGGACGCCGCACCCGGTCCACCACCGCACCGATCAGGCCGATGTAGCCGACGGCGACCAGCGGCGCGGCGCAGTAGCGGCCCAGCAGGAACCAGTCCTGGCCCGCCATCGCGAAGGCCGCGGTGAGAGGGATTCCCAGGCCCAGCCCCCAGCGGAACATCCGGGCGCGGAGTTGTCGCCCTGTTTCGTCCGCGCCGAATGCGCCGGCCCGCAGCAGCCGTACGCCGAGCAGGAAGAGAAAGACCAGCAGCCCGAAGGAAAGGACCGGCTCCAGCCGCAGCGCGAGTGCGTTCTCCAGCCGGAAGGACACCTGGTCCAGGTAACTGCCGTGCGCGTACAGGTCCACGACCTCGCGCGAGACACCGCCCCCGCTCTCCTCGTCGGCGCCGGCCGACACCAGCACGGCCGTGAGCAGTCCCATGACGGCCAGGTGCAGCCCGGCCGCCCACCACATGACCCGTCGCCGCGCCACGTCCGACCGGGTCAGCAGCCAAGCCACGAGCAGGGCGGTGACCGCGTACCCCATGAGTACGTCCCACGCGAAGACGAGAACGAAGTGCAGGGTCCCCTCGGCGAACAGGAACAGCGCCCGCCAACGGTAGCGGCCCGGCCAGCGACGGCCGTGCCGTGCCGCGGAGTCGAACTGGATCGCCAGACCCACTCCGAACAGGATCGTCAGCATCGACAGGAACTTCCCGTCCGCCGCCACTCGGAACAGCAGCTCGGCGACCGCCGGTACGGTTCCTTGGCCGCTCCCGCCGGTCCCGCTCTGCAGGATCCCCCACTCGGCGCCGGGAGCCGTGAAGATCCACACGTTGGTCATCAGCGTGCCCAGGATCGCGACTCCGCGCAGTACGTCGAGGAGTGCGAGGCGGCTGCCACCGGCGCCGGATGTCGAGACAGGTGAGGGCAGGGTTTCGGTCATGTCCCCATGGTCGGGGCCTCTCGCCCGGCCCTCGTCGTGAGCAAGGACGAACCCGGGCTACATCGAAAGATGCACTCGAGGGCCGGGACGCCGACGCCTCGGCCCACGCTGTGTGGCCAACTCCACTGTTAACGTGTCACTTTGATGAATGGAGACAGCAGGTGACATCGACCGAGTTCCGCATAGGCGGCGACCTGGACGTGCGGCGGATGGGTTTCGGAGCCATGCGACTGCCGACCGAAGCGGGCCCCGCCCGCGAAACCTCCCTGGCCGTTGCCCGGCGGGCCGTCGAGCTGGGCGTCACGTTGATCGACACCGCGCACTTGTACGGCGGGGGAGCCAACGAGGAGCTCCTCGCCGAGGCCTTGTACCCCTACGCGGACGGGCTGCAGATCACGACCAAGGTAGGAGTCGCGCGGTCCGGCTCCGGCCCGGAAGCCGAGTGGAAGCTCGACGGACGTCCGCATGTCCTCCGTGAGCAGGTCGAACACGCGCTGCGTCGACTGCGGGTGGAGCGGATCGAGCTGCTCCAGTTGCACCGTATCGACCCGGAGGTCCCCCTCGCCGACCAGCTCGGCACACTGCGTGAGTTGCGGACCGAGGGCAAGATCGGCCGGATCGGGCTGTCCGAGGTCACCGTGGCGGAACTCGACCAGGCACGGGCGATCGTCGACGTCGCGAGCGTACAGAACCGGTACAGCCTGGTCGACCGCGAGCACGAACCTGTGCTCGCAGCCT
The DNA here is from genome assembly GCF_040611155.1 of Streptomyces sp. NPDC002994. Lineage (NCBI taxonomy): Bacteria > Bacillati > Actinomycetota > Actinomycetes > Kitasatosporales > Streptomycetaceae > Streptomyces > Streptomyces sp. NPDC002994. Next base: position 180,493 of record NZ_JBEXNQ010000004.1, read on the forward strand.
GCGAAACAGCGGGGATCGCCTTCCTGCCGTGGCGGCCCGTCGCAGGAGCGGCGGCAGGCTCGACAGCCGAGATCGCCGCCGTGGCGGGCGAACTCGACGCCACCCCCGCGCAGGTCGCTCTCGCGTGGCTCCTCGACCACTCTCCGGTCATCCTCCCGATCCCCGGCACCGCGCGGATCGACCACCTGGAGGAGAACCTGGCCGCAGCACATGTCCGCCTGACGCCGGCCCACCGGGCCCGCCTCGACCGTCTGCCCTTGAGTGCCTGACCCCCCAGTTCGCCGGCGCGGGATGCTCGCCCGTGCGCATCAGGCCGGGCTGACCAGGCGGTCCACCGCTGCGGTTCCTGACGTATAGCCTCTGGCCATCGCTCCGGGCAGCACCGCGTTCGGGGGCCGGCTCTGTGCCTGCGCCGCACCGAAGTCGTGGGCGGACGCCGGCTGCTGACAGGCCCGGGCGAGCATCACTGCCGGTCCGGGGGTGTGCGGCAGCTGCCCGTACAGCACCTGTTCGAGCGCCGATATCAGCCGGGCCACATCGTGCTGAGGGCGTACCACAAGCCGCAGGAAACGGCTGGAGCTGCCCACTTTGTTGGCGCAGTCTCGCACCAATACTCCCTGCTCGGAGAGCAGCCGGTCGCGCAGAACCGTCCCGTCCGCACCTTCGGGCAGCCGTACGTAGACGAAGTTGCCCTGCGAGGGATAGACGGTCAGGCCCGGCAGTTGGGAGAGCCACCAGGTCATTTCCTCCCGGTCGCGGCGCGAGCGCTGAATGCTGTCCGCGTACTCCTGGCGGTGTCCCCTCAGCATGAACACCACTGTCTCTGCGAAGGAGTTGAGGTTCCACTTCGGCAGAGCGGCGCGCACCTTCCCCGCGAGCCCGGGATTGGACACCAGGTAACCGAAGCGCACACCGTGCAGCCCGAAGTTCTTGCCCAGACTGCGCAGCACGATCACATTCGTCCGCAGCACCGCCTCGGCAGCGACGCTCGGTTCCGGTTCGGCGTCGGCGAACTCCAGGAAGGACTCGTCGACGACCACCAGATCGAGGTCCTGGAGTGCGTCGAGGAGCGCGAGGACCTGGTGCTTGGGCAGGAAACCGCCGTCGGGGTTGTTGGGGTTGCAGATGACTGCCGCGCGGGAACCACGCGTCCGGATGAACCGTACGAACGATTCCGGATCCAGGCCGAAGCCATGTGCTTCCGGCAGCAGGAGCATGTCGACGCGCTTGCCGGTTTCCATCGGCTGGTCGGTCCACCGGCCGAAGGTGGGGACGGGCACGGCCAGCGACTCGTGGACGAGCAAGTGGTCGATCCACGTGATGAGTTCCGTGGAGCCGTTCCCCATGGCGACGGTCTGCGGGTTCAGTCCGAGCACCTGGCACAACTCGGCGGTGATGGTGTCCGCACTGCTCGGGTAGTACGTCAGGATCTCGCGGAGCCGGCTTCCGAGTTCGTCGAACATCTCGGGGGTGGGGAAGTACGGGTTGCAGGGAATGCAGAAGTCGATGATCTCGCCGGCCGCTCCGGCCCCCGCCCGGTTCAGGGTGAAGTACGAGGGACTGTGCGCGGTGGACGAGCGAAAGAGCGCGGTGACATTGGTGCCGGCCATGAACTGCCTCCCCTGCGTGCGTAGGCCCGTACATACGGACGGTGGTAGGGCGGCGTTCAACGTGTGAGGTGGGGGAGGAGGCGGTGGCGGCCGGTAGCGAGTGAACAGCGTCGTATGACGACCCGTATGTAGCAGGGACCGCTTCCAGCGGCTCCCGGCGTTGGTGACGTCGTGTCGGAACGGCTTTGAGGATGTCGGATGAGACATGCACGACGCAGACTGCAAGGACTCGCGCGTTTGGCAGCCGTCGGTGGACTGCTCAGCGGCGGTCTGATGATGACGACCGCGATGGCGGGCGAGCCGGCCACTCCGGACACAGACGAGGGTGGCACCGTTCAGCCCGCCGAGTTGGGCGCGACTCTCGTTTCGCGGCTCGGCACCTCCCGTACCGCAGGCAGCTGGATCGGCTCCGACGGGCAACCGGTCGTCGCGGTGACCGATGCGGACGCGGCGGTCGAGGTCGGTCGGGCGGGGGCACGCGCCAAGGTTGTCCGCCACAGCATGCGACAACTCCGCTCGGCCACCGACGCACTGCGTGCCGCGCCCCGAGTGCCGGGCACCGCATGGGTGGTGGACTACGCGTCCAACGAGGTCGTGGTGCATGCCGACAGCACGGTCTCAGCCGGGGACTGGTCACGCCTGTCCGGCCTCGCCGACCAGATCGGCGGCTACGTACACATGCAGCGGACCGCGGGGTCCTTCACCACCCGGGTCAGTGGCGGCGACCCGGTCTTTACCGGCAATGGGCGCTGCTCCGCCGGATTCAACGTCACCAACGGCAGGAACGACTTCATCCTGACGGCGGGGCATTGCGGTCCCGTTGGCACCACCTGGTTCCAGGACGCACAGGGCGGCGAACGGGTCGGCACCACGAAGGCCGGCAGGTTCCCCGGCAGCGACTTCTCGCTCGTCGAGTACGAGAACGGTGACGCGTCCAGTGGCAGGGGCGTAGTGGACATCGGTGGTGGCCAGGAGGTACGGATCACCGCGGCCGCCGATCCCTTCGTCGGCCAGCAGGTCTTCCGCAGCGGCAGCACTACGGGCGTGCGTTCAGGCCGGGTGACCGCTTTGAACGCGACGGTGAACTTTCCCGAGGGCACGGTGACGGGACTGATCCAGACGACGGTCTGCGCCGAACCGGGCGACAGCGGTGGCCCGCTGTTCGCACAGGGGCTGGCGCTCGGGCTGACCTCGGGCGGCAACGGCGACTGCACCACCGGTGGTCTCACCTTCTTCCAACCAGCGACCACGGCGATGGCCGCCCTCGGAGTGAGCGTGGCCGGCGCCGCCACAACGGCCGAGGAGGGTAGCGGCGCGGCTCCGCCACCGGCTGCCGCTCCCGGAACGTCCGCACCGGGAGGGGCAGCCGGTACGACGCTGCCGGCCGGAAGTGTCTCCCTGCGGACCCTCGTACCGGGACTGGTGGTTGTCGCTGTGAGTCTTCTGGGCCTGGTGGCGACCCGCTGGATCCGGTCGGCTTCTGACCGCAGAAGCTACCGGAGGCACTACTCACAGGCCTGGGGCTGATGGTCTTAACTGAGCGCTGTCGCAGCCCCTCTGAGCAACAATCCACACCCCAGTACGAAGACGACGGCGGCCGTGCCGAGCGGGGCCGCGCGCTGGGCACGCGACAGTGCCCGGCCTCGCAAGCGCCGCGTCAGCCTGCGCGTCGCGGTCTCCCTCAACCGCACGGCCGCGAACCCGGCCGCCGCGAGTGTGAGCGCCAGCCCGGCTCCGTACGCCAGGACCAGCAGAAACCCGAACCATGCTTGGCCGAGCGCAGCCGCTCCGACCAGGACAACTACGGCGGACGGACTCGGGACCATGCCGCCGGCGAAGCCGAGGAGGATGATCCCGCGCAGGCCGGGGGCGGGAGGGACGTGGGAGTGGGAGTGGTCGTGCCCGTGTCCGTGGCTGTGGCTGTGGCCGTGGCCGTGGCCGTGTTCGTGGTCGTGGTCGTGTTCGTGACTGTGCCCATGGGGACGATGGCGCTGTCGCCACGCCCTCCGCAGCAGCAGCGCCCCCGCACCCGCGACCAGCATCCCGCTCGCGATACCCAGCCAGGAGACGACCGTAGGCGCTGCCGCCGATCCCGCCGTGATCAGTGCGCCCAGCGCGAAGACGCCCAGGGTGTGGGTCAGGGTCACCGAAAACCCGAGGGCCAGCACGTCGCGCAGCGAACGTCGGCCGCCCGCTGTGGCGGCAGCCGCCATCATCGTCTTGCCGTGCCCCGGTGCCAGCGCGTGCATGGCGCCCAGCAGCAGGGATGCGCCGAGCGCGAGTGCGGCGAAACCCGCGGTCAGTTCGTGCCGGGCCACCAGCCCGGTCAGCGACTCCGCCCAGCGGTCCGCCCCGCGCGGCAGCACGCCCGCTGTCGGGGAACCGCTCCTTTCGTCCTGGCTTCCGGCGAGTGCCGGCCCGCCGGTACGGACCGTGAAGGCGGCGGACCGGAATTCAGGCGGGGTGAAGAGCTGATCGTCGGGGTACGTGGTCAGCCGCCGCGAGACGGAGTCCCCCGGCACGTCCGACCCTGAGAGCGTCATCCGGTCGCCGCGCGCCGTGATCTCCCGCCACCCCGCTCCGGCCGTGACAGATGCCGGGCGGTACGCCAGCCTCATTCGCTCGTCACGCGGCAGGGGCGCCGTCAGCTCGCACGTTACGCGCAAGGTCTGCAGCCCCGCCTGCCCCGGCCGTACTTGCGCCTTCGCGCTTCCCGCCGCGACGGACGCGGTCTCCCCGCTCGGTGACGCCCCGCCCGCGAGCTCGACCCGAGCTTCCCGTGCCGCCGCGTCGCACCGCGACCGGGCCCATGCCGACAGTTCGGCCGAAGCCAGCCGATCGTCTCCGTCGGCGTCGATACGGTTCCGCTCCTGGGCGGCCGGTATCTCTGCCAGGTCCTCGACGTGGTCCACTGTCAGCTTCCCCGGAGCGACGACAAGCCCGTCGTACTGATTGACGGTGAAGTTGCCGAGGGGGTGTGCCTGCGCCGCCTGGGCGGGGAGTACGGCCAAGGCCGATCCGGCCACCAGCGTGGCGAGTGCGGAAGCGGTGGTACGGCGCTTCATGACTCCCCCCGAGGCCCGGAGAGCACGGACTTCCCGGAAAGCACGGACTTCGCCTCGCGCGCCGCCGTGGGCGAGAAGCCCGGATTCAGATCCAGCGCGGCACGCAGAAAGCGCCGCGCGGCCTTGTCGTCGCCGAGGGCGTGTTCGATCATGCCCCGGTGGAAGAGGAACGAAGCGTTCTGGTAGCCGGGCGTTCCGGCCGTCGCCTTCTTCGCGTAGGTCAGGGCCTCCTCATCCTTGCCGTTCGCGTGGAGCGCCCAGGCGAGCGCGTCCGCCGTGTGGACACTCTCGCGGCGCGACCATTCGGCGCGCGCCGACCTCAACGCCTCCTCGGCGTCGCCGTGATCCGCCTCGATGAGAGCGGATTCCAGATCGGTGGCGACGCCGTTGGCGCGCGCCAGCCGGGTCCACGTACCGACGAGCGCGTACTGCTCCTCGGCCCGCTCGCGTTGCCCGGACGCCTCATGCAGTTCGCCGAGTGCGGCGAGCTGACCCGGCAGTGGGTAGCGTCGTACGACCTCTTCGAGATCGCTGAGGGCCCGCTTCGTCCGACCTTGCGCGGCATACGTACGCCCGCGCCCCTCCAACGCCGGCACATACTCCGGATCGGCGCGCACCGCCGTCGTGAAATGGCCCTGTGCACGCCCGTACTGCCCCTGCGACCAGGCCAGTTGGCCGAGCGAAGTGGCTACGTACGCCACATCGGCGGGAGCGAACGCGGATTCCAGCGCACGCAGCAGCACCTGGCGCGCCCTCTTCATGTCACCGTGCAGCTCCAGCACGTACGCGTACCGGGTGAAGACCGGGATGCCGGGCCGGCGCCGGTCGGCCAGCTCAGCCGCTCGCAGCGCCTCGTCGTAGCGCCCGAGTTCCACCAGGGCGTCGACCCGGCTGGACAGCGCCCGCTCGCTGTACGGGTTCACGCGCAGCGCCCGGTCCGCCTGACTCAGCGCCGCGCCGAAGTCGTGCCGGGCGGCGGCGAGCGCCGCCCGCCCGGCGAGTGCCGCATCGTTCTCGCCGGGCGGGCGCAGCTTCAACGACCGCTCGTATGCCTTCTCCGCCTGCGGATACCGTGTCGGATCACCGCTGGTCCGGGCCTGCTCGACGTACGCCGTACCCAGCGTCGCCCAGCCCGTGGCGTCCTTGGGCTGCCGCTGGAGGTGCTTGTGCAGGGCGTCGATGCCCTGCGCGAGGTCTCCGGCTGTCAGTCGCTCGACGGACACGTCCGCCGCCAGGGCGGGTGTGTCCCGCCCGGACCGGTCCGAGTCGCCGTCGGCCCCCATCGCCACCGAGGTGGCGGTGAGCCCCGCTGCCACCGCCACGACCACCGCGATCCGCCACCGCCGCGGCCCATGCCATCGCGCATGCCATCGCTCACGCGACCACGCGGACCGCGGCTTCCGTACGAGCATCGCCTCTCGCCTTCCTCGGGTTTTCCTTCGGGTGTTCTCGGCCGGAGGTCAGCCGAGCCAGGACCGGCGTACGGGGTGACGACGTGAGCGCACGTATGCCGTGCCGAGGCCGACGAGCAGCACCCCCGCCGCCCCTGAGGCGGCCGAGACGAGCATCACCGTGTTGTCGTCCCACGACGCGGTGATCGAGGACACCCCGCCCGTCAGGCCCGTGGCGGCCGCCTTGGTGTCTGCCTCCGCCGCCTTCCTGCCGTCGGAGCCGGAGGTGGGCAGGGCGACGTACGGGAAGCTGGCGGCGAACTTCTTGTCGTTGGCGTCGACCGCGTCACCCAGGTCGTTCTTCGAACCGACGAGTTCGCCCTCGACGACCTGAAGCGCGATGTCCAGCACGTCGTCGGTCAGTCGTCGTCCGTTCGGGAAGCCCGCGTTGTCGCCGTCCAGTACGCCGAGCCGCTTCGGCTCCGCGACCGGCTTGATGGAGGTGTTCAGGCGCAGCATCTCCGACGGTGTGACGTTCGGCGGCTGGTTGACGTCCTTGACACCGGTCAGGAACACCGAGACGAGGTCGTTGCGCGGCTCCGCCGGAGCCTTGATCTTGTAGATGCCCTCGATGAGCTTCGGCAGCTCCGGTTCGGTGACGTTCTTCAGGAAGTCCCCGTCGTTCTCGGGGGAGGACGCGTTGAACTTGTCCTTGTCCTTGACCGGGTTGACGACTTCGTTGACCAGTGGCATGCCGAGCCGGGACACGCGTGTCCAGTGGCCGGAGGCGCTCTTGCGCTCCGTCGTCGAGTAGATGCCGACGACCGGCTGTTTCTCCGACTCGCGGATGTACGAGTTCGGCACCTGCAGGGCGATCGTGTTGACGTTGTAGCCCTTGAGCGTGTCGTTCCCGACCTCCGACAGATCACCGCCGTACAGCAGGTCGAAGACCCGCAGATCGAGGAAGAAGGGGTCGTCGGCCTGACCGGCGAAGGCCTTGAGCCCGCCGGGGACCTTCTGCACCGCCTGGTCGCGCAGCTTCTGGTAGTCGGGCATCGACGCCTTGCCGACGTTCGACGGGGCGACCGGAAGGCTCTTCGCGAGCTTGTGCCGCGAGACGGTCTTCCCGTGCGCCAGCCGCAGCAGATCGATGTCGTAGGTCTGGGTGAAGTTGAGGTCCGGGTCGTCCAGGCTCTCCACCGCACCTGTGTTGTAGAGGAAGGTGTTCTCGTTCTTGCGGTGGTCCTTGAACGTGAACCGGTACAGCAGGTCGTCCTGGGCGTCACCGTCGCTGTCGATGTGGATGTCGTAGCGTGCGTCGTTGGCGAAGGTGTAGAAGTTCGGCCCGCCCGCCGGCTCCTGGAACGGCAGCCAGTTCGCCACCAGAGTCGTCGAGTCGGGATGGTCGGGGCTGACGAACGCGTACACGTCCGTGTTGTCGAACTGCGGCTGCCCGGAGATCAGCGGCGCCTCCCGGTGGCTGGAGGCGGCCGCCGCCCGCGGCTCCAGGACGGTCACGCCGGCAGCTGCGAGTCCTCCGCCTGCCAGCGCACCACAGGCCAGCAGAGCGATGCTCCCGCGACCGGGCCTAGTCCACACACTTCTGGTGATTACGGCCATCTCGTCCGTCCCTCATCCGTCATCTCGTCCGTACCGGCGTGCTTGTACGTCCAGTACGTGCGCCGAACCCGTCTTGTTCGGTCTCGATGGCTGAAAGATCGGCGGGGTGCGTGACGGCCGAGCCGTCAGGTCCGGGCCGGGAGGCGCGTCAGCGCCGTTCAGGTGTCGGTGCTCTGCGTCCTTCTGCGCGGTTTCCAGCCCGGCTTGGGGATGGAATCGATGAGGCGCCGCGTGTACGGATCCTGTGGATGGTCGAGGACGGCTGCGATCGGGCCGTGCTCGACGACCTTCCCGGCCCGCATCACCAGGACTTCCTCACTGACGTGCCGGACGGCGCTGAGGTCGTGCGTGATGAACAGCAGTGTTGTCCCTGTGTTTGTTCGGATACGCGCGAGCAGGCTCAGGATCTGTGCCTGGATCGACACGTCCAGCGCCGCGATCGCCTCGTCCAGGATGAGCACCCGCGGTTCGGCGGCCAAGGCACGGGCGATAGCGACGCGTTGGCGTTGTCCGCCTGACAGGGCCTTCGGCAGGGACCTCGCTTGCCGGTCGTCCAGCCCCACCATGTCCAACAGTTCCGAGACCCGGGCGTGGAGTGCGTCCTTCGGCAGAGGCCGGTGCAGCATGACCGCCTCCGCTACGGCGTCGTACACCCGCTGTCGCCGGTCGAGTGAGGAGTAGGGGTCCTGGAACACCATCTGGATCTGCCGGCTGCGCACTCGCCGCACATTCGGCCGTACTCGTCCGGACGGGCGCCCGCTTCCCGCGACGACGATCTGCCCTCCGCTGGGAGCCTCCAGCCCGGCGATCATTCGCGCGGTGGTCGTCTTGCCGGATCCCGACTCGCCGACGACCGCCAGTGATCCCCGCTCGGGAAGGGAGAATGTGACGTCGTCGACAGCGACGAAGTCCCCGAAGACCTTGCGCAGGTTCGTTACCTCAAGCATGCCTGCCGGCCTCCTCGGTCGGGAGCGTGTGGGGGAAGTGGCAGGCCGCTGTGCTGTCGCCGGCGGAACGCGGCCGGGGGCGGTCACTGACGCACAGGTCCTGCACGCTGGGACATCGGTCGGTAAAGGCGCACCCGTGGGGCGCCTCGAAGCCGGACAGCGGTCTCCCGGCGATGGCGCGCAGCTCGGTGCTGGTGTCGCCGACGGCCGGGCGGGACGCGAGCAGGGCGCGCGTGTACGGGTGCGCGGCCTGGTGGCGGAGCAAGGTGGCCGGGAGTTCCTCGACGGTCGTACCCGCGTACATGACCATGACCCGGTCGCACACAGCGGCGGCCAGTTCCAGGTCGTGGGTGATGAACAGCATGGCGAGACCGCGGGCTTCACGTGCCTCGCCGATGATGGCCATCACCTCCTCCTGGGTAGTCACGTCGAGCGCGGTGGTCGGCTCGTCGGCGAGCAGCAGCCGCGGTTCGGCGGCCAGCGCGGCGGCGATCATGACCCGTTGCAGCAGGCCGCCGGACAGTTCGTGGGGACGCTGCCGCATGCGCCGGTCGGCATCGCTGATGCCGACTTCCCGCAGGATTCCCGTGACCTTGGCGATGGCCTCGGCGGCGGGGACGCCGCGCGCCGCGGTCAGTCCCTCCACCAGGAAGTCGCCGACGCTGCGGGCCGGATTGATGTGGGCCCGCGGATCCTGGAACACCATGGCCACGTCGGTGGCGCGGAATTCACGCAGCCGCTCCCGGGTCATGTCCGGGACGGACTCGCCCGCGAAACGCAGATCCCCGTGCAGCCGGGCCCCGTTCGGCAGCAGGCGCAGAACGGAACGGGCCGTCAGCGACTTACCCGATCCGGACTCGCCGACCAGGGCCACGGCGAGGCCTTCGTCAATGCTCACATCCGCTCGGTGGACCACGGTCCGCATGGTTCCGTCGAGGGGCAGATCGAGCCTCAGCCCGTTGATCTGGAGCAGCGGTGATGATGTCAGCGGTGACGATGTCATGCGTCTTCTCCGAGCAGGCGTCGGGACAGCCCCGTCCCCAGCAGGTTGAACGCGACCACCACCACCAGGATGACGAGGCCCGCGTACAGCGACTGCTGTGGTTGGCCGGCGAGGATCGAGGGGGCCCCGTTGGACACCATCAGTCCCCACTCGGGGTCCGGCGGCTGGCTGCCGAGCCCGAGGAACGAGATCGCCGCCACGTCGAGAAGGGCGTACCCGAAACCGATGGTGGCCTGGACGAGGACGAAGGGCAGCAGGTTCGGCAGCAGATGCCGGAGCCAGATGCGGTGCGTGGGAGCCCCGAGGAGCTGGAGCGCCGAGACGTACGGCAGATTGCGTTCCTTGATCGCGGCCGATCGCACGACGCGCGTGATCAGTGGCAGGTAGGCGATCGACAGGGCCACGACGGGAGCGGTGAGGCCCGCCCCGAAGACAGCGGCTGCGAGAACCGCCATGATCAGGCCGGGGAAGCCGAAAATGACGTCGAGCGCACCGGAGACGAACCGGTCGATCCAGCCCCCGGCCCAGGCGGCGGTCAGCGCCAGCATGGTGCCGAGGGTGGTGGAGATGAGGATCACCACGGCCGGTGCCGCCAGGCTGGAGCGAGTACCGGAGATGAGCCTGGACAGGATGTCGCGTCCGGTGTCGTCAGTGCCCAGGAGGTGGACCGCGGAGGCTCCGGCGTTGACGTTGAGCGGGTCGACGGCGTTGGGGTCGTGCGGGGAGATCAGCGGACCCAGCGCGGCCAGCAGGAGGAACATGGCGACGACGCCGCCGGCGCCGAGCGTCACGTAGTCGCGTGGGCGGTCAATTCGGTCCTCGGTACGGGCCGGACGGCCAGGACGGCGTGCAGGGCTGCGGCTGAAAAGGGTGGTGCTCATCGGGTCCCCTTCTGCTTCTGCGCGGTTCGGGGATCGAGTGCGGCGCTGACCAGGTCGACGGCGGTGTTGATCACGACGAACACGACCACGAAGATCAGGGACACGGCTTGGACCACAGCCATGTCCTGCTTGGACGCCGCCTCGATCATGAGCGCTCCCAGCCCGCCGGTTCCGAACGCCTGCTCAGCGACGGCGGCGGTGGCGATGAGGCCCGCGATGCCGACGCCGGACACGGCGAAGACGGGGCCGGAGGCGTTGTGCAGAACGTGCCGTCTGATGACGGTCGGCTCCGGTACGCCGCGGCTGCGGGCGGTCTCCACGTGCTCCGCGCGCATCTCCGCGCGCACGGCGGTCCGGGTGACTTGGGCGACGTAGCCCGTCCAGGTCACCGCCAGCGCGAGAGCCGGCAGCGTCAGGTGCGAGAGGGTGCCGGTGAAGCCCTCGCCCGACCCGTACACCGGGAACCACGGCAGCTGGACGGCGAACACCCAGATGAGCAGGACCGACATGATGAACGTCGGCACCGCCATCGCGCCGGCCGTGAGCGTCGTGGCCAGCGTTTCGATCCGGCCGCCGCGCAGTGCGGCGATCGTGCCGATGAGCGTGCCGGCGAGGAGGACCAGGACGGAGGCGTAGGTGACCAGCGAGAGGGTGTCGCCCGCACGGGCGCCTATCAGGTTGGCGACGGTGTCGCGGTAGACCAGGGATTTCCCGAAGTCACCGTGGAGGCAGCCACTGAGCCAGTGCCAATAGCCCTCCAGGAACGGATCGTCCAAGTGGTACTCGCGGTGGATCCGCTCCAGCACCTCGGGGTCCGGGTTCCGGCTGCCGCCGACGAGCAGCGTGGCGGGGTCGCCGGGAGTCAGGAACAGGGCGCCGTAGATGGCCAGACTGGAGGCGAGGACGGTCACCACGAGAGTGGCCAGCCTGGTGGCGACGAACCGGAGCGTCATCTCGGACCACCCCCCGTACCGCTGTCGGGCAGGACGGTGAGGCGCAGGCGCGAGGGATGCGCGGCTCCCGTCCGAAGCAGCTGGACGCTCGCCTTGGGAGCGGTCGTCAGCCACGGGTTCTCGTGCGAACCGGAGTTGGGCAGGTGGTTGGGAAAGTCGCTGCTCGCCACGGTCAGCGCGAGACGGTGGCCCGGGCGCACCCGGTAACCGGTGTGGCCCAGAGCGATCTCCATCTCGCCCGGCGCGTCCGCCTGTGCACAGCCGCGTACGATCAGCCGGGCCGTGCCGTCCGGTGCCAGGTCGAGGAGCCTGACGAATACGTCGAAGGTGGGCGCCGTGCTTTCGACGTGCAGCACCGCGTGTATGGGGCCGGCCAGATCGAGCGGGGCGTCGGAGGCCGGTCCGGTGAAGACGAGGACGTCGTCCCGGTCCGCCGTAGGGCGCTCGTCCGGATGATCGCGCAACACCATGAAGGTGTCCGCCGTGGCGGACGGCACCAGGTCGTCCGGGTCGTACCGCCACTCCACGGACTCCACGGACTCCGCGTCAGGTGCCGCAGCGGCGGCGAGCCTGCCGCCCGGCACCGGACTGGTCGCGGCTTCCGGTGCCCCCAGGTACAGCTCGGTTCCGGTCGCCTGCGGCGGGGGCCAGGCCGTCGACGTACGCCAGTCGGCGTGTCCGAGCTTCCACCGCACTCGCGGTAGTGATTCGGGCCGCGTCGTGCCCTTGAGGAAGACGTCGAAGAACTCCAGTGCCGGCCCGGTGTACGCGTCGAGCATGCCGTCGAGAGCGGCCTCGCTGACCAGGTGATCGGCCTCCGGGGAGACGGGCGCGTTCTCCAGGAAGTAGTTCTCGTGGTCGGTCGTGTCGGCGATCAGGTACTGCACCGCCGCCCAGCCGGGGCGTCGGGCCAGTTCGGTGTAGTCGCGCATGTGAGCGATGCCGAGGTTGTCGAACCAGCCCACGCAGTGCAGGACCGGGACCGGGCGTGCGTCGTAGGGATGCGGTCCGTTGTACGGGCGCAGAGGGATGCCGCCGACGACAAGGTCGAAGCCCGCCGAGCGCTTCCCGATGACCGCGAAGGCCTCCTCGTACGCCGCGATCAGCGGGCGCTTGGTGAGGTCAGCCTCGAACGCGTAGCTGTCGTTGTCGATCCAGACGTGCGCCTGGTAGTCGGCGCCTTCCAGCCACAAGGGCTGTCGGCCGGACCCGGCGTCGTAACTGGCCACACCAGGGCCGTTGTTGGTGCACGTCACGCGGGGGACGATGGCGCGCAGGGCGGGGTGCTGGCCGGCGACCGCGGACCACTGGGTGAAGCCGTAGTACGAGTCGCCGAACATGCCCACGAGCCCGTTGGACCACGGCTGGTGCGTGAGCCACTCGATGGTGTCGTACCCGTCGTCCACCTCGCCGGTCCAGCCCAGCGTCTCGCCCTGCGAGCGGAACTTTCCGCGGACGTCCTGGACCACCATGACGTAACCACGCGCCGTGAACCGCCGCGCGACCTTCTCGAAGAAGACGTATCGGCTGTTCTTGTCGTACGGCAGTCGGACCAGCACGGTCGGAGCGGGTTCAGGGCCGGCGCCATAGACGTCGGTGGCCAGCAGCACTCCGTCCCGCATCCGCACCATGTGCTGCTGCGCGTGCTGGGGGACGGGCTGGGCAGTAACGCGCTCAACGGCAAGGCTCATGGGCTCTCCACGCGAAGTAACATTGAGAAAACAATGTGATATAACAGCGTTGCATCTTAATGCCCGCAGCGTCAACCCCCTCTGAGCTAGGTTGCCTCCATGCCGATCGACGTCGACGAAGTCCAGCGCCGCAAGGAAATCGCCCGGGCCACCCTCGCGGTCGCCGCCCGCGACGGGGCTCGCGCGATCACCATCCGCGCCGTGGCCAAGGAACTGGGCGGCTCCACCGCGATGGTGACCAACTACGTGCCCACACGGACAGCCCTGATCATCAACGCGGTCCGTGCCGCCGAGTCCCGCTGGCGCACCGACCTGGAAGCCCGCCTGGAGGACCTGGTAGGCAGAGAGCGTCTGCGAACCACGGTGGAATGGCACCTCAGCACCGAACCCGACGACCTGCTGCTGCGCACGCTGTGGGTCGAGATGCTCTCGTCGGCGCACACCGACCCGAACGGCGTCGACCACCGCGAACCGCGTGAATCACGCCAGGAGTTCGTCGACGCGGCCATCGCGGCGGGAGTACCCGATGCGGAGCTGGCCGCCGACATCCTCTCGCTGCTGACCCGCGGCTATTTCATCTCCACCGTGGAGGATCCGGCCTACTGGACGGCCGAGCGGGCGGGCCGGGTCGCCCGGGCCGTGGTCGACGCGCTCGTCGAGGACTGACGGAGCCCGCCGGAGGGGGATCAGGCGTAAACGGGGATCAGGCGTAGTGGCGGTAGACCGCCTGGGCCACGCAGGCGGGCTTGTCGCTGCCCTCGACCTCCACGGTGAAGGTCAGCCGCATCTGTACGCCGTTGCCCTTGACCTCTTCCACGGAGCCGACCGCGCCGTGCAGGCGGACTTTCGCGCCGACCGGCACGGGGCTGGGGAAACGGACCTTGTCCAGGCCGTAGTTGACGCTCATGGAGATGCCGGTGATGTCCAGCAGATCGTTGAAGAGCGGGATGATCAGGGCGAGCGTCAGGTAGCCGTGGGCGATGGGCCCGCCGAAGGGGCCCTCCTTGGCCCTCTGCGGGTCCGTGTGGATCCACTGGTGGTCATCGGTGGCGTCGGCGAAGGTGTTCACCCGGTTCTGGGTGATCTCCCGCCAGTCGGTGCGGCCGAGGTCGGCTCCACTGAGGGCCTTGAGTTCGTCGAGGCCGTGGGCTGTTGCGGGCATGGGGTTCCTCATTCGGGGTGCGTAGGGTGGCCGGCGTAGGTCTCGCGCACGGCTGGTTTGATGATCTTTCCGGAGGCTGTACGGGGGAGATCGCCGGCGAAGACGACGGACTTCGGGATCTTGTACTTCGCCAGCCTGCCGCGCAGGTGGCCGAGGATGGCGTCCTCGTCAGTGTCGACTTCGGCGTCGGCTTCGGGCCTGAGGACCACGACGGCGCGGCCGACTTCGCCCCAGACCTCGTCCGCCACTGCGATGACCGCGCACTCGCCGACCGCGGGATGGCTCAGGATCGCGTCCTCGACCTCGGCCGGATAGACGTTCTCCCCGCCCGAGACGAACATGTCCTTGACCCGGTCGACGATGTAGGCGTACCCGTCGCCGTCTGTCCGGGCCACGTCGCCGGTGCGCAGCCAGCCGCCGTCCGCGAAGGCGGCCGCGGTGTCTTCCGGTCGGCCCCAGTAGCCCGACATGACGTTCGGGCCGCTGACGAGGATTTCGCCGCTCTGCCCGGGTGCGGCCTCGCGGCCGTCGGGCAGGGACACGCGGGTGTCGGTGAAGAAGTGCGGTACGCCCGCGGAGCCGGCCTTGGCCGAGGTCTGCTCCCTGTCCAGGTAGAGGATCCCGGGGGAGGCCTCGGTCATGCCGTACCCCTGACTGAACGCCAGGTCGCGGGCGAGGTACGCGGCGATGGTGCGGGCGGGGACGGGTGCGCCGCCGCAGTTGAGCGTACGCAGGCTGGACAGGTCGGTGTCGGCCCACCGCGGCCGGGCGGCCAGGGCGTCGTACATGGTGGGAACGCCGAACATGTACGTCACGCGCTCGGACTCGATGAGTTCCAGGACGCGGTCGGGGTCGAACGCGGGGAGCAGCAGCACGCGGCCGCCTTTGAGAAGGGTGGGCAGGCACGTCATGTTGAGACCGGCGGTGTGGAACAGCGGGGCGGCGACCAGGGTGATCTCGTCGCCGGCCAGATCGGTGTCCACGAGGACGTTGACGCTGTTCCAGGCGATGTTGGCGTGGGAGAGGACGGCGCCCTTGGGCCGGCCCGTGGTCCCGGAGGTGTACATGATCATGCAGGGTTCGTCCGGGGCGACGGCCTCGTCCAGCGGCTCGGTTCCCCCGCCGGCGAGCAGTTCGTCGTAGCCGATGACACCGGCCCCGGCCCCGTCGAGGGCTATGCGGTGGGGCACGCCGGCCTCTGCGGCGGCCGCAGAGGCGGCCTCGGCCTGCTCCGGTGCGTGGATGAGGACCGTACTGCCCGAGTCGGAGAGGTTGTAGGCCAGCTCCGGAGCGGCCAGTCGGATGTTGAGGGGGACGAAGACCGCTCCGAGCGCACCCGTCGCGAACAGCGTTTCGAGGAAGGCCGGGTGGTTGGGGCCCAGGTACGCGACCCGGTCGCCGCGGCCTGTTCCGAGCGCGCGCAGAGCGTGGGCCAGGCGCAGTACTCGCTGGTGGAGTTCTCGGTAGGTCCACGTACGGTCCTCGTGAACGACGGCGATCCGGTCCGGGGTCTTACGGGCCCTGCGGGCCGGCCAGGAACCGATGCCTTGGTTCAACACGGCGACTCCTTCAGTCCTTGAGCAGGCCGAGCAGGCGGGCGGCGTTGTCTTTGAGGATCTTCGGCCGGACCTCGGGTTTCATGTCGAGCTTGTCGAAGTCGGCGAGCCACCGGTCGGGGGTGATGACGGGGTAGTCGGAGCCGAAGAGGACCTTGTCCTTGAGCAGGGTGTTGGCGTACCGCACCAGCTGCGGCGGGAAATACTTCGGCGACCAGCCGGACAGGTCGATGTAGACGTGCGGCTTGTGGGTGGCCACCGCCAGTGCCTCGTCCTGCCAGGGGAACGACGGGTGGGCCAGGATGATCCGCAACTGCGGGAAGTCCACGGCGACGTCGTCGACCAGCATGGGATTGGAGTACTTCAGCCGGATGCCGCCGCCACCGGGGACACCGGCGCCGATGCCGGTCTGACCGGTGTGGAACAGCGCGGGTACGCCGAGTTCCTCGATGGCCTCGTAGAGGGGGTACGCGAGTGGGTCGTTGGGGGAGAAGGCCTGGATGCTGGGGTGGAACTTGAAGCCGCGTACTCCGTACTCCGCCACCAGGCGGCGGGCCTCGCGCACTCCGGCCCGGCCCTTGTGGGGGTCGATACTGGCGAACGGGATGAGCACGTCGGGGTGGGCGGCGCAGCTTTCGGCGATCTCCTCGTTGGCGATCCTCGGGTGCCCGGTGGCGTGTTCGGCGTCCACGGTGAACACCACGGCGGCCATGCGGCGTTCGCGGTAGTAGGAGGCCATGGCTTCGATGGTCGGCTGCCGGTGCCCGTGGGCCTTGAAGTACTCCTCGGAGGCGCCGAACAGCTCGGGGCTCAGAGAGCCGCGGCCGTCCTTGGAGACCTCCGCATGGGTGTGCATGTCGATGGCGGTCAGTGCGTCGAGGTCGAGCGCGAGGCCGCTCATCTCAGGCCTCCGGTGCTGCGGGGGCCGGGATGCCGTACGTCTCGGGCTCCGCGCCGACGCCGCCGTGCCACTCCTGCGCGATCGCGCCGGCGCTCCAGCCACCGTCGGCGAAGGCGACCGCCTTCTCCTGGGGGTGCGCCCACAGGGCCAGCCGGTCACCACCGATGCCGATCGCCTGCCCGGTGACGTCCTTGGAGGAGTCCGAGGCCAGGAAGGTGATGAGCCCGGCGACGTCTTCGACCGTGCCCAGGCCCTCGTCCTTGCGCAGCCAGTCCGGGAGGGGGTCGCCGGTGCGCTCGGACTCCGCGAGAACCGGCGCGAAGGCCGGAATGGTCTTGGTCATATCGGTGGCCGCGACCGGAACGACGGCGTTGACGGTGATGCCGGCCCTGGCCAGCTCCATGGCCCAGGTACGCGCCATCGCGACGATGCCGGCCTTGGCGGCGGCGTAGTTGGTCTGGCCGAAGTTGCCCCGCTGCCCGGCCGGCGAGGAGATCAGGATGAGACGGCCACCGGTGCCCTGCTCCCGCATGCGGACTGCCGCCGCCCGGGCGCACGTGAAGGTGCCGCGCAGGTGAACGTTGACGACGGCGTCGAAGTCCTCGTCGGTCATCTTCCACAGCACCCGGTCGCGAAGGATGCCCGCGTTGGTGACGAGCACGTCCAGGTGTCCGAACTCGCGCACTGCCGTCTCGACCAGCTGCTCGGCCGCCCGGCTGTCGCCGACCGCGGCCACGACACCGGTGGCCTTGCCGCCGGCGGAGGTGATGGCGGCGACCGCGGCGTCGACCGCGTCGCCGTCGACGTCGTTGACGACGACGGCGGCTCCTGCTGCGGCGAGGGCCTGGGCGTACCCCAGACCGAGCCCACGTCCGCTGCCGGTGACGACGGCGACCTTTCCGTGCAGATCCATGTCTCGCGCCTCTCTCGTTCTGCAGTGATTAACAGGAATCCTGATGATGGGGAGTCTGGTCGATTCTCAGGAATCCTGTCAATGGCCTAATCTGGATCCCTGTTGACGTTCAGACGGAATCTCGTGGAGGCATGACATGGCGTCCCTGCTCTACCTGGTCAAGCGGACCGAGTTGGTGGTGCGCGCACGCCTGGAGGAGCTGCTCAAGCCCGCAGGTGTCACGGCGCTGCAGTACACGGCCCTCACCGTGCTGGAGCAAAACGACGGGGTGTCGGCCGCGCAGCTCGCCCGGGACTCCTTCGTCACGGCCCAGACCATGGCCGACATGATCCGCACGCTGGAGAACCGCGGTCTGATCCGCCGCGAACTCAACCCCCGCAACCGGCGGGAGAGGCTCGTCCTGCTCACCGACGCCGGCCGCCGGCTGCTGGCCGAGTACGCGCAGCCGGCTCGGCAGCTCGAAGAGCACATGGTCCGGGACCTCAGCCCCGAGGAGACCGCCCAGTTCCGCGACACCTTGAACCGTGCGTGGCGGGCGCTGTCCTGACGCCCTTACTTGAGTGCGTACATGCGGATGGCGACGACGTCCTCGCCCTCGGGGCGCGCGAGCCCCACGAAGACCGTCTCGGCGAGCCATCGATGCGCGGGCGCGTCCGTACGGAAGACCGGGGAGGTCCGGTAGTAGTGGCCGGCCTCCGAGACCTGGAGGTCGCCGTCGTACTGGTCCGGGCTGTCGGGCTTGGGCCGGTAGAAGCCGCGGTTGACGATGTCGATCACCGCGCCGTCCTCCGCCTGGATCAGATAGCGCGCGTCGAGCTCGCAGACCTCGCCCCGGGTGCTGCTCCAGTCACCGCCGCCTGCCAGTACCTTTCCGCGGAGCAGGGGACCTTCCACGGTGCCTCCGACGATGGGGGTGAACTCGGTGTTCTCGCCGTCGCCGTGGCCGATGTGGAGCGTCTCGGTGACGTGGGCTCGGATCTCGAAGGCGAACGCGAGAGCGGGAGTGAAGGGCACGGTGGGACTCCGTTCAGTGGGTGTGCTTCATGGGGCTCGCCGTGAGTGGGCGAAGGCGGGCCCTGGAGGCTGGCGCGCGTAACGGGGGACAGCTGCTCAAGTCGGCAGTTCTGCCGCAGGCGGGGCATTGATGCTGCCCGGATGTCGCCGCTGGGGGCGCTGAGAAGTGCGCGGGGCGACGGTATGGACGCAGAAGCTACCTGCCTCCGCGCGGTTGCACCAGCCCCGGACGTGCGGCCTGTCCGGGGATCGGAGAAAACACGCCAGGGTCTTGACTCGTTCGCCCGACGGATGGAAACGTGTCATGCAACAACGTTATATGACGTTCGTTTATTACGTCGGCAAGGAGCATCCGCCATGGCTGTCCAAAGACCGGTGCTGACGGTGCTCATGTGCGTGGGCCTGCTGGCCACAGCGTCCTGCACGTCCGCAACCAGCGGAGACACCGGCACACCCCGGGAAATCCGGCTCACCACCACTACTCCGCCCGGCAGCGAAGTCGTCGATCGCGTCACCTGGGCCCTGCCCTACGGGGAGCCGACGACCCTGGACCCGGCGAAGGTGGGCGACTACTCGCCCCAGACCGTCGGAGCGAACCTCTGCGACACGCTGACGCGGATGAACGCGGACTTCTCCCTGAGTCCCGGCCTGGCCCGGAAGACGACCTGGACCGACGCGCGCACCCTGGTGCTCGATCTCCGGTCCGACGTCACGTTCTGGGACGGCTCCCGCATGACACCCGAGGACGTGGTCTACAGCCTGGAGCGGCAGACCGACCCGAAGACGCAGGCGCTGTACGGGAACTACCTCTCCGCGGTGACGTCGATCAAGGCCACGGGTCCGAACCAGGTGACGCTGCGCACCAAGGCGTACGACCAGACCCTCCCCAAGGCGCTTTCGACCTCCTTCGGCGCGGTCAGCCAGCAGGCGTACACGCAGAAGGCCGGCGCCGCCTATGGCACCGCCAAGGGCGGGCTCATGTGTACCGGGCCGTTCAAACTGGCCTCGTGGAAGTCCGGCGACAGCATCACTCTCGAACGCAACGACGCTTACTGGGACTCCCGGCTCAAGCCGAAGGCCGGCCAGGTCGACTTCAAGTTCATCACCAACAGCAACACACTCACCAGCGCACTTCTCTCCGGCGAAGTGGACGGTACGTACGAACTGCCGCCCACCAGCGCCACCGCGCTCGCCCGGGCGAAGAACGGTGCGACCTACCTCGGTCCCTCCACGCAGAACGTCCTGTTGATCCCCGGCAGCGCCAAGTCCCCCGCCGCCGACCGCCGGCTCCTGGACGCACTGTCACACTCCCTGGACCGGAACGCGCTGATCAAGAACGTGTTCGGTGGCGACGCCACGACCCTGAAGTCGCTTGTCCCACCGCTCACGTGGAGCGGCGATCCGGCCGCCGACCGGTTCGACGCCGCCTACGAAGCGCTGCCGGCCGTGCCGAAGCCGGACCTGGAACGCGCAAAGAAGCTGATGGACCAGGTGGGTCCCGTGGCACGGCCCCTGGTCGCCGCGATCCCGGCGGGTGACCAGAAGGGGCTGCAGACCCTGACCTTCATCCAGGCCGCCGCCAAGAAACTGGGTGTCGACATCCGGATACGGCAGCTTCAGCCCACCGAGATGTCCTCGCTCTTCTACGACCCCTCGATCCGGCAGGGCATCGACCTGATTCTCACCTTCGGTTACGTCGCCATGCCGGACCCGTCGTCCTACGTGGCGGAAATGGTCACCCCGCGGGGACTCTTCAACTGGACGAACTACAACAACGCCGAAGTGACCCGGCTGCTCGGGAAGGCGCGTACGTCCTCGGACGCCGCGGCGTCGGCCAAGGCCTACACCGAGGCCCAGGCCCTCTTCACCTCCACCGTCCCGGTGGTCTATCTCGCCAGCACTCACGAACGCATGTTCATGAACAAGCGCATCAGCGGCGTGCCCACCTCCTTCGCCTACATGGGCATGCCGTGGGCCGCCCACATAGGCGGTACGGCGAAGTGACTCGAGACCTCACATCCCAGGAGACAACGATGACCGACAGCACGGGCGAGAAGCCGCTGTGGGACCGCTCAGCCGCCGAGCTGGCAGCCGGAATCCGCGACAAGATGTTCTCCGCGACCGAGGTCGCGCAGGCGTTCCTGCGGCGGATCGACGAAACCAACCCGGCTCTCAACGCCCTCGTGGACATCCGCCCCGAGGAGGCACTCGCCCAGGCCGCGGCGGCGGACGCACAGGTCGCCGCTGGAGAGGCGTTGGCGCCCCTGCACGGCGTGCCGGTCGCCACCAAGATCAACACCGCGCAGCGCGGGTACGCCAGCTCGCACGGCATCCCGGCATGGGCGGGCGCCGTCGCCCAGGACGACGCGGCGTGCGTCGCGGCACTGCGCCAGGCCGGCGCGAACCTCATGGGCCGCAGCAACAGCCCGGCGTTCGCCGTACGGTGGTTCACCGGCAACGATCTGCACGGCAGGACGCTCAACCCGTGGAGCAGCGCACACACCCCGGGCGGGTCGTCCGGCGGCGCCGCCGCCGCAGTCGCGTCCGGGATGGTGCCGATCGCGCAGGGCAATGACATCGGCGGCTCCATCCGGTTCCCGGCCTACTGCTGCGGCGCGGTCGGCCTGCGCCCGACGATGGGCCTAGTCTCCGCCATGGAGCCCGGCGGAGGAGTGGAGTTCGACAGCCCGCTCTCCTTCCAGACCATGGCGGTGCACGGACCGTTGGGCTGGACGGTCGATGACGTACGACTGGCGTTGAACGCCATGGTCACACCCGATCTGCGGGACCCGGTCGGCCTCCCGGTGCGCCCGCCCCTCGGTGAGTCCCGCCCGGTGAAGGTCGCGGTCGTACGCGATGTCGGGCTGGCCAAGTCCCACGCGGCGGTGGAGGCGGCCATCGACGACGCCGCGGGCCGGCTCGCCGAAGCCGGCTACGAGGTGGAGGAGGTCGAACTGCCGCTGCTGGGCGAGGCGGCCCGGCTGTGGTCGCTGCTGCTCTACGAGGAACTGCGCACGATGATGCCGGAGATCGAGCAGTTCGGTGACGACACGGTCCGGATCTCGCTCGCCTCGTCGTTTGCCGCCGCCGCCGAGACATGGGGGGAACGGCCGACGCTGGACGCCTACATCAAGGGCTACGCGCGGCGCGGCACACTCATCACCCGGCTTCAGCAGTACCTGGGGGACGAGCGGATCCTGCTGACACCCGTGTCGGCCGAGCCACCGTTCGAACAGGACGCGGACCTGGCCGGCGACGGCCGCGTACGGGAACTGCTCGCCGCGCAATGGCCCATGCAGGCCGTTCCGGTGCTCGGCTTCCCGGCGATGTCGGTACCGACGGGCATCAGGGACGGCCTTCCGTCCGGCGTGCAACTGATCGGAGGGCGCTTCCGCGAGAACCTGCTGCTGAGAGCGGCCACCGAGATCGAGGCTCGGACACCGCGAACCCGCCCTTCACTGGCCTGGTCCAACAGCAGCTGAGACGGACTTCGCGCTCACGGCGACGGCGTTGGCGGTGACGATCACGGTGACGGCAAGCCACGACGCCAGGTCGAGGTGCTGGCCGAGGACGAACATGCCGATCAGGGCGGCGAACACCGGATTGACGCTCATGAAGACGCCGAAGAAGCGGGCCGGGACCCGGCGCAGCGCGAGCAGGTCGGCGAGGAACGGTACCGCGGAGGACAGCACCCCGGCGGCCAGTGCGCACAACAGGGCGCCGGGGGTGGGCTGGTGGAGCCACAGGGCGACCGCGCCGACGGGCAGGTAGAGCAGGCCGGAGACGGTCGCCGCGGCGGCTGACCCCTGCAGCCCGGGCAGGCGCTCGCCCACGGTGCGGTTCAGCAGGATGTAGCAGCCCCAGCAGACCGCGGCGACCAGCGCCAGCGCGATGCCGGGGTAGTCCGTGCTGGGCCGGGGCCGGGCCAGGACCACCACAGCCGCCGCGGCGGCGAGCGCACACGCCAGGTCGATACGGCGGCGGGAGCTCGCCAGCGCCACGGTGAGCGGGCCGAGGAACTCCAGGGTGACCGCCAGGCCGAGCCCGATCCGGTCGATCGCCGTGTACAGCGTCAGGTTCATGGTCGCGAAGACGGCGGCCAGCCCCAGTACGGGCGCCCATTGCGCGGCGGTGAAGGAGCGCAGCCTCGGCCGGCCGGCGCTCAGCAGCACCACGGCTGCCACCCACTGGCGTACCGCCACCACTCCCACCGGACCGAGAACCGGGAAGGCGAGCGCGCCGACCGACGCCCCGACCTGGTTGGACAGGCCGCTGCCCACCATCAGCGCCATCCCGGACCACCGGGGCGACGTCGTCTTCGTACCAGCGTCCATTGCCATGCCATGACGATCCGCCGCGCCGGCCCATACCCAAAATGCATCCGACGCGCTATCTATACCCTGGACGCATGGATGGTCGTACGGAACTGGAACTGCGGCACCTGCGCTGCCTGGTCGCGATCGTCGACACCGGCAGTTTCACCGACGCCGCGATCGAGCTGGGCCTCTCCCAGGCCGCGGTCTCCCGCACCCTGCTCGCGCTGGAGCGGATCCTCGGCGTGCTGCTGCTGCACCGCACCAGCCGCACCGTCACCCCCACCACCGCCGGCGTGCAGGTCCTCGCCCGCGCCCGCCACCTGCTCCTTGAGGCCGACGAACTGGTCCACCAGGCCACCACCGGCCACACCCGGCTGCGCATCGGCCACGCCTGGTCCGCGATGGGCCGTCACACCGCCGAGTTCCAGCGCCGCTGGCACGACCGCTACCCCGACGTCGAACTCCACCTGATCCGCCACTACACCCCCACCGGCGGACTCGCCGAGGGCCTGTGCGACCTGGCCGTCCTGCGCACCCCCATCGACACCCGCCGCTACGCCCACGCCCTCGTCGGCCACGAGCGCCGCTACCTCGCCCTCGCCTCCGACGACCCCTGGGCCAAGCGCCGCAGCGTACGCCTGGAAGAGATTCGCGACCGCACCCTGGTGGTGGACCGCCGCACCGGTACCACCACCTTGGACCTGTGGCCCGAAGGCGCCCGCCCCGCCGTTGAGTACACCCACGACATCGACGACTGGCTCGCGTCCATCGCCACCGGGCGCTGTGTCGGCGTCACCGCGCAAGCCACCGCCAACCAGTACCGCCGCGACGGCATCGCCTACCGCCCCCTGCGCGACGCCGACCCCATCCCCGTCCACCTCATCTGGCGCCGGCACGACCCCCACCCCACCACCCACGCCGCCGTCGCCCTGCTCACCGACCTCTACCGCGCCGGCCCCGATCGGGCACGCGGCGGGAAGTAATGAATGGGAGCCCACCTTACGGGCTGGATTCTTCCCCCCCAACGCCCTCAAGGCTGTACACGCCGGAGGGATTTCGCTGATCGGCTTCCTGCTGCGCTGTTGCTCGTGTTTTGACCATGGGCCGGCCGCTTCCGACGCGTTCCTCAGCCTGCCCGCCGCCGTGAGGCCATCGGGCCGGGAATGGCCAACTTCCGGCCCGGCCGGATTCCGGGACGACCGGGTCGTCAGTCTCCCCACCTGTCGTGCGAGGGCCCTACCACGTCCGGGCCGTGGCCTGCTCCGGCCGGGCGCGGTTGCTCATGTCGGGGAACGTGACGGTGACCGTCAGCCCGCCTCCCGGTCGCGCACCGGTCGTGATGTCGGCGTCATGGGCGTCGGCGATGGCCGCCACGATCGACAGACCGAGCCCGAGCCCCTCGGTACGGGCGGCGCGGGTGGCACCCAGCCGCTGGAACGGCTGGAAGAGCTGATCGATGGCGTTCGGCGGGACCGGCGGACCGGTGTTGGTGAGGGTCAGCGTCGCGCGGCCTTCCACCGTCCGGGTGGCCACGTCGATCCTGCCGTGGGGCATGTTGTGCCGGAGCGCGTTGTCGACAAGGTTCGTGACGAGGCGCTCGGCGAGGTTACGGTGGCCGGCCGCCAGAGCCGACGAGATCGAACAGCGGAACGTGATGCCCCGGTACCGGGCTTCGGCGCTCCTCGCCTCGACCACCTCATGAGCCATCCGGGCCAGGTCGAACGGTTCACGGACGTCGATGCCCCCCTGGCTCCTGGCCAGCGTGAGGAGCGCCTCGATGAACCGCTCCTGCTGCGCCCCCGCGGCGAGGATGCGCTGGTGCGCCGCCCGCAGGGACTCCACGGTCGCGTCGGGATCCGACAGGCTGACCTGGCCGAGCGTCCGTTGACGGGCCAGCGGAGTGCGCAGCTCGTGCGAGGCGTTGGCGACGAACTGACGCTGAGCCTGGAAGGACGCTTCGAGCCTGCTCAGCAGCCCGTCGAAGGTGTCGCCCAGTTCCTTGAGCTCGTCGGCCGGACCGTCGAGCGCCAGGCGCTGGTGCAGGCTCGTCGCCGAGATGTCCCGGGCCGTCGCCGTGATCGTACGCAGCGGGCGCAGCATGCGGCCGGCGACGATCCAGCCCAGCACGATCGAGATCACCAGCATCAGGGCGAGCGCGATCCCGGACTGTACGAGCAACTCCTGCATGAC
The DNA here is from genome assembly GCF_040611155.1 of Streptomyces sp. NPDC002994. Taxonomy (NCBI): domain Bacteria; kingdom Bacillati; phylum Actinomycetota; class Actinomycetes; order Kitasatosporales; family Streptomycetaceae; genus Streptomyces; species Streptomyces sp. NPDC002994. The sequence goes on from NZ_JBEXNQ010000004.1 coordinate 205,706, forward strand.
GACGGTCTTCTGATGCGCCAGGATCTGCTCCGCCGCGTTCGAGAGCATCTCGGAACCGCTGCGCCTGAGGGGATCCCGAGCGCCCTCGGGCGGCGCGAGCGCGTCGCTGGTGCCCGGGGCCGGGATGAAGCCCTTGGCCGGCCGCGCGGAGACGGCGCGGCTCGTCAGGACGTACGTAACACCCAGCAGGGCGGCGCCGGACACGAGGAACAGCCCCCCGTACAGCAGCGTCATGCGCAGCCGCACCGTGCGGCGGGGCAGGGATGAGCGGGCGATCCGGCTCGTGAGCCGGGCAATGACCGACATGGGCGTCCTCAGCTTGAGATCCGGTAGCCGCTCTTGGCCACGGTTTCGATGACCGGGGGATCCCCGAGCTTGGCCCGCAGCCGACTGATCGTGATCTTCACGGCGCTGGTGAACGGATCGGCGGCCTCGTCCCAGACGCGTTCGAGTAACTCCTCGGCCGAGACGGCCCGGCCCTTGGAAGCCAGGAGCAGCTCCAGGACCCCGAACTCCTTGGGCGCCAGCTCCAGCAGCCGGTCCCCCCGGCTCGCGCTGCGCCGGGCCGTGTCGACCACGAGGTCGCCATGGCGCAGGGCGGGTGGCACGGCCGGATGGGCGCGACGAGCCAACGCGCCGATCCGCGCGATCAGTACGGGGAAATCAAAGGGTTTGGGGAGATAGTCGTCGGCCCCCAGGCTGAGCCCGTCGACCAGATCCGTCGCCGTCGCCGCCGCGGTCAGCATCAGCACCCGGCTCCGGCACCCGGCTGCGATCAGCTCGGCGCACACCTTGTCGCCGTGCATCCCCGGCAGGTCCCGGTCGAGCACGATGACGTCGTAGTCGTGGAACAGCGCTCGCTCCAGCCCGTTCGGACCGTCGAACGTCACGTCGACGGCCATCTGCGCACGGCGCAGACCGACGGCCACTGTCTGGGCCATCTCCTCGTCGTCCTCCACAACGAGCACCCGCACAACCCGTCGCCCCCTTCGTCTTCGTCGATGCGCAGCCGGCCAGGCACATCTTGACCACCTCATCCAGTATGTTCCCCACCTCCGGTTTCCTGAGGGTTTCACCGCGAGGCCGTGTGCACTTGTTATTCACCGGAGGAGGCAAGGTATTTACGGGAATTGGGGTCCAAGTGCTCAAACTCGTCGTTCCCCGCGTGCCCGACTACGGTCCTTCATGTCTTACGCGGTCAACTCAGGGGAGTGGTAGAAAGAATTCTCCTGTACGCAAGCAGACGAACGCCGAGATGGGCTCGTTGATGAACGAGCGGTTCAACGTCAGCGGGGCGCTGCCGGCCAAGCTCTACGGCCGACCGGAAACTCACCGAGCTCACCTTTTCCGGGACTTCTCCATTCCCAAATGCCGCTGAATGGCCGCCCGGTGGAGCGAAATCTTGGTGAAACCGCCGCCTCCGTAGAAAGGACTCATGCCGGAGAACCAGCGAGCAATGGAGACGAAGATGGTAGTTACCGCCATCGAGGGCACCGACCCGAAAGCGGGACGGAACAGACGGTTGCGCCGGAGCGGCGCGATGGCCGCTCTGCTGATGAGCGTCGCGCTGTTGGCCGGCGCCTGCTCCGGCAGCGACGAACCGAAGGAGACCGTGGCGGAAGTGCCCGGTTCGGAGTCGGAGACTCCCAAGGCCACCGGGAAGGAGGACGTGCTGGCGTACGCCAAGTGCATGCGCCAGAACGGCATGCCCGACTTCCCCGACCCGCAGCCCGGTGGCGGCCTCGGCCTGCCGCCCGGGACGGACCCCAACTCGCCCGACTTCAAAAAGGTCGAGGACAAGTGCAAGCACCTCATGGGCGGGGACCAGGAGAAGCGGAACGGCGACGACACCTGGTCCGCGGCCGACAAGCTCAAGTACTCCAAGTGCATGCGGGAAAACGGCGTGTCGAAGTTCCCGGACGCCGACGCGAACGGTGGCTGGCAGTTCCCGGAGACCGGCGGCGACGTCGATCCGCAGTCGCCCCAGTTCAAGAAGGCAGAGAAGGCATGCAAGAAGTACCAGCCGCAGAACATGCAGAGGACGGGATCCGGGAGCGGCTCGTGAGCGCCTCGCAGACTCTGGAGGAGAACGCGGCTGCCGGCTCCTCCCAGGACAACGACGGTCCGCCTCCCCGTCGCCGGCGGCGCGGACGTGTCCTCGCCATCGCCCTGGCGGTTCTGGTCGCGGCGGGCGTGGGCGTCGTCATCGCCGATCCCTTCGGTACGAAGGCGAAGGACGCCACGATCGAGAACGGCACTCCGACCGCGACAGCGAAGGTGACCAAGGGAACGCTCTCCGCCCGGACCCTGGAGAACGGGACGCTGGGGTACGCCGGCGACTACCAGGTGATCAACAAGGCCGGCGGCACTGTCACGAAGATGCCTGCCGTCGGCCAGGTGATCAAGCAGGGCAAGACGCTCTACCGGGTCGACGGAGAGCCGGTGATCATGCTCTACGGCGGCTACGTGCCGGTCTACCGGGCCCTGTCCTGGGGGACCGAAGGCGCTGACGTGAAGCAGCTCAACGCCGCACTGGTCGCCCTCAAATACGCCACCAAGGACGAACTCGACCCCGGCTCGGACTACTTCGGCCGGCAGACCTACAACGCCCTCCTGGAGCTTCAGGACGACGTGGGCCTCAAGGAGACAGGAGATCTCCCGCTCGGACAGGCCGTGTTCATGCCGGCCAAGGAGATCAGGGTCACCAAGGTCACCGGGGTGGCCGGCGCGGCGGCGGGCGGCGGCGCGAGCCTGATGCAGGCATCGTCCACCGACCGGGAGGTCACCGTCGAACTGAGCGCCAGCCAGCAGGCCGACGTGGCGGCCGGCGACAAGGTGACCATCACGCTGCCCACCGACAAGACCATCGACGGTGTGGTGTCGGCGGTGGGCAAGGTGGCGACGAAGGGGACGACCAGCCCCACCATCGACGTCAAGATCAGGCCGCTGAAGCCGAAGGAGACGGGCCGGCTCGATCAGGCGCCCGTTCAGGTGTCCATCATCACGGAGACCGTGAAGGACGTGCTGTCGGTGCCGGTGAACTCGCTGCTGGCGCTCGCCGGCGGCGGGTACGCGGTCGAGGTCGTCGAGGCCGGTGGCAAGCACCGTCTGATCGCCGTGAAACCGGGCCTGTTCGACGACGCCGCGGGCAAGGTCGAGGTCACCGGCACCGGCCTCGAGGCCGGCCAGAGCATCGTGGTGCCGTCGTCATGACCGAAGTCGAGACGGAGGTACGAGCGACCGGTGCCCGGCAGCTCGGTGAGCCGGTACTGCAGCTGGAGAACGTGACCAAGATCTATCCCGGGGTGTCGCCGGTCGTGGCCATGGACCGGGCCGGCTTCACCATTCGCCGGGGCGACCTGGTGGCGATCGTGGGCCCGTCGGGTTCGGGGAAGTCCACCCTCCTACAGGTGATGGGCACCCTGGACCGTCCCACCTCGGGGACCGTCAGGATCGTCGGTGAAGACGTCGCCAAGATGTCGGACTACGCGCTGGCCGGACTGCGGGCCACCCGGATCGGTTTCGTGTTCCAGCAGTTCTTCCTGGCGGAGCACGCCACAGCCCTGGAGAACGTGGCCGACGGAATGCTGTATTCGGGCGTCAGGCACGGTGCACGGATGAAGGCCGCGGGGGCGGCGCTGGCCCGGGTCGGTCTCGGCCACCGTGTCAACCACCGCCCGCCGCAGCTGTCGGGAGGTGAGCGGCAGCGCGTCGCGATCGCCAGGGCTCTGGCCGGGAACCCGGCGATCGTGCTGGCCGACGAACCCACCGGCAACCTCGACAGTGTCTCCGGGGCCGCGGTCTTCAAGCTGCTCAAGGAACTCAACGCCGAGGGCACCACCATCATCATGATCACCCACGACCGTGAGCTGGCCGCCCGGCTGCCGCGCCGCATCGAGGTCCACGACGGCCGGATCGTCGCCGATGTCACCGCGGACGAGCAGCCCCTGGACACCGAAAGGCATCTGCCATGACGACCACGGCTCCCGGCCGGATGCATCCGGCCGACATGGCGCGGACCGCCGGGGTCGGGCTGCGCACCCGGCGGATGCGGGCGGCGCTCTCGGCGCTGGGCATCTCGATCGGCGTCGCGGCGATGGTGGCGGTCCTCGGGCTGTCCGCCTCTTCCCAGGCCGGCCTGCTCGCCGAGATCGACAAACTCGGCACCAACCTGCTGACCGTGACGCCGGGTCAGATGCTGGGCGGCGGGGACGCCGAACTGCCGCAGGACGCTCCGGCGATGATCGCTCGGGTCGGCCCGGTGGAGACCGTCCAGAGCACCGGCAAGACCAAGGCCAACGCCTTCCGCAGCCCGTACATCAAGAGCATCAACACCAACGCGATCACGGTCAGCGCCGCCAGTCTCGATCTGCCCGCCGCGGTACGCACGACCGTCGCCCGCGGCAATTACCTCAACGCCGCCACCGCCGAACAGCCGGTCGCCGTGCTCGGCTCGGCCGCCGCCAAACGGCTGGGCATCGCCAAGGTCCACCCGGGCGCACGCATCTGGGTCGGCGGACAGTGGTTCTACATCGCCGGGGTCCTCAACTCCGCGACCCTGGCGCCCGAGCTCGACTCCTCGGTCCTGGTCGGCTATCCGGCCGCACGGAAGTACCTCGACTTCGACGGTCATCCGTCCATGGTCTACGTACGCTCCGACACCGATCAGGTCAACGAGGTCCGCGACGTGCTCGCGGCGACAGCCAACCCGGCGAACGCCAGTGAAGTAGACGTCAGCCAGCCGTCGGCCGCTCTCGTGGCCCGCGCCGCGACCCAGTCCGCGCTCAACGGCCTGTTCCTCGGGCTCGGGGCGGTGGCCCTGCTCGTCGGCGGCATCGGTGTGGCCAACACCATGGTGATCTCCGTCCTTGAACGCCGCTCCGAGATCGGGCTCCGACGCGCACTCGGCGCCACCAAGGGCAACATCCGTCTGCAGTTCCTGTCCGAAGCGGTCCTGCTGGCCGCGATGGGCGGTGCGGTCGGGGTGGCGCTGGGAGTCGTCGCCACCGCCTTCTACGCCCACATCAAGGGCTGGGCCACCGTCGTGCCACCGCTCGCCTGGGGAGGGGGACTCGGGGCGGCCATCGCCATCGGCGCCATCGCCGGCCTGCTCCCCGCGCTCCGAGCGGCCCGCATGCAGCCCACCGAAGCCCTCCGGACTTCGTAGTCACACCGCCGGCGTCACAGTGGCCGGCCCGGCACCGCGCGGAAGGAGCGTCGGTGCGGTGCCGGGCATCGCCGTACCCGCGTCAGTCCACCCTCGGAGCCTTCGTCTGTGGCCCCGATCGTGCTCGCGGTCGCGATCTTCGGCAAGTTCACCGGCGCCTACCTGGGCGCGCCCGGCCTGCGGCTGGGCATCCTCGACACCAACAGCTACACGATCATCGTCCTCGTCGCGGTGGTGACCTCGGTCATGGCGCCGCCGCTGCTGCGCATGGCCATGAAGCGGGTCGAGTACACGGAGGAGGAACAGTTGCGCCTGAGCGACCGGGCCGAAGCGGACACACGGGGCAAAGATGTGAGCGGGTGGCGGCACGGAACGAGTGACGGTGACGGTTCGCCACAGCCCTACGGTGCGTGTCGATCGCGCGGAGGGCCGAGGTGAGCGGCCATGGTGGTTGTATGAACAGTGCCGGCATGCTGGTGGATGCGTTCGGACGGATCCGGGAAGTGGTGCACGAGGCCGTCGAAGGCCTTCCGCCCGATGACCTCAACGCGCGGCTGGACGAGGGGGCGAATTCCATCGCCTGGCTCGTGTGGCACCTCACGCGGATCCAGGACGACCACGTCGCGGGCGTGGCCGGGGTCGAACAGATCTGGTTCACCGAGGACTGGGCCGCCCGCTTCGCTCTGCCCTTCGCGAAGGAGGCGACCGGCTACGGCCACAGCAGCAAGCAGGTAGCGGCCGTGCGGGTGAGCTCGGACGAGCTGCTGCTCGGCTATTACGACGCGGTCCACGAGCGCACCGTGAGCTTCATCCGCGACCTGCGCGACAAGGACCTGGACCGGATCGTCGACGAGAGCTGGTCGCCCCCGGTCACGCTGGGTGTCCGCCTCGTCAGTGTCATCGCCGACGACCTCCAGCACGCCGGCCAGGCGGCTTTCGTCCGGGGGGCGCTGGAGCGCCGTTAGCTCAGTAGCTCAGTAGCTCAGTAGCTCAGTCGGTCGGGTCTGCCGCGCGCAGCTGCGCGCGCTCCGCGTTCTTCTCCTTGATACGCACCGCTTCCTTCCGCACCTCGGCCAGGTTGGCGCGCTCCTGCTGCAGCCACTCGGGACCGTCCGCCTTCAGCGCCTCGATCTGCTCCGTGGTGAGCGGTTCCGTGATTCCGCCACGCGCGAGACCAGCGATGGAGACGCCCAGCTTGGCCGCGACCACGGGGCGGGGGTGCGGGCCCTTTGCCCGCAGGTCCAGCAGCCACTGGGGCGGATCGGCCTGCAGCGCGTTCAATTCGGTGCGCGAGACGACACCCTCCTGGAACTCGGCGGGGGTGGCCTCGAGGTACACACCCAGCTTCTTCGCCGCGGTGGCGGGCTTCATGGTCTGGGTGTTCTGGTGCGACGTCATGTGTCAAGGGTATCGAGCGTGCGTGCCACCTCTGACCATGACGGTAACCTTGCGGGGTGACAGGCTCGGAAGTATCCCCTTTGTTCCGGCTCGCATACGTGCCGGGAGTGATGCCCACGAAGTGGGTACGGATCTGGAACGAGCGGCTGCCGGAAGTCCCCCTCACTCTCCTCGGGGTGCCCGCCGCCGAGGCATTCGACGTGCTGCGGGGCGGTGGCGCCGACGCGGGTTTCGTGCGGTTGCCGGTCGACCGGACGGATCTCAGCGCGATTCCTCTCTACACCGAGACGACGGTCGTGGTGATCCCGAAGGACCACCACGTGGCGGCGCTCGACGAGGTGTCCACAGAGGATCTTGCCGACGAGCTCGTGCTGGACCCCCTCGACGACACCCTTGTCTGGGAGCGTCGGCCGGGACTGCCCGCGAACGAGCGACCCGCCACGACGGCGGACGCCGTCGAGCTGGTGGCGGCAGGGGTGGGCGTACTCGTCGTGCCGCAGTCGCTCGCCCGCCTGCACCACCGCAAGGACCTCACATTCCGGCCGGTGCCGGACGCCCCCCAGTCGCGCGTCGCGCTGTCGTGGCCCGAGGACGCGACCACCGACCTGGTCGAGCAATTCATCGGCATCGTTCGCGGGCGTACCGTCAACAGCACGCGGGGCCGGCCCCCGGCCGAAGCAGAGCCGAAGCGCAAAAAGCGCCCCGCCGCAGGCGCGGCGGCCCAGCGGAAGTCCGCAGCCGGCAAGTCGACCGGCAAGAACCCCCGAGGCGGATCCGGCGGCCCGAAGGGCGGCAAGCGCGGCAAACCGCGCCGCCGGCCGTAGCCCACGGACCTACGCTCATGCCGCGCCCCACAGATCGCAGTGGTGCGCGGCTCCCAGGCCCGTCGTAGTGGCGTTGCCGCCCCTCGGACGCCGTACGCGGCTGAAGCACCCGACCCGGTCGCCGACCCTGTTCCGGCATGTCCTGCCCGCCCCGAGCGCGCGGCGCGCGTGTGGCCCGCGCAGTCGCCGAACGTACCGCTCTGGATGATGGCGGCCCGGTACAGGCCGCGGCTGCCCGGCGAGGCCGGCTGTGCGCGGACCTCGCTGCCTGGCGGAGCCGTACATCCCGTCGCCCGACTTCGGTGATCCCACGCCGAGCGCTTTCCCCCCGCCGGGAGCCTGTGGCTGTGAGTCGGCCCATAGGTCCTGCGTCACATACGAAGCGGGGTAGTAGCCCCGTCGCGCGGCCCTGCCGCGCTGGGGCGCGCCGGTCGGCCTCTCGTCGTCTCTTACTACGTAGACGAGCAGTAAAGGCGGTCATTGCCGACATCTCGGTCAGCCGTTAACCATGGATCGAGCCCCGGGGAGCTGATTGCTCCGCTTGGCCGTCGCCGGCCCCCGCGGCTGTCCCTGACAGCACCTGAATGGAGACTTTCTATCCGTACGCCCGCGCAGTCCCTCATCCGTGCCACCCGTACCGCCCGCATCCGTAAGTTCTCGGCTTCCGGTATGTGCGCCGCAGGAGCCGCAGCAGTGGCCCTGACCCTCGCCCCGTCCCCCGCGCAGGCCGCCGAGCCGGCCACGCACGGCGTGTCCGCGGCGGCCACGGTCTCGGCAGCCGGAGTCTTCGCGCAGGCCGACGCCATTGCGAAGAAGGCCGAGAAGGCGGAGAAGGCGGAGAAGGCCGAGAAGGCGGAGAAGGCGCCCTCGTACCCGGACAACCTGGACGGCTGGATCCGCGAGGCCCTGGACATCATGAAGGCCAAGGGCATCCCGGGCACCTACGAGGGGCTGCACCGCAACATCATGCGTGAGTCCGGCGGCGACCCCGACGCAGCCAACGGCTGGGACATCAACGCGCAGAACGGCACGCCGTCCAAGGGCCTGCTGCAGGTGATCCAGCCCACCTTCGACGCCTACCACGTCGCGGGCACCCCGCAGGATCTGACCGACCCGGTCGCCAACATCACCGCGGCCGCCAACTACGCCGCTGACAAGTACGGCTCCATCGACAACGTCGACTCCGCCTACTGAGCCCCGGCGATTCAGCGCTCCCGCCATCCCCGTGCCTGAAGGGCCTTTCTCAACGGCGCCGTCAGGCCGGGCGCGACACTGTCGTGGACCAGTCCGGCCAGCTGGCAGGTGGCACATGTTTGCCGGAGATCCGGGCGCGCCCCGACTTGCCCCTGCGCAGCACGTTCTCGACGATCTCCACACCGCGGCTGCGCCTGGTCTCATCCGTCGCGGTGATGGCACGCAGACCGTCGACCATCTCGCCCAGGTCGGAGCCCAGTTCCTCAAGCAGGTCGGCCACGGCGCCGGCGTTGGCGCTCAGTATGTCCAGCCACAGCCGGGGGTCGGCTTCCGCGATGCGGGGGAGGTCCCGCAGGCCCGGTCCCGCGAGGCTCACCGTACGTTCCTCGGCATGCTCCAGGCGCATGGCGACCAGGCTCGCCACGACATGAGGTGCGTGCGAAACCAGCGCGACGGCACGGTCATGCACGGCAGCCTGCATCACGACCGGCACAGCGCCGCACAACGACACCAGCTCCAAGGCCGTGTTGAGCGTCTCGGTATCGGTGTCTGCCGTCGGTGTGAGCGCCCACGTACGCCCCTCGAACAGGTCGGCCCGGGCGGTCAGCGGGCCGCTGCCGGCCGCGCCGGCCATCGGGTGGCCGCCGATGTAGTGCGAGGTGTCGCAACGGAGGGCGATGGCATCTTGCTGCGGCTCCGCTTTGACGCTCGCCACATCCGTGTAGTGCCGCGCCAGACCCTGTGCCTGTACGTCCGCCAGCACCCTGCCGACCAGCGGCGGCGGTACCGAAGATGTACGGTCACGTCGCGCGCCCGCAGAGCCAACGCCACCGACGTGCCCATCAGTCCTGTGCCGGTCACCAATGCTGAGCGCATAACGACTGCGTCCATTCCCTGAGTTGAACAGCAACGTGACGGCCTGGATATCCGAGCACCCGGTCAGTCGGGACGATAGACGGCCGACAGCGCCGTACGAAAGGTCAGATAGCGGTTGGACGGCCCCAACGACCGCCCTGCGCCCGCCCCGTAGTACCTGAGAGCTACCTGGAAGGTGCCCTCCAAGGAGGGACGCAGACCACGAAGCGTGATCCGTAACTTCAGTGCCGGAGTCCGAAGGATTTCCGGTACGGAAGGACCACCTGCCCATGGCGTCGCCCGGCTCACGCGGAAACACTCTGCGCCGCACCCTGCTCGCCGCACTCATCACCGTCTCGGTGGCAGTGCCGGTGTCGGGGGCGGCCCGCCCGGCGGCGGTCCCGGCGCCTGTTCCGGCCCTCCTTGCCCCGATGCGCGCCGCGACCCCCACCGCGCTCGCCGAGCGGTACGCCGCCACGCGTGACGGCATCCGGGCGGCCGAGCGGATGGCCGTCGGCCACGGTGACCGCAAGCGGGCCGCCGGACTGCGCACCATGGCGGGCCCCGAGCGCCACTTCCTCTCCTTCGACGGCCGTGACGGCGGCCGCAGCGTCGAGGTGTACGGCGACTTGTCGCGGGCCGAGCGGATCGCCGTACTGGTCCCGGGCTCGGACACCAGTCTCGACACGTACTGGCGCCTACGACGCGACTCCGTCGCGCTCGAGCGGGAGCTGGGCGAAGGGTCCGCCGTAGTCGCCTGGCTCGGATACGACCCGCCCGCCACGGTGAGCCCGGCGGTGACGACTCCGGGACGGGCCGACCGCGCCGCCCCTGAACTGCGCGAGTTCGTACGGTGGTTGATCGATCTCAGGCCCGCCGCCCGGACCTCCCTCCTCTGTCACTCCTACGGTTCCGTCGTCTGTGGCCGGGCCGCGTCCGGCCTGGAAGTCGCTGACATCGTTCTCTACGGCAGCCCCGGTACCGGCCATGACAACGCCGCCGCGCTCCATACCCGGGCCACTGTCTGGGCAGGCCGGGGCAGCACCGACTGGGTCGCCCATGTTCCCCACGCCGCGCTCGAACTGCCGTTCACCACAGTCGGCTTCGGGACGGACCCGGTGTCGCCCGAGTTCGGCGCCCGGCTTTTCGCGGCGGGCGACAGCGGCCACAGCGACTACCTGAAGCGCGATTCCGTGTCGCTGCGGAGCATCGCCCGGATCGTCGCCGGAGAAGCCGCGTCCGGAGAGCCCGCGTCCGGAGAAGCCCGGGGGAGCCGTCATGCGTGACTTCGCCCGGCGGATCGACTCCGCGACTCCTCCCGACCGCGACCGTGCCGTCGACGCTCTGCGGGCCATGGCCATCCTGGGCGTGGTGTTGGGCCACTGGCTGGTGACCGCACTCGTCAGCGACAGCGGCACGGTGCGCGGTGCCAGCCCGCTCCGCTACATGCCCGAACTCACGCCGGTGTCCTGGGTGTTACAGACCCTCGCGGTCTTCTTCCTGGTGGGTGGGCAGGTGAGCGCGAAGAGTTACGCCTCCTCCCGCGCCCGGGGCGTGACGTACGGCGCGTGGCTCGGTGCCCGGATGGCCCGGCTGTTGCGGCCGGTCGCCGTCCTGGTGGGGGTGTGGACCGTGGTGGCGGGCGTGATGCTCGCTTCCGGGACGAACCAGGACACCATCCGCGCGCTGTGCAAGCTGGTGTGGTCCCCGCTCTGGTTCCTGCTGGTCTTCGCGGGGCTGACAGCGGCGACCCCGCTGGTGGCGAAGCTGCACCCGCTGTGGCCGTTGGCCGTCGTCCTGTACGTCGACCTGTTCCGCCTCGGCCTCGACGGCCCGGCCTGGCTCGGCTGGATCAATGTCCCGGCCGGCTGGCTGGTCCCGTACTGCCTGGGCACCGCCTGGGCCCGGAGTGCCCTGCGGGGCCGTGCGACCGGCTGGGTGCTGCTGCTCGGTGGCGCCGTCGTCGCCGCCGGACTCGTCCTGTGGGCGGGCTATCCGGCGTCCATGGTCGGGGTGCCCGGCGTTCCGGTCTCCAATCTCGACCCGCCCAGCCTCGCCGTCGTCTCCTTCGGGCTCGCCCAGTGCGGCGCCGCCCTGCTGCTGCTCGGCCCGCTGCGGCGAGCGCTGCGGCGCCCCGCCGCCTGGGCGGCGGTGGCACTGGTGAACCTCTTCGCGATGACCGTCTTCCTCTGGCACCAGACCGCGATGATCGCCGTCACCGCCCTCGGCCTGCTCGTGGGCGCACCCCTGACCGGCCTGCACACCGTCCCCGACAGCCCCGTCTGGGTGCTCGCCCGGGTGGCCTGGCTGCCGGTGTTCGCGCTCGCCCTGCTGGCCTGCTGGGCGGCGTTCCGTACGTACGAACAGGGGCGGTCGCGCATTGTCGCTCGCGACACCGGGGAGAGGGTGGCCGTGGCCGCAGTGACCCCCGCTCCACCTCGCACCCGCGCTCGATCATCAACACCGAGCGCACACTGACCGTGGAGCAGCTCACCCAGGTCCTCACCGGCATGTACACCCTCGCCCTGTCCACCGTGACGGCGAAGGGCGAGCCGCGGATCAGCGGTGTGGACGGGCACTTCCCGCACGGAAAGTGGCACTTCGGCACGGCGCGCGGCGCCGCCAAGGCCCGACGTGGTCCACTACCGGCTGCATCCGCACTGGATTGCCGTCTACGCCCCCGACATCGCGAAGCTCACGGTGGTGGCGGCCCGCCGAGGTACGCCGGGCCCTACTCCTGCCCGGGCACGACCACCGTGGCGCGCTCGGGTGTCAGCAGCCGCGTCAGGTGACGGGCCGACGCATCCCACGACCAGGACTTCTGAACCCAGCTGCGGCCCGCTGCGCCCATCTCGGCGGCCCGGTCGGTGTCGAGCAGTATCCGGGTCAGCGCGTCGGCGACGGCAGCGGTGTCCGTGCCGTCCACGACGTGACCGGTCACGCCGTCCAGCAAGGTGTCCGGAGCGCCGCCGGAGTCGCCGACGACCACCGGGAGTCCGCTCGCCGCGGCCTCCAGGAACACGATGCCGAGCCCCTCCGCCTCCAGCCCGGCCTTCCGGGTGCGGCACGGCATGGCGAAGACGTCCGCCGCGGCGTAGTACCGCGGTGTCTCGGCGTGCGTCTTTCCGCCCAGGAAGAGGACCGAGCCGTCGGCATGGGTCAGCGCGAGCTTCCGCAGCCGGGCCTCGTGGGGGCCCAGGCCGACCACCAGCAGCACCGCGTCGGGCACCTGTCGCCGGATCAGGGGCAGGGCGCGGATCAGCTGGTCCTGGCCCTTGCGCGGGACCAGACGGGCCACGCAGAGGATCACGCGCTTCCCGTGCAGGCCCAACTCCGTACGCACGTCGAGGGCCGCAGCGGTGTCCGGCCGGTACGCCTGCGGGTCGACACCCGGTACCAGGCGGCTCATCCGCGCGCGGGGGCCGAGAGCGGGCTCGATCCGGTCACGCGTGTACTGGCCGAGATAGGTGACGACGTCGACGCCTGCTCCGATCCGACGCATCATCTGGCGCGGGCCGGGCGTCCTGGCCCACCAGATCTCGTGCCCGTGCGTGGTCGCGACGATGCGGCGTACGCCGGTGTGGCGCAGAGCCGGTGCCATCAGGGCGAGCGGCGCCGCGGCCCCGAACCACACCCTGTCGCAGCCGTGGGCCCTGGCAATCTCAACGGCCCGCCTGGTGACCCGCCGGGTCGGCAACAGCATGCCGCTGCGGTCCCGTACGACAGGAAACGGCAGGGTCGCGTCGTACGCGGTGTCGCCCGGCTCCCGCGAGGTGTAGACGACAACGTCGTTGTCCGGCACACGCGTGGCCATCGCGTGTACGAAAGTCTCTATTCCGCCCTGACGGGGCGGGAAGTCGTTGGTTATGACAAGAGTGGTGGAGCCCATGGAAGTGTCCGGATCTTTCAGCTGGAGGGGATCGGTTCAGCCGTGAAGAGGTAATTGCGGCAGTCGTCGTTTACATCGGCGACGCGATCCCAAACCCCGTGGCGCCAGCGGTACATGTCGTAGTCGAGGCCACCCAGCCGGCTCACGAGTTCGGCCGACTTCATGTCGTACTTCGCGAGGTGACGGTCCTCGATCTCCAGCAACAAGGCGGGCCGATGACGCGACAGCGTGTTCTTGGCTCCCAACAGCACGGCCGCCTCGGCGCCTTCGACATCGGCTTTGATGAAGTCGACCTGGTCCAGCCCCAGATATGTGCACATGCCGTCCACCGTCCGCACCGGAGTGGCCACCGAACGGGACGTGGGGAATTCGGAGTTGGGGCCGGGACCGGACGATCCCTCGGTCAGGTAGGCACGGCCGTGGACGGGCAGCAGCCGGCGCCGGGGCAGACTCATCGTCCCCTGCTGTGCTCGCTCGCCGAAGGCCGTGCGGTGCACGGTGACGTTGTCGCAGCCCAGGGCCGAGGCCGCGGTACGCAGCCAGCGCGCGGGGCCGGGCAGCGGTTCCACACTGTGCACCGCTCCGGACGGTCCGGTGAGCGCGGACAGGGCCCAGGTGTAGAGGCCGTACTCGGCACCGATGTCGAGGCAGACGGCGCCCGGCCGCACGAAGGGCCGCAGGCCCGCGACTTCCTCCTCCACGAAGCTCCATCGCGAAGACGCCCAGCGCAGGGTGCTTGCCACGGAGGTCACGCGCAGACCGGCGTGCGTACGGACGCCGGTCTGCGCGTGACCTAAGCGATCCTTGGGACGCTTCAGCATGCCACTCATCAAAGGCCTTTCAGCTTTTCACATGATCGGCCTGCTATCGCATCATCCGTTTCTTCCGGGGTAAACCTTCCGCAGAAGGAGATCCGTCTGCGAAAGTCACCCCTGAGGCGTACTTCTCAGGGGATAGCTGACTACAGCACGAACCCGTGGGGGAACGGATCGCCCGGATCGAGGAGGTAGTTCGCAGTCCCGGTGATCCACGCCCGGCCGGAGAACTCCGGCACGACGGCCGGCAGGCCGGCCACCTCGGTCGCGGCGAGCAGGCGTCCGGTGAACCGGGTGCCGATGAACGACTCGTTGACGAACTCCGTGTTCAGCGGGAGCTCCCCGCGAGCGTGCAACTGCGCCATGCGCGCGGACGTTCCGGTGCCGCACGGTGAGCGGTCGAACCAACCGGGGTGAATGGCCATGGCGTTGCGGGAATGCCTGGCATGCGAGCCGGGGGCGATGAACTGCACGTGCTTGCAACCGCCGATGAGCGGATCCAGCCGATGCACCGGCCGCCTCTGCTCATTCACCGCCTCCATGATCGACAGGCCGGCGGCGAGAATCTCGTCCTTGCGCGCCCGGTCGAACGGGAGCCCCAGCTGCTCCAGTTCCACGATGGCGTAGAAATTTCCGCCGTACGCCATGTCGTAGCGGACGACACCCACGCCCGGGACCTCCACGGCCGCGTCCAGCTCAGTGACGAAAGCATCCACATTGCGCAAGGTGACGCGTTCGGCCACGCCGTCGCGGACGGTGACGCGCGCCTCCACCAGCCCGGCGGGTGTGTCGAGGCGTACGACCGTCTCCGGCTCGGTCACCGTGACCATTCCGGTCTCCACCAGCACGGTGGCCACGCCGATGGTGCCGTGCCCGCACATCGGCAGGAATCCGCTCACCTCGATGTAGAGCACGCCCCAATCGGCGTCCGGCCGGGTCGGCGGCTGGAGGATCGCGCCGCTCATCGCCGCGTGTCCGCGCGGCTCGTCGACCAGATACCGGCGCAGCGGGTCGAGGTGGTCCACGGCGTAGCGGCGGCGCTCGGCCATGGTGTCGCCAGGGACGGGGCCGACACCGCCCGTGACCACCCGGGTGGGCATGCCTTCGGTGTGGGAGTCGACCGCGCTGATCGTACGGACCGAACGCATCAGGCCGACCGCTTCCCGAGCGCCGCGACGGCGCGGGCCATGTCGGCGCCGATCTGCTCACGCTGAGCCGGGGACAGGGGGCCGCGGGGCGGGCGACAGGCGCCGCCGAAGCGGCCGACCTGCTCCATGCCGAGCTTGATGGCCTGTACGAATTCGGTACGGGAGTCCCACCGGAAGGCGGCGACCAGTGGCTCGTAGAGCGCGCGGGCCTCCGCCGGCTTGCCGGTGGTGGCCAGCTCGAACAGCAGGGCCGACGCGGCGGGAAACACGTTCGGGAAGCCGGCGAACCAGCCGGTGGCTCCCATCAGCAGGCTCTCCAGCACGACGTCGTCGGCGCCGCTGATCACCTCAAGGCCGGGCGCCCGCTCCTTGATCTCCAGTACGCGTCGCACGTCGCCGGAGAACTCCTTCACCGCGACGATGTTGTCGATCTGCGCGATCTCGGCGAGCAGGCCCGGGGTCAGGTCGACCTTGGTGTCGATGGGGTTGTTGTAGACCATCACCGGAAGGCCTACGGACGCGACCGCTTCGTAGTGCGCCAGGACCTCGTCCCGGTTGGCGCGATACATCGTCGGCGGCAGGCACAACAGCCCGTCGGCCCCGTCCTCGGCCGCGATCTCGGCCCAGTGCCTGGCCTGGTGCGAGCCGGCGCCGTGCACGCCCACGACGACCGTGCCGGAGCCGTCCACCGCCTCGATCGCGGTACGGGCCACCGCCCGCCGCTCCTCGTCCGTCAGGGAGGAGTATTCGCCCAGCGAGCCGTTCGGGCCGACTCCGTGACAGCCGTTGTCCACCAGCCACTTGCAGTGTTCGGCGTAACGGTCGTAGTCCACTGCCAGCCCGGCCGGCGCCGACGCGCTCTCGTAATAGGGGAGGGCTGTGGCCACGATTACGCCGCCGAGAGCGCCGAGCCCCCGAAGAGTGCTGAGCTGCTGCGTGGTGTCGCTCACGAATCGTTCTCCTTCGTCGGGTCGGGGGGCGCGGCCAGTTCGCCGAGCCGAATGGGCTGGGCGATCGGCCGACGGTGCGGGCAGGCGGGCGGCAGCCCGTCCACGGGGCCGGGGCCGGCCGCGGGAGTGCTGCCCAGCCGCGCGCTGAGTTCGGCGACGGTGGGGCCGCAGATGCGGGCCTGACACGGGCCGAGTCCGGCCCGGGTCTCCAGCTTGGCGACGCGCGCCGCGGCGCCTGCCGGGTGGGTGAGGGCCTTGCGGAGCGTGGCGTAGTCCGTCTCCTCGCAGCGGCAGACCACCGTGTCCGGCCGCAGCCACCCGGACCAGGCCGCGCCGATGGGGTGCGCCCGGGCCAGCCGCCCGGCGAAGGTCCGGCCCTGGTCCCGGCTCCGGCGCAGGCGGCCGAGGGCAGGGGCCGCCGGGTCGCCGCCGCCGGCGATCCACCCGGCGACGGCACCCTCCGCGCGCGCGGCCGGGGCGCCGGCGATGCCGGTGATCTCGCCGGCGGCATACGTCTCGGGGCGGCTGGTGCGCTGGTCGTCGTCGACCGCCACGAACTCGCCGCCGTACGACGCGTGCAGCGCGCAGCCCGCGGCCAGCGGCAACTCCAGCTGCGGGCTGAAGCCGTGCGTGACGCACAGCGCGTCCACCGCCGTGGTCCGCTCGCTGCCCGGCAGCACCGACCAGTCCGGCCGCAGCCGCGCGGTGACGACCTCTTCCACCCGGCCCCGGCCGCGCGCCTCGATGACGGCGCGCCCGGTCCGGTACGGCACCCGACGGCGGATCAGGCCCGCCGCATACACGACGAGTTCGCGGGCCTTTCCGGCGGCCGCCTGCGCGCCCAAGTCCCAGGGGCGGCGTGACCAGCCCCGGGCCACGGTGGCCGGCCCGTTGGCCTCGAGTACCTCCAGTACCCGCGAGCCGGCTTCCAGCAGCGACGCGGCCACCGGAAGCAGGAACGGTCCCGTGCCGGCGATCACCACGCGGTCGCCGACCACCACCCGTTCCCCCTTGGCCAGAGCCTGTGCCGCGCCGGCCGTGAACACCCCGGGCAGCTCCCAGCCGGGAAAGGGCAGCACCCGGTCGTGAGCGCCGACGGCGAGCACCAGCGCGTCGGGATCGAGCACGTGGCGCCGCCGGTCACTGCCGTCGGCCTCTCCGCGCAGTACGTGCACCCGTGACGGACCGGCTTCACCCGGAGCCGGACGCTCCAACGCCCATACCGCGGTCTCCGGCCACCACGTACAGCGCGGATGGGTCAGCACCCGCCGGCGCTGTCGGTCGAAGGCCGCCCAGCCGTGCTGGAGCCGCTCCGGACGGTCGGCGGCGTACGCGGCGGGCAGCATCCGGTGGTACTGGCCGCCGGGCTGCTCCGCCGTGTCGATCAGCGTCACATCGGCGCCCGCGCCGAGCGCCGCGCCGGCCGCCGCGAGGCCGGCGGGACCTGCGCCGACCACCACGACATGACGGCGCGTCACCGCTCCTCCTCGACCCGGGACTGAGTGGTCACCACGTCGCCGTCGCGGGCCCGGCGCCGACAGGCGCGCACGTCGCGCTCGGTGCCCACGGTCACCAGGCAGTCGAAGCAGACGCCGATGCCGCAGAACACCCCGCGGGCGCTGCCGGAGGGGCCGCGGCGCCAGGCCAGGCGGCCGGCGGCGAGCATCACGCCCGCGAGACTCTGGCCGGCGATACCGTCAAGGGGCTCGCCGTCGACGGTGATCCGCAGCGGCCGGTCACGCCGTCCGGCGGCGTCGCTCTCCACGGGGACACGTCGCGGGCTCATATCGTCTCCTCATTTCCGGTGCGCGCGGCTGCGCCGAGTACGGCCGGACGGTCCACCCGGAACGCCGTCGCGTCGATCTCCGTCGGCTGATTGAGCATCAGGTCGCGCAACATCACCGCCGTGCCGAGTGACAGGCCGACCCCGGCGCCCTCGTGGCCACCGGCGTGCCACAGGCCCGGGAGCCGGGGGTCGGAGCCGATGACCGGAAGGTGATCGGGCACGTAGGGGCGGAAGCCGCCGTACGCACGCATCACCGGTACGCCGGCCAGGCCGGGGAACAGCCGCAGCGCCTTGGCGGCGATCGCCGAGAGCACCTCGGGGCGCAGCCGGTCGTCGAAGCCGGCCCGACGGCGTGAGGAACCCAGCAGAACGCTGCCCGCCCGGGTGGACTCCACCACCGCCGAGGTCTGCAATTCCTCCGCGCTGTTGCCGACCGCGCCCACGTAGTCGGCGTCGTAGACCTTGTGGAACACCATGGGCGGCAGGGGAGTCGTTACGAGGATGTCGCCGCGCCGGGGCCGGACGTCGACCGGTGCCCCGAGGCGGGCGGCCAGCTCGCCGGCCCACGGGCCCGCCGCGTTGACGAACAGGTCCGCATCGAGGAGGCCGGCCGAGGTACGTACGGCGATGAGGCGGCCCCCGCGCGTGACGGCCCCGAGCACCTCGCACCCGGTCCGCAGCGCCGCACCGGCCGTGAGTGCGTCCGTGAGCAGTGCCACGGCAGCGCCTGCGGGCTGCACTTGGGCGTCGTCGGGGTAGTGCAGGGCCGCGGTGTGGTCGCGGGTGACATGGGGCTCGGCCTCGGCGAGCGCTTCCGGGCCGAGGACCTCCGCCCGTACGCCGGCCTCGCGCTGGGCGCCGGCGAAGCGGGCCAGCTCACGGGCGCCGGCGTCGGTGGTCGCGACGACGATGCCTCCCTTGGGCTCCCACTCCACCGCCGCCACCGCCGCGGCCCCCCGCGCGGACCGCTCGGCGATCGCGCCGAGCACTTCGGGCCAGAGCCTCCGGGACAGCTGGGCCAGCAGCAGCTCCGGGCCGGGGCCCTTGTCGGAGAGGAGGACGTTGCCTTCGCCGTGCGAGGTGGTCGCCGCGGCGGGGCCGCCCCGGTCGACGACGGTGACGCGGAAGCCGGCGAGGGCGAGTTCGCGAGCGCAGGCCGCACCGACGATCCCGGCGCCCAGCACCGCCACGCGCGTTCCGCTCATCGCTCCTCCGTTCGGTTTAACGAACGAAGGTGAGGCTATGGCGGGGTGAGGGGCATGTCAACGGCCAAGCGGCGGCAAGGAATCGCGGTGGGGCGTCACCTGCGGCGCCCCCTGGTCCTTGCGGTATTGCAGCAGCAGTACGGAGCGCACCGGACCCCCGGTCGCGAGGTATGCGTGCGGCAGGGACGCGTCGAAGCCCACATAGTCGCCCGGGCCCAGCTCCACCTCGTGCCGGTCCACCCGTACGCCCAGCCTGCCGCACTGTACGACGGTGTGCTCGGTACCGGTGTGGCCGAGCGACTCCTGCCGGCAATCCGCCCTGAACTGCTGGTCGTAGACCTCGAAGACGGTGTCGCCCGTGTCGATCCGCCTGAGCGCGCGCAGGTCGACCCCCTCGCCGCTCAGCACCTCCACGTCATCGGCGCGCACCACGGTCAGGCCGCCGGGTGGCCGCGCGTCCAGCAGATCCGACACCGGCATTTCCAGTGCGCGCGACAGGCTGAACACCGTCTCGATGGTCGGGTTGCCGCTCCCGGACTCCAGCTGCGACAGCGTCGCCTTGCCGATCCCGGAGCGCCGTGACAGCTCGGAGAGCGACAGCCCGTGCAGGGCCCTTGCCCGCCGGAGATTGGCCGCCAGCATCTCCTGGATCGAGCCCCTGTGGTCGCTCACGCCTTCCCCCTCCATCGCCTTCGTTCACTTTAACGAACGAAGCGGCTCGCGCGGCACCCACCACAGCCGCGGCCTGAGCACGATTCCCCGGGGAAGCGCTCCGCACCGAAGCCTCGGATAAGGTGATTCCGTAGGAAATGCACCCTCCCGGGGTTAGGTCGATGCGTTGGACACACACCAGTCGGCGGGCGAGGTGCCGGCACAGCCCCCGGCGGTCGTCGGGTACGCGGGTGTGCTCCGCGAACTGCTTCCGATCGCGCTGTGGCGCGAGGACGCGGACGGGCGCATCGTCGAGTGGTCGCTGGCCGCCCGCGACCTGCTCGGACATCAGCCCGAAGACGTCATCGGCCGTCCTGCCACCCCCCTGCTGGTTCCCGACGGCAACCGGGAACTGGCCGATCAGCTGACGCGGCGGGTCCAGGGGGGAGAGACCGTCGTCGGAACCCTGCCGGTGCGCCATCGCGACGGTCACGACGTGACGATGGAGATGTGGATCGTCCCCGCCACCGACCCGCGGGGACGGCCGGGCACCCTGCTGATCGCCGTGGAGACCTCGGAAGTCCTGCACATGCGGGACTCTCTGGCGGCCCTCGAGAGCCTCTTCACCCAGTCACCCATCGGCCTCGCCACCCTCGGACCGGACCTCCGGTTCCTGCGCGTCAACGACGCCCTGGCCCGGATGAACGGTGTCTCCGCCGCCGAGCACCTGGGCAAGCGGCTGACCGAGGTGGTGCCGGGCGTCAACGCCACGGCGCTGGAGGCGACGATGCGCCAGGTCCTGGAGCGGGGCACGACCGTGGTCGACGCCCGCCGGACCGGCCGGACCCCTGCCGACCCCGACCGCGACCGCACCTGGTCCTGCTCGTACGCCCCGCTGCTCGACAACGCCGGCCGGCGGCTGGGGCTGATCGCCTCCCTCATCGACATCACCGAGGGCCAGCAGGCACAGATCGAGGCCGAGCGGGCCCAGCACCGTTTCGCTCTGCTCGCCGAGGCCGGCACCCGGATCGGCACCACCCTGGACCTGCGGCAGACCGCCGAGGAAGTCGTGCAGCTGCTCGTGCCGCAGCTCGCCGACTCGGCCGACGTACAGCTGCTGGAAGAAGTCCTGGAACCGGACGAGGCCGCCGCGTCCACCCGCGGTGTGGTCCGCCGGCTGGCGGCCGCCTTCCCCGAACCGTCCGCCCCCACGGCGAAACTCGTGCCGGGCATGACCTTCCGGATTCCACCCGGCTCCGTGTACGAGCGGGTCATCGCCGACGGTCTGCCCATGAACCTGTACCAGTCCGACGTCCCGGCGCTGATCACCGACCCCCGCGCCGACAGGCTGCGTACGTACCTCACGACCCTGGGTTCCGCGCGGCTGATCCCCCTGGTCGCCCGTGGCAAGGTGCTCGGCGCGGTGGTGATCACGCGACTGCGCACCCGCGAGCCGTTCGACGAGCAGGACTGCGTACTCGTCGACGAGCTGGTCGCGCGCGCCGCGCTGAACATCGACAACGCGCGGATGTACACGAGCCAGCGGGAGGCCGCCCTCACCTTGCAGCGCAGCCTGTCGAACAACGCGCTGCCCGAGGTCACCGGCCTCGAACTCACTGGGCGCTACCTCCCCGCCAGTGACCACGACGTCGGCGGCGACTGGTTCGACGTCATCACACTGCCCCAGGGCAGGACCGGACTTGTCATCGGGGACGTGATGGGGCACGGGATCCATGCGGCGGCCGTCATGGGACAACTGCGCACAGCGGTACGCACGCTCGCCCGCCATAACGTCTCCCCTGCGCAGATGCTCCGCTCCCTCGACGCCGTCGTCGCCGATCTGGGCGAGGACGAGATGGCGACCTGTGTCTACGCCGTCCACGACCCGACGACGGCCACCTGCGTGATCGCCAGAGCGGGCCACCCCCCGCCGGCCGTCGCCACGGCCGGCGGGGGGATCACGTTCCTCGACGGTCCGCAAGGCGTGCCCCTGGGGACGGGAGGCGAGGACTTCCGGACCCAGCGGGTGGCGCTGCCGCCGGGCAGCCTGCTGGTGCTCTACACCGACGGCCTCATCGAAGCCCGTGACAGGGACCTCGACGAGGGGTTGGAGCAGCTCGCGCGGGCGCTGGTCCACCGCGAACAGCCGCTGGACGACCTCTGCGACGGCATCCTCGAACAGCTGCTGGCCGCCCGCCTGGCACAGGACGACGTGGCGGTGCTCCTGGCCCGCACCCGGCGGACATGAGCCTTGGACGGACATGAGCCTCAGAGCGTGTCGATGTCGATGTCGTCGATGTCGAAGAAGCCCAGGAGCTCCTGTTCCGGGTCTCCCGAGGCGCCCGGCAGCGCCTGCTCGGCCCAGATGACCTTGCCCGCCGGCGTGTACCGGGTCCCCCACCGCTGGCTCAGCTGCGCCACCAGGAACAGTCCGCGTCCTCCCTCGTCCGTGGTGGCGGCGTAACGCAGATGAGGTGAGGTGCTGCTTCCGTCGGACACCTCGCACGTCAGTGTGCGGTCCCGCAGCAGCCGTATCCGGACCGGCGCGGAGCCGTAGCGGATGGCGTTGGTGATCAGCTCGCTGAGGATCAGCTCCGTACCGAACGCGAGAGCCGACAGACCCCATTCGTCCAGTTTCTTCACGACGACGGCCCGCATGGCACCGACCGCGCTCGGTTCGAACGGCACGTCCCACTCGGCCACGCGGTCCGCGCCGAGTGTCTTGGTCCGGGCGATGAGCAGGGCCACGTCGTCCCGCGGACGAGCCGGCAGCAGGACGTCGAGAACTGCCCGGCAGCTCTCCTGCGGGTGCCGGTCGGGATGGCTCAGGGCCCCGCGCAGCAGCTCCAGTCCCTCATCGATGTCACGGGTACGGTCCTCGATCAGCCCGTCCGTGTAGAGCACGAGCTGGCTGCCCTCTTCCAGGTACAGCTCGGCGGTTTCGAACGGCATCCCGCCCAGCCCCAGCGGCGGTCCGGTCGGCAGCTGAAGGATCTCCACCGGTCCGTCGGGACGGACCACCAGCGGCGGCGGGTGTCCCGCCCGTGCCATGACGCAGCGCCGGGACACCGGGTCGTACACGGCGTACAGACAGGTGGCACCCAGCATGCCGTCGTCGGCGTCGGCGTCGGCGCCGTCCTCGCCGTTGTGGTCGATGCGCTGAACGAGGTCGTCGAGACGGGACAGCAGCTCGTCGGGCGGCAGGTCGAGGGACGAGAAGTTGTGCACCGCCGTACGCAGCCGCCCCATGGTGGCCGCGGCGTGCAGCCCGTGGCCGACCACGTCACCGACGACGAGGGCGACGCGGCTGCCCGACAGCGGGATCACGTCGAACCAGTCGCCGCCCACCCCGGACTGCGCGGGCAGGTAGTAGTGCGCCACCTCGACGGCGCTCTGTTCGGGGAGGCCGCGCGGCAGCAGACTGCGCTGGAGCGCTACGGCCACGGTGTGTTCGCGGGTGTAGCGGCGGGCGTTGTCGATACTGACCGCGGCCCGCGCGACCAGTTCCTCGGCCAGGGACAGATCGTCGTCGTCGAAGGGTTCCGGCTTCTCCATGCGCCAGAAGTTGACCACTCCGAGGACCACGCCCCGCGCTTTGAGGGGCGCTGTGATGAGGGAGTGGATGCCGTACTCGACGATGCTCCGCGCCACGGGCGGGTCCTGGGCGAACCAGCCCGGCGCGTCGGACAGGTCGGGCACCAGCTCGGCCTGGCCGCTGCCGAGCCCGCGGGCCTGCGGGGTGGACGGGAGGAAGTCGATCAGTTTGCCGCGCGGATAGAGGGGCTGGTCGTCGCGGATGCCGCTGACCGCCGTACGCCGCAGGTCCGCGCCCGAGCCGGTCGGCTCGTCGCCGTGCAGCACCTGGTCCGCCAGATCGACGGTCACGAAGTCCGCGAACCGCGGTACGGCGACGTCCGCCAGCTCCTCGGCCGTGCGCACCACGTCGAGCGTGGTACCGATGCCGACACCCGCGTCGTACAGCAGTTTCAGCCGTCGGCGAGCGGCGTCGGCCCGGCGCGTCAGGACGCGCATCTCGGTGGAGTCGCGGATGGTGACCGCCGTCCCCTCGGGCTGGCCGTGGGGTTTTGTCGGCCGTTGGTTGACCACCAGCAGCCGGTTCCCGGCCGCGAGGACCTCGTCCGTGGCCTCCCGGCCGGACAGCAGGAGGCCGGCCATCTTCTGGTCGAGGCGGGGAAGCTGCCCGATGTGCTGTCCCTCCGCGTCGGCCGGAAGATCGAGCAGCCGTTTCGCCTCGTCGTTCGCCAGCAGCAGGCGGCCGTCCCCGTCGGTGATCAGGACGCCCTCCCGGACGGCGTGCAGGACCGCGTCGTGGTGTTCGTACATACGGGTCATCTCAAGCGTCCCGAGCCCGTGGGTCTGCCGCCGCAACCGCCTGGTGACCAGTGCCGTGCCGATGGTGGCCACGGCCAGGCCGGCCGCGCTGACGCCGAGGATGACAGGGAGCTGCCGTTCGACCACACCGGTGACGTTCTGCACGGTGAGACCGGCCGAGACCAGCGCCACGACCTCGCCGTCGGCGGCGGTCACCGGGACGATGGCCTGTATCTCCTGGCCCAGAGGCCCTTCCACGCTCTCGGTGTGCACCCGGCCGGCCAGGGACGGCTCGATCGTGCCGACGAACCGCTGGCCGATCCGGTCGGGCTGGGGGTGCGTGTAGCGGATACCGCGGGTGTCCATCACCACGATGAAGTCGACGCCCGCCCGTCTGCGTGTCTCTTCCGTGAGCGGCTGGAGGATCCTGGACGGATCGGGGGCCTTCAGCGCCTCCTGGAGCCCGATCGAGTGGGCGAAGGTCTCCGCGACCGCGACCGACCGGTTACGGGCCTCACGATCGCCGTCGTGGCGCGCCTGAAGCACCAGTGCCAGCACGGCACCGGCGGCGAGCAGCAACACGATCGCCACCTGGAGGACGAAGACCTGTCCGGCGACGCTCCGCGGGCGCTTCCTGGTTAGTGACCGCACCGACACGCCCGGTACGGGGTGAAACGATCGACCACATTGTTATTTGTACTCCCGCGCGGCCTCCCGCGCCTAGGTGGTGCGCAGACCTTCGTGGTGCCGAGGGCCATTCGCGCGACGGGTGAGCCGTGTCTCACCAGCGCGGTGGCGCTTGTCTATGCAACGAGTTGCATAGAAGGATCGGGGCATGGCGCTCGAACACGCGATCCTCGTTTCCCTGCTGGAGCAGCCGGGCTCCGGCTATGAGCTGGCCCGGCGGTTCGAGCGGTCCATCGGTTACTTCTGGAACGCCACGCATCAGCAGATCTACCGCGTGCTCAAGCGCATGGAGAGCGACGGCTGGATCGACGTTCGCGACGTACCGCAGCAGGCCCGGCCGGACAAGAAGGAGTACTCCGTCGCAGCCCTCGGCCGGGCCGCCCTGTCCCAGTGGCTGCACGAGCCGATCGAACCCGAGAGCGTCCGGCACGACCTCGCCGTGAAGATCCGCGGCGCGGCCTTCGACGACCCGGCCGCGCTGATCCGCGAGGTCGAGCGGCACCACGGGGCGCACACCGACCGGCTCGCGCACTATCTCGCGGGGGAGCGGCGGGACTTCACCGGACCCGAGGCCACCGCGGGCAGCGAGCCCGGTGCCGGGCGGGAGCTTCAGCATGTGGTGCTGCGCGGCGGCATCGCGTACGAGCGGATGATGCTCGCCTGGCTCGACGACGTACTCGCCACCCTCCACCGACTGGGCACCCGGCGCTGACGCGCCATCACCCCTGACCTCCCACCACCTCACCCTCAAGCCGGAAGGCGAACATCCATGGCTGACCCGTTGCTGTTCAACCCGCGCACCTACGACCCGGCGCACTTCGACCCCGAGACCCGCAGGCTGCTGCGTGCCACCGTCGACTGGTTCGAGGACCGCGGCAAGCGCAAGCTGATGGACGACTACCGCTCCCGTGCCTGGCTCGGGGACTTCCTCGCGTTCTCGGCCAAGGAAGGCCTCTTCGCCGCCTTCCTCACGCCCGCCTCCGCCTCCGCTTCCGAAGGGCAGCCGGAGCAGGACACGCGCTGGGACACCGCCCGGATCGCCGCGCTCAACGAGATCTTCGGCTTCTACGGGCTCGACTACTGGTACGCGTGGCAGGTCACCATCCTCGGTCTCGGCCCGGTCTGGCAGAGCGACAACGCCGCCGCTCGAACCCGCGCGGCCGAACTCCTCTCCCAGGGCGAGGTGTTTGCCTTCGGCCTGTCCGAGAAGACCCACGGCGCCGACATCTACTCCACCGACATGCTGCTGGAGCCCGACGGTGACGGCGGCTTCCGGGCGAGCGGTTCGAAGTACTACATCGGCAATGGCAACGCCGCCGCCCTGGTCTCCGTCTTCGGCCGCCGCACCGACGTCGAAGGCCCCGACGGCTACGTCTTCTTCGCCGCCGACAGCCGCCACCCGGCGTACCACCTCGTGAAGAACGTCGTCGACTCGTCGAAGTACGTCAGTGAGTTCCGCCTCGACGACTACCCCGTCGGTCCCGACGACGTGCTGCACACCGGCCGCGCCGCCTTCGACGCCGCCCTCAACACCGTCAACGTCGGCAAGTTCAACCTGTGCACCGCCTCGATCGGCATCTGCGAGCACGCGATGTACGAGGCCGTCACCCACGCGCACAACAGGATCCTCTACGGTCGCCCCGTCACCGCCTTCCCGCACGTGCGCCGCGAGTTGACCGACGCGTACGTACGCCTCGTCGGGATGAAGCTGTTCAGCGCCCGCGCCGTCGACTACTTCCGCTCCGCCGGCCCCGACGACCGCCGGTACCTGCTGTTCAACCCGATGACGAAGATGAAGGTGACCACGGAGGGCGAGAAGGTCATCGACCTCATGTGGGACGTCATCGCCGCCAAGGGCTTCGAGAAGGACACGTACTTCTCCCAGGCCGCCGAGGAGATCCGGGGGTTGCCGAAGCTGGAGGGCACGGTCCACGTCAACCTCGCGCTGATCCTCAAGTTCATGGCCAACCACCTGCTGCGTCCGGCCGAGTACGCGCCCGTGCCCACCCGACTGGACGCGGCCGACGACGCGTTCCTCTTCCGTCAGGGGCCGGCCCGTGGCCTGGGATCCGTACGCTTCCACGACTGGCGCCCCGCCTATGACGCGTACGCCGATGTGCCCAACGTCGGCCGCTTCCGGGAACAGGCGGACGCCCTGTGCGAGTTCGTCACCACCGCCGCCCCCGACGAGCAGCAGAGCCGAGACCTGGACCTTCTCCTCGCCGTCGGCCAGTTGTTCGCGCTGGTGGTTCACGGCCAGCTGATCCTGGAGCAGGCGCGCCTGACCGGCCTGGACGAGGACGTGCTCGACGAGCTGTTCGCCGTCCTGGTACGCGACTTCTCCTCGTACGCCGTCGAGCTGTACGGCAAGGATTCCGCTACCGAGCAGCAGCAGAACTGGGCCCTGGGCGCGGTCCGGCGCCCGGTCGTCGACGACGCCCGCGCGGCCCGGGTCTGGCAGCGCGTGGAGGCGCTGTCCGGGGCGTACGAGATGGCGCCGTAACAGCGCGGCGAGTGAGCGGTGTGCCGCCGGCCAGGGCCGATACGCCCTGGCCGGCGTTTTTACCGGCCCCGACGTGACGTTCTCACGCCGCATGCGTGACAAAGGGTGGTGTTTCGTGGCGGGCAACTCTGGAATCCTCGCTAGTGATCAGAGCGAATATTCCCGACAAGCGCCCAGATTTCCAGCCAGGCCACAGAGCAACGGATCTGCCTCAGGGACACCGAGCCCACGACGGAGACTCCCGTGGATATGCGCTACGAGGCCTATTGCCTCATGGATCCCCACTTTTACGACACGCCTACCAGCGCGCAAGGGGACAGAGCAGACTTCGAGCGGACGCGATGTCCGGCTCCCGACGGGTGGCTGCGCGCCGAACTGGGCGAGTGGGTGGTGCTCGGTCCGGAGGGCGCCGAGCTGCCCCCGCAGGGCTGGAAGATCCATGTGTCGGCGTGCCTCGACAACGCCCGGGACATCCTCGACGACGTATGGGACTACTGCGTCGCCCGCCGGATCGCCTTCAAGTTCCTCCCCAGCGAGGACGACCTCCTCCTCGCGAACGGGAAGTACGCCCCCCGCGGATCGAGCGGCAAGTTCCTGACGATCTATCCGGCCGACGAGGCCCAGCTCGAGGTGGTCCTCCGCGAGCTGGGCGCCGTCCTGGACGGCCGGCCCGGCCCGTACATCCTCAGCGACCTGCGCTGGGGCTCCGGTCCGCTGTACGTCAGGTACGGCGGTTTCACCTACCGGACCTGCGTATCGCCGGAGGGGGAGCCGGTGCCGGCGATCGAGGACGAGTCAGGCCGGCTCGTGCCCGACGTGCGCGGACCCACGTTCCGGGTGCCGGACTGGGTGACGATGCCCCGCTTTCTCGAACCCCACCTCGCCGCACGCAACAACATGACCGTCGGTGATCTGCCGTACCGCATCGAGAGCGCCCTGCACTTCTCCAACGGCGGTGGCCTCTACACCGGTCAGGACGTACGGACAGGACAGCGAGTCGTGCTCAAGGAGGCCCGGCCGTACGCGGGGCTCACCCTGGACCGCGCCGACGCGGTCACCAGGCAACGCCGTGAGCGGGAAGCCCTCGAGCGATTGAGCGGGCTCGATTGTGTGCCCGCCCTGCTCGACCACTTCGTACTGGGGGAACACCACTTCCTGGTGGAGGAGTTCG
Organism: Streptomyces sp. NPDC002994; assembly: GCF_040611155.1. Classification (NCBI taxonomy): domain Bacteria; kingdom Bacillati; phylum Actinomycetota; class Actinomycetes; order Kitasatosporales; family Streptomycetaceae; genus Streptomyces; species Streptomyces sp. NPDC002994. Next base: position 234,281 of record NZ_JBEXNQ010000004.1, read on the forward strand.
TCGAAGGGCAGACGCTCAACAGCCTCTTCGTCGACAAATGCCCCCTCGTGCTTCCGGAAACCGACGACGCGGACACCGCCGCCTACACCGCATGGGTTCTCGACATGCTCGACAAAGTCGAGCGCGCCGTCGCCGCCGTGCACGAGCGGGGCCTGATTGTCGGCGACCTCCACTCGGACAACATGCTGGTCCGCCCCGACGGCCGACTGGTGCTGATCGACTTCGAGGGTTCGGTGGACGTGGCCGACCAAGGGGAACAGCGCCTCGCCGCCCCCGGGTTCGTGGTCCCGGCCGGCCGGACCGGTGTCGAGATCGACCGCTATGCCCTGGCCTGCCTGCGACTCTCGCTTTTCATACCGCTCACCGGCCTGCTGCCGCTCGACGAGGGAAAGGCGCGGCAGCTCGCCGAAGAGGCAGCCCGTACATTCCCGGTGCCCCACGGATACTTCGACGACGCGGTACGAGTGATCACCGGGGAAAGCCCCGGGGCACCGGCAGGCGCCGACACCCAGCAGCGGCTGGAACCGGACCGTGAGGGCTGGATACGCGCCCGCGACTCCATGGCCGCCGCCATCCTGGCGTCCGCGACACCCGAGCGTGACGACCGGCTCTTCCCGGGCGACATCGAGCAGTTCGCCGCGCCGGGTGGGGGTCTGGGCCTCGCGCACGGTGCGGCCGGGGTGCTGTACGCGCTCGACGCGGTCGGCGCCGGGCGCCACCCCGACCACGAGGAGTGGCTCGTACGCCGCGCCCTGCACCCGGAACCCCTCACGCGCCTCGGCTTCTACGACGGCCTGCACGGTGTCGCGTACGTCCTCGACCACCTCGGCCACCGCGAAGAGGCGATGAAGGTCCTCGACATGTGCATGGGCGAGCAGTGGCAGCAGCTCGGACCCGACCTGCGCTCGGGACTGGCGGGAATCGGCCTGAACCTTCAGCACTTCGCCGCGGCCACCGGTGACCTCGCGCTCCGTGACGCGGCGTTCTCGGTGGCGGGCATCGTCGCCGACCGGCTGGGACCGGCCGACGGGGCGGCGGACGATGACGACGAGAACGCGTACGCCGGGCTGCTGCGCGGCTCGACGGGGCCCGCCCTGTTGTTCCTGCGGCTTCACGAGTACACCGGCGACCCGGAGTTCCTCGACCTGGCAGCCACGGCGCTCCGCCAGGACCTGGACCGTTGTATCGTCCGGGCGAGCGGGGCGATGGAAGTCGACGAGGGCTGGCGGACCTTGCCGTACCTCGGCAACGGCAGCGCGGGCATCGGCCTGGTGCTCGAGGACTACCTCGCCCACCGTCAGGACGACCGGTTCCGCGAGGCGGCCGCCGCGATTCGCAGGGCGGCCACGGAACAATTCTTCATCCAGTCCGGGCTCTTCGCAGGCATGGCGGGGATGATCCTGACCCTCAGCCGGCCGCATCCTCCCGGCACAGCCGCAGAGCGTGACCCGGTGGTTGCCGAGCATGTGCGCCGTCTGTCACGGCACGCGCTCACCTACGAGGGTCACCTGGCCTTCCCGGGCGAACAGCTGATGCGGCTCTCCACCGACCTCGCGACCGGCAGCGCGGGCGTCCTGCTCGCCGTCGGCTCCGTCCTTCACAACAGCCCCGTGCGGCTGCCGTTCCTCGCTCCCAGCGACGGACACGCCGCACGGTCACAAACCCCTTCGTCCCCACGAGGTCAGGGAGGAGGTGAACCTCGATGACACTCCTGGAACTGCAGAGCCTTGAGCCGGATGTCAGCTACGGCGGCGGCGGCAAGAAGAGGCACAGCAACTTCAGTGTGACGCTTTGCGCCGGCGGCGCGAGCAACGTCAGCCTGTTGCTTTGTAGCGGCAAGTAACCGTCGAATGCGGGGGCGCCTCGTGCGTCCCCGCCCAACCCGTATCCCGGTCTCGCACGGACCCGAGGTTTTCACCACGGCGCAGGCGCGCCGCTCGGTACCGAGCGCGACCGGGACGGCTGGGAGGAGCCATGAGCCTCCGCGCGGCGGACCGACTTCTGCTGGCGTCAGCCCGCCGAGGCGGTGTCTGGGTGGGCGTCACGGCGGCCACATCGTTGCTGCTCACCGGCGCTACTCTGGCGCTGCCGGCCGTCATGGGCCGTACGCTCGACGCCGTCCTGAGCGACGGCGACGTGGCCCGGTGGCTGGCCCTGAGCGGCGCGTTGATCTTCATCCTGGTGGCCTGCGACGCCGTGGACGATCTCGTGGGGCAGGCGGCAGAAGCCAGGTCGACCGCGTGGCTGCGGCATACGCTGCTGGGGCATGTGCTCGCGCTCGGCACGCGTGCCACCCGCAGGTTCACACCGGGAGACCTGGTGAGCCGCCTGGTCGGCAACTCCGCCAGGACCGGGAACATCGCGTCGGGCCTGGTATGGGTGGTCATGGGCCTCGTCCCGCCGATCGGAGCGATCGTCGCCCTGGCGTTCATCGACTACTGGCTGTGCCTCACCTTCCTGGTGGGGATGCCCCTCGTGGTCCTCATCGTGAGGGCCTTCCTCCGTGGCATCTCCGACGCGAACGAGGGCTACTTCCGCGTGCAGGGCACCATCGCCGCACGGCTCACCGACGCCCTGGGCGGAATCCGGACGATCACCGCGGCAGGAACCGTCGACCGTGAGGCGCAACGGGTCCTCGCGCCCCTTCCCGAACTGCACCGGCACGGAATGGGCATGTGGAACGCGATCGCGCGGATCTCGGCGCGCGGAGATCTCGTCGTTCCCCTGCTGGTGGTAGCCGTCCTCGCAGTGGCCGGACTGGGGCTCGCACAGGGGCGTATCACGCCGGGAGACGTGCTCGCGGCGAGTGAGTACGTCGTCATGGCGGCCGGCCTCGGCGGCGTGATGTCGTCGCTGAACCAGCTGGCCCAGGCCCGCGCGACGGCCGGGCGGATCGCCGAGGTGGTCGCCGAACCACCCGTCGTGTACGGGCATGAGCGACTTCCCGAAGGCGGCTCCGGGCGGCTGGAGTTCCGGCGGGTGACCGTACAGGGGGCGGGCGGCCCTGTCCTCAAGGACCTCGATCTGGCCCTCCCGGGAGGCGCTCTGGTCGCCGTGGTGGGCAACTCCGGAGCGGGCAAGTCGCTGCTCGCCGCGCTGGCCGGGCGCCTCGTCGATCCGGACGAAGGTGACGTGCTGCTCGACGGGGTGCCGTTGCGCCGCCTCGCGCGGGGCGAGCTCCGCCAGGCCGTGGCGTACGGCTTCGAACGCCCCGTGCTGCTCGGCGAGACCTTCGCCGACGCGATCGGGTTCGGACCACGGACCCCCTCCGCGGACGAGGTGTCGGCGCAGGCCGAAGCCGCCCGGGCCGACGCGTTCATCCAGCACATGCCGTCGGGTTACGACAGTCGCGTCGCCGACACCCCCGTCTCCGGCGGGGAGGCGCAACGGGTCGGGCTGGCGCGCGCGTTCGTCCAGGCCGGTCGGGTGCTCATCCTCGACGACGTGGCAGCCAGCCTGGACACCGTGACCGAGCACCACATCAGCCAGGTGCTCACTGGCGCGCTCGCCGACCGTACGCGCCTCATCGTGACGCACCGGGCCTCCACCGCGGACCGGGCGGAAGTCGTGGTCTGGCTCGCCGACGGCGGAGTCCGCGGGCTGGGGACGCACCGCGAGTTGTGGGCGGATCCCGGCTACCGGGCCGCGTTCCAGCCGGTTTCCCCCGCCCGCTCCGAGCCGGTGGCCGGCGTGGGCGCGGGCGCGGGGGGTGTGCGGTGAACCGGCGGTCCCTGCAGATCCTGCGCTCGTCGCTGAGTCGTCGCCGCCGGGCGTACTTGCGGCTCGTGGGCTGGTCGCTGGTGCAGGCCGTACCGGCCTTCCTGTCCGGGTGGGTCGTGGCCCGCGCCGTCGACCGGGGATTCCTCGCCGACCGGCCCGTCACCGGCCTCCTCTGGCTGGGGGTACTGGCGGTCGCCTTCGTCGTCGGAGCGTGGGGAACCCGGCACGCCATGCTGGGGCTCGCCGCGCTCATCGAACCGTTCCGGGACGAGCTCGTCACCCTCGTGACCACGGGCACCCTGCACCGGTCCGCCCGGCTGGGGGAGCCGGCCGACACCGCCGGCGTGGCACGGCTCACCGAGCATGTGGAGCGGGCCCGCGACGCCTACGGTGCGGTCGTCCTGTTCATACAGGGCTTTGTCGTCACGTCTGTGGGCGTCCTGCTGGGCATGGCCAGCCTCGATCCCGCACTGCTCCTCCTCGTCCTGCCCCCGCTGCTGCTCGGGCTCGCCCTGTTCGTCGCGGCGCTGCCGGCGATGGCCGCACGGCAGCGCGCGGTCATCCTGCTGGACGAGCGCATCGCCGAGACCACGAGCGCCATGACGGCCGGGCTGCGGGACGTGGTCGCCTGCGGCGCCGAAGAGCGCGTACGAGCAGAGACCGGTGCACAGGTCGACGCCGCGAGGCGGGCGACTGTGTCGCTGGCGCGGCTCACCGCGGTCCGGACTGCCGCCCTGGGAATCAGCGGCTGGGTGCCCCTCTTCCTCATCCTGCTGGGAGCGCCCTGGCTGGTGCGCAACGGCGTGACGGCAGGGGCGATCCTGGGCGCGGTGACGTACGTGTCGCAGGGCCTGCAACCGGCCCTGCAGGGCTTCGTCCAGGGACTCGGCAGCAGCGGACTGTGGCTTTTGGTCACGGTGGGACGGATGGCCGAGGTCGGGGAGGACCCCGAGGGCGCGGAGGACGCCGACAACGCCGGGGGGACCGAAAACGCCGACGACGCACCGGAGCCGGTGGCCGCCGTTACCGGCCCGCCGGCGGGGCTCGTGCCACGGCGGCTGCGCGGACCCGGACTCGTGGAGATTCGCGGCCTCACCTTCGGCTACGCACGGTCCGCGGAACCGGTGATCCGCGACCTCGACCTCGTACTGCGCCCGGGCGAACACCTGGCCGTGGTCGGCCCCAGCGGCGCGGGAAAGTCGACCCTCGCCGCGCTGATCGCAGGGGTGCTCGAACCGCAGGCCGGGCAGGTGCGCCTCGATGACGTGCCGGTCCGGGCGCTGGGCGGCGACGACCTGGCCCGCCACCGCGTGCTGATCCCGCAGGAGGCGTACGTATTCACCGGCACGCTGGAGGAGAACCTCACCTACCTCGCACCCGGTGCCACCCGGCCGGACATGGAGGCGGCCGTCCGCGCCGTCGGCGCGGCGCCGCTCGTCGAGCGCCTGGGCGGCTACGACGCTCCTCTGGACCCCCGTGAGCTCTCGGCCGGCGAACGCCAGCTCATCGCTCTGGCTCGGGCCCTTCTCCCGGCGCCGCGGCTGACCCTGCTGGACGAGGCCACCTGCCACCTCGATCCGGTGGCCGAGGCGATCGCCGAGGACGCCTTCGCCCGCCGCCGGGGCACCCTGATCGTCGTCGCCCACCGCATCAGCTCGGCCCTTCGAGCCGATCGGGTCATGGTCATGGACGGTACGCGGGTACGCCTGGGCACGCACGAGGAGCTGATGGCCGACTCCTCGCTCTACCGGGATCTGGTCGGTCACTGGGGCCTGGCCGAGCCGTTTCCTGAAGTCCGGACTCCGGCACCCGTAGGGCGTATGGCATGTACGCGATGATCAGGTCCTTACTTCGGCTGTCACACCCAGCCCGACTCCCGAGCTATCCGGATCGCATCGATCCGGTTGCGTCCCCCGACCTTGTTCGTGATCGCCGACAGGTGGTTGCGGACCGTGCCCACAGACAGGGACAGCCGCTCGGCGATGTCCCTCGTGGGCGTGCCGTCAGCGGCCATCCGCAGGACTTCCACTTCCCGGGGGGTCAGTGGGTTCTCTCCCGAGTCGAGTGCGACCAGCGCGAACTCCGGGTCGATGAACCGCTGCCCTCTGACCAGCTTGCGGACGCCGTAGACCAGGCGGTCCGCCGGGGCGTTCGTACTGATGACACCGGCAGCGTGCAGGTCGAGCATGCGCCGCAGGCGCTCGGGCGTCGGCGAGGCCATCATCAGCAGCATCCGGCAGTCGGGGAGACGCGCGCTCAGCTCGCCCGCCGCGGCGAGTTCCTCGCCCTCCTTGCAGTCGACGTCGATCACGACCACATCGGGGCGGCACATCAGCGCCCGCGTGAGGACCTCACCATTCCCGTCGGCTTCGGCGACCACTTCGATGTCCCCTTCGCGCGAGAGAAGAGCGGCAATCGCTCCCCGCACGAGGCGGGTGTCCTCGACGAGAAGAACGCGGATCAAGGCTGCTCCCACCTGGCCCTATGCGGCCTGTTGTCACACCTTGCCTTACTGTCACACCTCGCCTTGTCCTCTTCCACCCCCTTGGACATCACTAGACGCATTATCTCTGCTCATGTCCGGAATTTCAGTTCGGCCATGAACAGGGGAGCGCCGCCGGGCGCAGCCCACCCCGAACAGTCCACCAATACGCGCGGCCCCGCCCGGCCGCGGGCTGCAATGAAAGGGTGACCGCGCCCCCGGACGACTGCCTCGCGCGCAACGAGTGGCTCTGCGGCGCGTACCTGTCCACCCGCCGCGAGATCCTCCTGGACGCCGTACTCCAGCACCTCCAGCTGACCGTCGTCTCCGTCCTCCTCGGGCTCGTGCTCGCCGTCCCCCTCGCCGTCGCCGCCCGACGCCGGCGCGGGGCGGCGGGCCCGGTGCTGGGCGTGACGACCGTCCTCTACACGATCCCGTCGCTCGCGATGTTCTCGCTGCTGCTGCCGGTGTACGGGCTCTCCGCCTGGCTCGTCATCGCGGGGCTCGTCCTCTACTCGCTCACCCTGCTCGTACGCAACATCCTCGCCGGACTGCGCGCGGTGCCCGAAGAGACCCGGCAGGCCGCCCGCGGCATGGGTTACGGGCCCGTCAGGCTGCTGCTCGCCGTCGAACTGCCCCTCGCGTTCCCCGCCGCCATGGCCGGCCTGCGCATCGCCACCGTCTCGGCGGTCTCCCTCGTCACCATTGGCGCGATCGTCGGGTACGGCGGCCTCGGCAACCTCATCTACACCGGCATGAACGCCTACTTCAAGGCCCAGGTCCTCACCGCGTCCGTCCTGTGCGTCGTGATCGCCGTCGCCGCCGACCTCCTGCTGCTCGGCGTTCAGCGGGCGCTCACGCCCTGGATGCGGGAGGCGCGAGCGTGAACACCCTCAGCGCGGCCTGGGACTGGCTCACCAGCTCCGCGAACTGGTCGGGCGAGGGCGGCATCTGGAGCCGGCTCGGCGAGCATCTCTTCCTCACCGTTGTCTGCCTGCTGCTCAGCTGCCTGATCGCGCTGCCTGTCGCCCTCGTACTCGGCCATCTCGGCAAGGGCGGGGCGCTCGCCGTCAACATCTCCAACGTCGGTCGCGCCGTCCCCACCTTCGCCGTCCTCGTCCTGCTGCTGCTCACCCCGATCGGCAGGCACGGCGAATGGCCGACGATCATCGCGCTGGTGCTCTTCGCCGTACCGCCGCTGCTCACCAACGCCTACGTCGGCATGCGCGGCGTCGACCGCGACATCGTCCGGGCGGCGCGCGGGATGGGCATGACCGGCGGCCAGCTGCTGTGGCGCGTCGAGCTCCCGCTCGCCCTTCCGCTCATCCTCACCGGAGTGCGTATCGCCGCCGTACAGCTCGTCGCCACCGCGACGATCGCCGCGCTCGCGGGCGGCGGCGGTCTCGGCCGGATCATCACCGCCGGCTTCAATCTCGCCAGCACCCCGCAGGTGGTCGCGGGGGCCGTGCTGGTGGCGGGTTTCGCGCTGCTGATGGAGGGTCTGTTCGAGGTCGCACAGCGGCTCGGGCCCCAGTGGACAAGGCGCGGTGCGACGTGAAAGCCGTTCGCGTCGCCGCCGCCGTCACGTTTGGGCTCACCCTCACCGCCTGCACCACAGGGCCCGCCCTGGAGGACCGGGGCGAGGTCACCGCGCCGCCCGGCGACAGCCGCCGGCTGACCGTCGGATCGGCGGGCTTCACCGAGAGCGACCTGCTCGCCCGGATGTACGCTCTCCTCCTCGACCGGGCCGGGTACGCGACGACGATCCTGTCCGTAACGAACCGTGAGATCTACGAACCCGCTTTGGAGAGCGGCCAGATCGACGTCGTACCCGAGTACGCCGCCACCTTCGCCGACTGGCTCAACTCCAAGGCCAACGGCGCCGACGCCGCGCCCGTCGGCTCTCCCGACCTCGGCGCCACCATGACCGCCCTGCGCGCGCTGGCGGCCCCGCGCGGCCTCGTCGTCCTCCACGCCGGCCGCGCCGTCGACCAGAACGCCTTCGCCGTCGCCGCGTCGTACGCCGCGAAACACCGGCTGAAGACCCTCTCCGACCTGGGCAGGTCCGGGCAGCCGGTGCGGCTCGCGGCGGGCGACGAGTGTGTCCAGCGCCCCTACTGCGAGCCCGGCCTCAAGAAGACGTACGGCATCGACATCACCGCCGTCGATCCCAAGGGCGTCGGCACCACCCCGGCGAAACAGGCCGTCCAGAACGGCCAGGACCAGATGGTCCTCACCACGACGACCGACGCGACCCTCGACGACTTCGGCCTGGTGCTGCTGAAGGACGACAAGAAGCTCCAGAACGCCGACCACATCGTGCCGGTGGTCAACAGGTCGCGGGCCGGATCCGCCGGGGTGAAGCGCGCTCTGGACAAGCTCAACACCGTACTGACGACCAAGGACCTGGCGTCCCTCAACGAGCAGGTGGACAGCTGGCGCAGGCTGCCCGAGGACGTCGCCCGGAGCTACCTGGAGTCCAAGAGGCTGATCCCGGCGGGCAGCTGAGGCATCAGGCCGCCGGGTAGACGTCCAAGCGGCCGCACATGCCGAACCTTCCGAGGTGCGCCGGCTGCTCCGCCCGTACGACCGCCTGCGCGAGGTACCCGCAGTCACCGTCCGCGAGCCGGTCGAGCTGGTCCCGGGTGTCGGCCGACGCGGCAGCCGCCCCGTCCCGCCACCGCTCGCGCCAGCCGCCGGTCAGCGGGCCGACCAGAGCCGCCGCCGCCCGGTGGAACGCGGCGAGCGGTCCGGGGTCACCGGCGTCGGCCGCCGCGCGGAGCGCCGCGAACCCCGCTACGGCGAGGTCGCGGCGTACCCGGGCCGCGTGCGCCAGCTCCTCCTCGGTGCCGCCGGCGGGCAGCGTCACCGCGGCCCGGTACGCCGCGGGGTCGGCCAGCAGGGGCGGGGGCAGGGTGAGTACCGCGTCGCCCGCCTCGGGGAGGCCGCGGTTCTGCATGAGTACGACGATGGTCAGGCCGCCGTCGTTGACCAGCCGGTGAATGGTGCCGGGCGTGAACCACACCAGCGCCCCCTCGGCGAGCGGCGTCTGCCGGAAGCCGGACGCGGTGAGCGTCTGCACCGCTCCCCGGCCGCCCGTCACCAAGTAACCCTCGGAGCAGGTGAGGTGGAGGTGGGGTGTGCCGCCGCGCAGCCCGTCGGCGGCGGGCCAGTCGTACACCCGCAGCAGCGAGACGCCGACACCGCCGGGCACTCCCTCGTATCCGGTCACCACGCGAGCTCCTCGGCGCCCCTCGGCAAGCGCTTTCTTCCCCGCAACCTAGAGTCACCCGACACGCCGGTCAAGAGGCCCCCGCGCACAGGTGATTGACCGCTACGCGTCCGCCACCGAGTCGAAGGCCACCTGGCCGCGCGGTACGCCTCGCGCGTCCGCGTCGACCGACCGGCGCAGCGCCTCGTGGAGCTTCGCCGGAGTGAGTACGCCGACGAACTTCGCGCCGTCGAGCACCGCCACCCACCCCGCGTCGTACTGCAGCATCTCGCCGAACGCCTGCTTGAGCGGCGCCCCCACCGGCACCCAGGCCTCCATCCGGCGGGCCAGGTCACCCACCGTGCCGCCGCTGCCCCGTCCCGCGATGCTCAGCTCTTCGGTGGACACCCAGCCGTGCAGCTCGTTCCCGTCCGTGAGGACCACGGCCCACCGGGCACCGTCGGCGCGCAGCCGGGCCGCCGCGTCCCGCGCGGGCTCGTCCAGGCGGGCGACCGGCGGCTGTTCCAGGTCGGTGGCCTCGATCTCGGTGACGGACAGCCGCTTCAGGCCCCGGTCCGCACCCACGAACCGGGCCACACAGGGGGTGGCCGGCGCGCCGAGCACTGTCGCCGGCGTGTCGAACTGCTCGATGCGCCCCTGTCCGTACACCGCGATCCGGTCACCCATCCGTACCGCTTCCTCGATGTCGTGCGTCACCAGCAGAACCGTCTTGCGGACCGTCGCCTGGAGACCGAGGAACTCGTCCTGGAGTCGCTCGCGCACCACGGGGTCGACCGCTCCGAACGGTTCGTCCATCAGGAGCACCGGCGGATCGGCCGCCAGCGCGCGGGCGACGCCGACCCGCTGGCGCTGCCCGCCGGACAGCTGGTCCGGGTAGCGCGACCCGTACACGGACGGATCGAGCCCCACCAGGTCGAGGAGCTCCGCCGCCCGCGCCCGGGCCTTCGGCTTCTTCCAGCCGGTGAGGAAGGGGACCGTGGCGGTGTTGTCGAGGACCGTGCGGTGCGGGAAGAGACCGACCTGCTGGATGACGTAGCCGATACGGCGGCGCAGCCTGACCGGGTCGACGGCCGCGATGTCCTCGCTGGCCACCAGGATCCGGCCCGAAGTGGGCTCGATCAGCCGGTTCACCATCATCATGGTGGTCGTCTTCCCGCAGCCCGAAGGGCCGACCAAGGTGACCAGCTCACCCTCCGCCACTTCGAAGGACAGGTCGTGGACGGCGGCCGTGCCGTCCGGGTACACCTTGCCGACCTGCTCGAACCGGATCATGTACGCCACGGTAGAAGCGGCAGGGACAAGGCGCACACGGGCCGCGACTGTACGAGTCACCGCCCCAGGGTGTGCTGAACTATGCGGAAGTGAACAGAACGGGAGTAACTGTGACCAGCTATCGCCAGCCCGGCACCGTCCTCACCGACCACCGTTTCACCGTCCCCCTCGACCACGCCCGCCCCTCGGGGGAGCGCATCGAGCTCTTCGCGCGAGAGGTCGTGTCGAGCTCCAGGACCACCGCGGACCTGCCGTGGCTGGTCTACCTGGAGGGCGGCCCGGGATTCGGCGCACGCCGCTTCGTCGGGCGCCAGGCGTGGCTCGGCCGCGCACTCCAGGACTTCCGGGTACTGCTCCTCGACCAGCGCGGCACCGGGCTCTCCACGCCCGCCAACCGGCAGAGCCTGCCTCTGTGCGGCGGCCCGCAGGAGCAGGCCGACTACCTCGCCCACTTCCGCGCCGACTCGATCGTCCGCGACTGCGAGACGATCCGGCACCGGCTGACCGGCGGCGCGCCCTGGACCGTACTCGGCCAGAGCTTCGGCGGCTTCTGCGCCACCCACTACCTCGCCACCGCCCCCGAAGGGCTGAGTACGGTGCTCATCACCGGCGGCCTGCCGAGCGTCGACGGGCACGCGGACGACATCTACCAGGCGGCGTTCCCCCGCATGGAGCGCAAAAACGCCGCCCACTACGCCCGTTACCCCCAGGACGTCGAGCGGGCGCGCCGGATCGCCGAGCACCTGACCGAGAATCAGACCGTGCTGCCGAGCGGCTACACCCTCAGCCCCGAGGCATTCCAGTCGCTCGGCATCATGCTCGGCTCCGGCGACGGCAGCCACCAGCTGCACTACCTCCTGGAGAACGCCTTCGCCCGTACGTCGCACGGCCCCGCGCTCTCGGACACCTTCCAGGAGGCCGTGCAGAGCGCGCTCTCGTACGCCGCGCATCCGCTCTACGCCGTCCTGCACGAGGCGATCTACGCCCAGGGCGCGCGGCCCACCGCCTGGGCGGCCGAACGGGTGCGCGCCGGGTTCCCGCAGTTCGACATCGGCAAGGCGCTCGCGGGCGAAGGGCCGGTGCTCTTCACGGGCGAGACCATCCACCCCTGGCACTTCGACTGCGACCCGGCGCTGCGCCCGCTGCGCGAGACGGCCCAGCTGCTCGCTGAACGTACCGACTGGCCCGTGCTGTACGACGCCGAGCGCCTCGCGGCCAATGAGGTGCCGGTCGCCGCCGCCGTCTACCACGACGACCTGTACGTCGACACGGAGCACGCGCTCCGGACCGCGCGGACCATCAAGGGACTGCGCACCTGGGTCACCGACGAATTCGAACACGACGGTCTGCGGACGGGCGGCCCGCGCGTACTGGACCGGCTGCTCGCACTGACGCGCGGCGACATCTAGCGCGGCAACCAGCGGCAACAGCCCGCGAGTAGAACCGGAATGGGAGGTTCGCCGCTTATTCTGCGCCCATGACAACCGAGCCGACACAGCAGCCGCAGCAGTCCCCCCAGCCTCAGCAGCTTCAACCGATGCCCTCCGACTGGCAGCGCGCCCTCGCCGTGGTGGCGCACCCGGACGATCTCGAGTACGGGTGCGCCGGCGCCATCGCCGGATGGACCGACGGCGGCCGCGAAGTGACGTACCTGCTCGCCACCCGTGGCGAGGCCGGGATCGACAGCCTGGAGCCGGACAAGTGCGGCCCGCTGCGCGAGCAGGAGCAGCGGGCCAGTGCGGCGGTTGTCGGCGTCTCGGCGGTCGAGTTCCTGGACTACGAGGACGGCGTGATCGAGTACGGGACCGGGCTGCGCCGGGACATCGCCGCCGCCATCCGCAAGCACCGCCCCGAACTCGTCATCACCCTCAACCACCGGGACACCTGGGGCGGCGTCGCCTGGAACACGCCCGACCACCGGGCGGTGGGCCGGGCCACCCTGGACGCGGCGGGCGACGCCGGCAACCGCTGGATCTTTCCCGAGCTCACCGAGCAGGGGCTCGCACCCTGGGACGGGGTGCGCTGGGTCGCCGTCGCGGGCTCCACGACGCCCACCCATGCGGTGGACGCGACGCCCGGGCTCGAGCGCTCCGTACGCTCGCTGCTCGAACACCGGGCGTACATCGAGGCGTTGACGACGGAGGACCCCGAGACGTACTGCCGTACGTTCCTCACCCAGAACGCGCAGCGCGCGGCGGAGCGCTTCGGCGGAAAGCCCGCGGTCACCTTCGAGGTCTTCAGCCGCTGAGCCGTGACGGTGACGGTGACGGTGACGCTGTGATGCTCACGCTTCGTCGCAGAGCATGCCGACGCGGAGCTTGGTGAGGGTCCGGGTGAGGAGGCGGGACACGTGCATCTGCGAGATGCCGATCTCGGCTCCGATCTCGGACTGCGTCATCTCCTGGCCGAAGCGCATCTCGATGATGTTCCGCTCCCGGTCGTCGAGTTCGCCCAGCAGGGGCGCCAGGGTCTGCAGGTCCTCGACCGTCTCCATGGCGGGGTCCGTCTCGCCCAGTACGTCGGCGAAGGTGCGCGACGTGTTGGCGTGGCCGTCGTCACCGGGGTCGTTGGGCATGTCCAGGGAGCCGGCGGTATAGCCGTTGGCGGCCACGAGGCCTTCGACGATCTCGTCCTCGCTGAGCTCCAGGTGCCCGGCCAGTTCCCTGACGGTGGGGTCCCGGTCCAGCGCGGCCGCCAGCTCCTCCCTGGCCTTGGCGAGCTCGACCCGCAGCTCCTGCAGCCGCCGGGGGACGTGGACGGCCCAGGTCGTGTCGCGGAAGAACCGCTTGATCTCGCCGACGATGTAGGGAACGGCGAAGGTGGCGAACTCCACCTCGCGGCTGAGGTCGAACCGGTCGATGGCCTTGATCAGCCCGATGGTGCCGACCTGGACGATGTCCTCCATGTCGCCGCCGCCACCGCGGCCCCGGAAACGCCCGGCGGCGAACCGCACCAGCGAGAGGTTCATCTCGATGAGCGTGTTACGGGCGTACTGGTGCTCGGGCGTGCCCTCCTCCAGGACCTGAAGCTGGTCGAAGAACGCCTTTGACAGGCTGCGGGCATCCTTCGGGGCGACCGCCCCCGCGTCCTCGATCCACGGCAGCTCACCCGTACCGGGAAGCGTCCCGGTCCGCGCGCCCATCGCGACCTCAGTCCGCGGAACTTCCGAAATCCGCACCGGCGTTGCCGTCATGTTCCCGCCTCTCTCGTGATCGCTCCGTTCCTCCCGACTGCCCAGGCATCCTCGATGTATGTATCCCGCGGCCGAATGGGGGACGAGACGCGCCCGGCGGGGACCAAGGGGCGGGTACCGCTATCCGGCCCAACGTTGAATGGGCAAGGGCAACTTGCGGAATCGTCTGGATTAGACGTGCGCGCCATTGACAGCCTGTCAGGCCCCAGGAGGATTCTGTGGCGTTGTGATGCGCGATCGCCCACAGTTTTCGTCGGGACCCCTGGAGGACGTGTGACGCTCCGCCTGCGCCCGCTCGCCATGCTCGCTTCCGCTCTCGCTCTCGTGCTCGGGTTTCCGGCCGTCGGGGTGGCCGCCGACCCCCCGGCCGACACCGACCGAAGATCCGCCCCCGTCATCACCCCGACACCACAGGACCTCCGACAGCGCGACGACCGCGTCACCATCACCTCGACGGTGACGCTCGTCGCCGGCGCCGACGCCGATGCCGCCGCCCTGACGGTGACTCAGCAGGCGCTCCTCGACGCCGGTGCGCACCAGGTCGTACGCGGCGAACGCCCCGTCACGAACCGGCTCACCGTGTACGTCGGCGGCCCGGGGGAGACCCCGCAGACCGCCGGGGCGCTCGACGCGCTGGACATCGAAGGCCCCGGCCAACTCCCACCCGAGGGGTATGTCCTGGGCATCGGTGAACGCCGTATCGCGCTCTCCGGCAAGGACACGGCCGGTACGTACTACGCCGCCCAGTCGCTGCGCCAGCTGCTGCCCGAGCGCAAGGGCCCCGGCGCGAAGGTCGGGGGGGCCGAGATCCGCGACTGGCCCACCACCACGATCCGCGGCGTCATCGAGGGCTTCTACGGCATCCCGTGGACCCACGCGGCCCGCCTCGACCAGCTCGACTTCTACGGCGAGCACAAGATGAACATCTACGTCTACTCGCCCAAGGACGACCCGTACCTGCGCGAGAGGTGGCGGGAGCCGTACCCCGCCGCGCAGCTCGCGAAGATGAAGGAACTCGTCGACAGGGCGCGCGCCCGGCACGTGGAGTTCACGTACGCGCTGTCGCCGGGACTGAGTGTCTGCTACAGCTCCGAGGCCGACATCAAGGCGCTGACCGACAAGTTCAAGACGGTCTGGGAGCTCGGCATCCGCACGTACGCCGTCCCGCTCGACGACATCAGTTACACCAAGTGGAACTGCCAGGCCGACCAGGACAAGTGGGGGACGGGCGCGGCCGCGGCCGGCGCCGCCCAGGCATACCTCCTCAACCGGGTCAACCGGGACTTCATCGCCACCCACCCGGGCGCCGCGCCGCTCCAGATGGTGCCGACGGAGTACTACAACGTCACCCCGTCCCCGTACAAAAAGGCGCTCGCCGAACAGCTCGACGAGGACGTGGTGGTCGAGTGGACCGGTGTCGGCGTCATCGCGCCGGTGATAACGGTGGCGCAGGCCAGGGCCGCGCGTGATGTCTTCGCGCACCCGATCCTGCTCTGGGACAACTACCCGGTGAACGACTACGTCATCCACCGGCTGGTGCTCGGTCCGTACAACGGCCGGGAGGAAGGGATGCCCGCCGAGCTCGGCTCCGGCATCACCGCCAACCCGATGAACCAGGCGTACGCCTCGAAGATCCCGCTGATGACGGTCGCCGACTACACGTGGAACGACGCGGCCTACGATCCGGTCAGGTCGTGGCAGACGGCGATCTCCGAGTACGCGGGCGGCGACGCGAAGACCGAGAAGGCCCTGCGGATCTTCTCCGACGTCAACTACAGCTCCCGCATCAACGCACAGCAGGCACCCGCTCTGGCCGCCTCGATCGAGCGGTTCTGGGAGTCCGGGGACGCGGACCGGCTGGACCGCGCCCTTGACGGCCTGCAGAAGGCTCCGGACGTGCTGCGCGACCGTCTCGCCGAGCAGGAGTTCATCGACGACAGCGGGCCGTGGCTCGACGCCGCCGAGGCGTGGGGCGTCGCGACGCGCGCGGCTCTGCGGCTGGTCGAGCTGGCCCGCGACGGAGACGGCGCCCGGGCGTGGGACCAGCGGCAGCGACTGCCGGGGCTCGTGGCCGCGGCGAAGGCGTTCACGTACACCGACCTCAACGGGCGCAAGATCCCGGTCGTCGTGGGCGAGGGCGTACTCGACAAGTTCATCGAGGACGCGGCCGCCGAGCACGACCGGCTGCTCGGCGTCAGCGGCGCGGTCAAGGGCCTCACCAACCTGCCCACCTACCAGGGCAACGTGATCGCGCGGATGCTCGACGGGGACGACAGCACGTTCTTCTGGAGCAGCCGGGCCACCGCCACCGGTGATCAGGTGACGGTCGACCTGCGCAAGGAACGCGAGATCGGCCGTATCTCGCTCGCCATGGGAAAGCCGGGCAGCGTGAACGACTACATGCGCAACGGCGTGCTGGAGTACTCGTCGGACGGCTCTTCCTGGGAACAGCTCGCGACGT
The DNA here is from genome assembly GCF_040611155.1 of Streptomyces sp. NPDC002994. NCBI lineage: Bacteria > Bacillati > Actinomycetota > Actinomycetes > Kitasatosporales > Streptomycetaceae > Streptomyces > Streptomyces sp. NPDC002994. The sequence continues at coordinate 250,641 of NZ_JBEXNQ010000004.1, forward strand.
TCTCCGGTACGCCCGTCGTGACGGCGACGGCTCCGGAAGGCACCAAGGCACGGTACGTGCGGGCGCGGGCCACCGCGCGGCAGACGAACTGGCTCGTCGTGAGGGAGTTCGCCGTCGAGACGACGGACGCCTCCGTGTCCGGCGGACCGCCGGCGGCGACGGGCAGCAGCCTGCGCGCGGCGGCCGACGGAGACGTGACGAGTGTCTACCGCGCCGCACGCGCGGCAGAGCCGGGCGAGGCACTCCAGGTCGACCTCGGCGGGACGCGGGAGGTGCAGTCAGTGACCGTCCTCCAGCCGAAGGGCAGCTCCGCGCGGGGCGCCGTGCAGGTACGGGCCGCGGACGGCGACTGGCGTACGGTCGGCGCGCTCAAGGGCGGCTACGGGGAGTTCCCGGTGGACGGTGAACCGGTCTCGGCCGTACGACTGCTGTGGAGCGAGGGCGGCAGCACCCCGCAGATCGCGGAGGTGGTCGTCCGGTAGCGGATGTTCGGTGTGGCGCGGCGCGGCCCCCGGGTGATCGATCGGCCCGGGGGCCGCGCTGTGTCCGGCCGTACTGTGGATATGACCGTCGCTACCTGACACCTGGCACCGTTTTGCGCCCCCTTTACTATGGGGGGCGGGATCCTCCGTCCCGCCCGGAACATGTGAACCAAGAAGGAGCTGCAGTCCCGCAATGGGTGAGCCTCCCAGTACGAGCCGTGCCATTCCCGCCCTCTCGAACCGTGGGGCGGAGGTGGCACGGTGATCGAAGTTCTTCTTCTGCTCCTCGCTCTCGCACTCACCCTGGCGTGCGCGTTGTTCGTCGCGGCCGAGTTCTCGCTGACCACGGTCGAGCGTGGCGAGCTGGAACGGGCCGCGCGGGCCGGTGAACGGGGCGCGGTGAGCGCCCTGAAGGCCGCCAAGCGCCTGACCTTCCAGCTCTCCGGCGCCCAGCTGGGCATCACGGTGACCTCGCTGGTCATCGGCATGCTCGCCGAGCCGTCCCTGGCCGTGCTGCTGCGCGGCCCGCTGGAAGCCGCCGGGCTGCCCGCCGGGGCGGTGTCCACCGTCGCGACGCTTCTCGGCGTCGCCCTGTCCACCGTGGTGCTCATGGTGGTCGGGGAGCTCGTTCCCAAGAACTGGGCGATCTCCAATCCGCTGGCCGTCGCCAAGGTCGTGGCCGGACCGCAGCGCGCGTTCACCGCCGCCTTCGGTCCGCTGATCCGCCACCTCAACAACACGGCGAACCGCATGGTGCGACGCTTCGGCCTGGAACCCGCCGAGGAACTCGCGTCCGCCCGTACGCCGCAGGAGCTGGTCGCACTGGCGCAGCACTCCGCCCGCGAGGGCGCGATCGAGCAGGACTCCGCCGAACTGTTCGTCCGTACCCTGCACCTGAGCTCGCTGACCGCGGAGAACGTGATGACGCCGCGCGTGGACGTCCAGGCCCTGGAGGCCCGCGCCACCGCCGCCGACGCCGCCAACCTCACGCTGGCGACCGGCCTGTCCCGGTTCCCCGTCTACCGGGGCACGCTGGACGAGGTGATCGGCACGGTTCACATCCGCGACGTACTCGCTCTGGACGAGACGAAGCGGGACCGGACTCCGATCACCGAGCTCACCACCGAGCCACTGCTCGTACCCGATTCGCTCCCCGTGGACCGGATGCTTCAGCAGCTGCGCCGCAGCCGCACCATGGCCGTGGTGATCGACGAGTACGGCGGCACGGCGGGGGTCGCCACGGTCGAGGACGTCGTCGAAGAAGTCGTCGGCGAGGTACGTGACGAGCACGACCCGGACGAACGGCCCGGCCTCGCGGCCGGTGCCCCGTCGCCGGACGGCCACGCGGTGTGGGAAGCGGACGGCAGCGTCCGTCTGGACCAGCTCCAGGAGATCGGCTTCAGCGCCCCGGACGGCCCGTACGAGACACTCGCCGGGCTCATCGCGACGCGTCTGGAGCGCATTCCGGCGCCCGCCGACCGGCTCGACGTCGACGACTGGAAGATCGCCGTCCTCGACGTGGAGCACCACCGCGCGGACCGCGTCCGGATCACCGCACCCGCACGGGCCTCTGTGACCGCGACGGCGTCCGTTTCCGCAGTGAAGATCGCGGAGGAAGCCCGATGACCGCCCTCCAGCTCGCCATCGGCGCGCTCACCCTCCTCACCAACGCGTTCTTCGTCGGCGCGGAGTTCGCTCTCATCTCCGTACGCCGCAGCCAGATCGAACCGCAGGCCCTCCAGGGCAGCCGCCGCGCCAAGAGCACTCTGTGGGGCCTCGAGCACCTGTCCGCCGTGATGGCCTCCGCGCAGCTCGGCATCACCATCTCCTCGCTCGTCCTCGGTGCGGTCGCCGAGCCGGCCATCGCCCACCTGCTGGAACCGCCGTTCCAGGCCGTCGGCGTGCCGGACGCGCTGATCCACCCGATCGCGTTCGTGATCGCACTGACGCTGGCGACGTACCTGCACATGCTCATCGGCGAGATGGTTCCGAAGAACATCGCACTCGCCGCCCCGGTCCCGACCGCGCTGGCACTGGCTCCGGCGCTGGTGGCGCTGACCCGTGCTCTGCGGCCGGTCATTTTCGGCATCAACGCGTTCGCCAACGTGCTGCTGCGGATGCTCAGGGTGGAGCCGCAGAACGAGGTGACGTCCGTCTTCACCGACGACCAGCTCGCCCGTCTCGTCAAGGACTCCAGCGAGGCCGGTCTGCTGGCGCCGGCCGACGGCGAGCGCCTGCGCGACGCCCTGGAGCTGGGCAACCGGCCGGTGGGTGAGGTGATGGTGCCGCTCAGCAGGATCGTAACCGTGGACCACACCACCACCCCGCAGCAGCTGGAGCGGGCGGCGGCGACCTGGGGATTCTCCCGGCTGCCGGTCACTGGGCCGGGCGACGAGGTGCTGGGTTACCTGCACATCAAGGACGCCCTGGGCGTCGTCGAGCGCACCCGGCCGTTCCCGCGCGGCGCGCTGCACCCGGTGATCCGGGTCGAGATCGATACGCCGCTCGACGACACCATGACCGCCATGCGGGCCGCGGGCACGCACCTGGCCGCCGTCACCGGCGACAAGGGCACCGTCATCGGCTTCGTGACCATGGAGGACGTACTGGAAGAGCTCGTCGGGCCGGCGGCGGCGGGCGGGGCGATCCCGGTCTGACGACATCCGGCTGTGCTGATGAAGCCGAGACTGTTCCCATCGGGGCAAGCGACCGCTTAGTATGCGCCGAGCGTGGTACTGCCTACGGTGTTGTGGAGGATCTCGGATGCAGGCATGGCGAGTGCACGAGAACGGCGAGCCCGGCGAGGTGATGCGGCTGGACGAGGTCGAGAAGCCCACGCCGGGCGAAGGGCAGCTTCTGCTGAAGGTCCGCGCCGCGAACATCAACTTTCCCGACGCCCTGCTCTGCCGAGGCCAGTACCAGGTGCGGCCGCCACTGCCCTTCACCCCGGGCGTCGAGATCTGCGGCGAGACCGAGGACGGCCGCCGGGTGATCGCCAACCCGGCGCTGCCGCACGGCGGTTTCGCCCAGTACGTCGTCGTTGACGCGGCCACGGTACTGCCCGCCCCTGAGTCGCTGGACGACGCCGAAGCGGCCGCCCTGCACATCGGTTACCAGACGGGCTGGTTCGGCCTGCACCGCCGGGCGCGCATCCAGGCGGGGGAGACCCTGCTCGTGCACGCGGCGGCGGGCGGCGTCGGCAGCGCCGCCGTACAGCTCGGCAAGGCGGCGGGCGCCACCGTCATCGGCGTCGTCGGCGGCCCGGACAAGGCCCGTATCGCCCGGGAGCTGGGCTGCGACCTGGTCATCGACCGGCGCAGCGAGGACATCGTCGCCACGGTCAAGGAAGCCACCGGGGGGCGGGGCGCGGACGTCGTCTACGACCCGGTCGGCGGCGAGGCGTACGCCAAGTCGGTCAAGTGCGTCGCCTTCGAGGGCCGCATCGTCGTCGTCGGCTTCGCCAGTGGCGCGATCCCCTCTCCGGGCCTCAACCACGCGCTGGTGAAGAACTACGCGATCCTCGGCCTCCATTGGGGCCTTTACAACACCATGGACCCGGCCGCGATCCTCGCCTGCCACCAGGAGCTGACGAAGCTGGCCGCCGAGGGCGCCATCAAGCCCCTGGTCAGCGAGCGCGTGGCCATGAAGGACGCGGCGGACGCCGTCCAGCGCGTCGCCGACGGCACGACCACCGGACGCGTGGTCGTCGTACCCGAGGGGATGGCCCGATGACGGACGCGACCGAAGTACGAAGCCTGACGAAGGAGTTGCTGGCGGCCCACCCGCCGGCCACCACGGACCGTACGGACTTCCTCAAAGCCCGCTTCGACGCCGGACTCGCCTGGGTCCACTACCCGGTGGGCCTCGGCGGCCTCGGCGTGCCCCGCTCCCTCCAGGCCGTCGTGGACGCGGAGCTGGCGGCGGCCGGCGCGCCCGACAACGACCCGCGGCGCATTGGCATCGGCCTCGGCATGGCCGCGCCGACCATCCTGCGCTTCGGTACGGACGAGCAGAAGCAGAGCCTGCTGCGGCCCCTGTGGGTCGGCGAGGAGGTGTGGTGCCAGCTGTTCAGCGAGCCGGGCGCGGGCTCCGACCTCGCGGCGCTCGGCACGCGCGCCGTGCGGGACGGTGACGAGTGGGTCGTCGACGGGCAGAAGGTGTGGACCTCCAGCGCCCATGTGGCGCGCTGGGCGATCCTCATCGCCCGTACGGACCCCGACCTGCCCAAGCACCAGGGCATCACGTACTTCGTCTGCGACATGACCGACCCCGGGGTCGAGGTCAGGCCGCTGCGCCAGATCACCGGCGAGGCCGAGTTCAACGAGGTCTTCCTCACCGGCGTACGCATCCCCGACAGCCGGCGCCTCGGCGCCGTCGGCGAGGGCTGGAAGGTCGCCCAGACCACGCTCATGAACGAGCGCGTCTCGATCGGCGGCTCCCGCATCCCGCGCGAGGGCGGCATGATCGGCCCGGTCGCCAAGACCTGGCGCGAACGCCCCGAACTGCGCACCCACGATCTGCACCAGCGCCTGCTGGACCTGTGGGTCGAGGCGGAGGTCGCGCGCCTCGCCGGCGAGCGGCTGCGCCAGCAGCTCGTGGCCGGCCAGCCGGGACCCGAGGGCTCGGGCATGAAGCTGGCGTTCGCCCGCCTCAACCAGGAGATCAGCGGCCTGGAGGTGGAACTGCGCGGCGAGGAAGGGCTGTTGTACGACGACTGGACCATGCGCCGTCCCGAACTCGTCGACTTCACCGGCCGCGACGCCGGCTACCGCTACCTGCGCTCCAAGGGCAACAGCATCGAAGGCGGCACGAGCGAGGTGCTGCTCAACATCGTCGCGGAACGCGTACTCGGCCTGCCGTCCGAGCCGCGCAGCGACAAGGACATCGCCTGGAAGGACCTGGCTCGATGACTGATCTGCTCTACTCCGAGGCCGAAGACGACCTCCGCGCGGCCGTACGCTCCCTCCTCGCCGACCGCTGCGACGCCGCGGCCGTGCTCACCCGCGCGGAGTCGGACACCCCGTACGACCCGCGGCTTTGGGCCTCGCTGGCCACCGACATGGGCCTCGCTGGCCTCCTGGTGCCCGAGAAGCTCGGCGGTCAGGGCGCGACGCACCGCGAGGCCGCTGTGGTCCTGGAGGAGCTCGGACGCAGCGTCGCCCCGGCCCCGTACCTCACCGGCGCGGTCGTCGCCGCCGAGACGCTGCTGGGGTGCGACACGGAGGATGCGGCCGTCGCGGAGCTCCTCGGCGCGCTCGCGGGCGGCCGTACGGTCGTGGTGCTCGCCGCTGCGCTGTCCGCCGCTCCCTCGGCCGAACTGTCCGGTGCGGTACGGGCGGACGGCAGCTCGCTGAGCGGACGTATCACCGGCGTCGCGGACGCGGCCGCCGCCAAGGTCCTGCTCGTACCGGCCGAGGACGGGCTGTACGCGGTGGAAACGGGGGCGCCCGGTGTCAGCGTCGAGTCGCTGACGCCGCTCGACCTGACCCGGCCGCTGGCCACTGTCACCTTTGACGGAGCCCCCGGCCGCCGGCTCGCCGGTTCGGCGGCGGCTCCCGTACGGCGCGGACTGCTCGCCGGGGCCGGGCTGCTCGCCTCGGAGCAGCTGGGGCTCGCGGAGTGGTGTCTGGAGGAGGTCGTCCGCTACACGCGCGACCGCAAGCAGTTCAACCGCCCGGTCGGCTCCTTCCAGGCGCTCAAGCACCGCATGGCGCAGCTGTGGCTGGAGGTCGTCTCGGCGCGGGCCGCCGCCCGCAACGCCGCCGACGCCCTGGCCACGGGCAGCGAGGACGCGCCGCTCGCGGTGGCGGTCGCGCAGACGTACTGCTCACGGGTCGCGGTGCACGCGGCCGAGGAGTGCGTACAGCTGCACGGCGGCATCGGCATGACCTGGGAGCACCCCGCGCATCTGTACCTGAAGCGCGCCAAGGCCGACTCGATCGCGCTGGGCGCGCCGGGCAGGCACACGGAGGCGGTGGCGGAGCTGGTGGGTCTGCCGGCGCCCCTGTAAGGGGCAGTGGATCAAGCACCCCTCTACATGCGGTTTAATTGCGAGTCGTTCGCAATAACTGTTGATCTTGTTTAGGGGTGTGGAGAGCCATGCTGTCCCGATCGATACGTGGGGCGGCCGCCGCGACGCTGGCCGGAACACTGGCCATCACCGCGGCGGCCTGCTCGAAGCCGGGCGAGTCCGGAACCGGACACGGAGCCGGGGATTCCGCGGTCGTCGGCATCGCGTACGAGCCCGAGACCCTCAGCCCGCTCCTGGGCTACGGCAAGGACGGCAACTCCAAGATCTTCGACGGGCTGCTCACCTTCGACGAGGACATGACGCTCCGGCCGGCGCTCGCCGCCGAGCTGCCCGAAGTCGCCGACGACGGCAGGACGTACACGTACACGCTGCGCGAAGGCGTGAAGTTCAGCGACGGGCAGCCCTTCACGTCGAAGGACGTGGTCTTCACCTACAAGACCATCCTCGACAAGAAGACCAACAACGCCTCCAAGACGGAACTCGACGCGATCAAGGACGTCAGGGCGGACGGGGACCACAAGGTCGTCTTCACGCTCAAGTACCCGTACGCGCCGTTCGCCGAGCGGACCGTCCTTCCGATCGCTCCCGAGCACGTCGCGGGCAAGCAGGACGTCAACAGCGGCTCCTTCACTACGAAGCCGGTCGGCACAGGACCATACGTCCTCACCGGCTGGTCCAAGGGCGAGAAGCTCAGCTTCAAGGCCAACCCCGGTTACTGGGGCGGCGAGCCGAAGGTGAAGAAGTTCACCATGGCGATCATCAAGGACGACGACGTGCGCGCCACGCGACTGCGCACCGGTGACCTCGACGGAGCCATCCTCCCGCCCAACCTCGCCAAGACCTTCAAGGACGACAACGGTCGTACAACGCACGCCGCCAGGTCCTTCGACTACCGCACTGTGACACTGCCGACGCACAACAAGGTCGCGGGCGACACGGACGTACGGCGTGCTCTCGACGTCGCCGTCGACCGCGAGGCCATGGTCGACAAGATCCTCGAAGGCGCGGGCAAGCCGGCGTACGGTCCCGTTCCGACCGACAGCCCCTGGTTCGCCAAGGGCACCGAGCGCGTCCACGACCTCGCCAAGGCGAAGAAGATCCTCGACGAGGCGGGCTGGAAACCGGGACCCGACGGCATCCGCGTCAAGGACGGCGTACGCGCCCAGTTCCCGCTCTGGTACCTCTCCGGCGACAAGCTCCGCCAGGACCACGCGCTCGCCTACGCGTCCGACGCGAAGAAGGCCGGCATCGACATCAAGACCCAGGCGGGCACCTGGGAGGTCATCATGCCGCGCATGAAGCACGACGCGGTGCTCGCGGGCGGCGGCTCACCCGGCGACCCGGACTTCGACCAGTACACGCTGCTTCAGTCCTCGCTGGCGGGCGACGCCTTCAACAACATGGCCTGGTACGACAACCCGGCCGTCGACAAGGCGCTCAAGGAAGGCCGCGAGAGCGGCGAAACGGCCGACCGCAGGGCCGCGTACGACACCATCCAGCGCGAGCTCGCGAAGAACCCGGGCTACACCTTCCTCACGCACATCGACCACCTGTACGTCGTCGACGACAAGTGGTCCGGGCTGACGACGCAGACCGAGCCGCACGACCACGGCCTGGCCTCCGGCCCGTGGTGGAACGTCGAGGACTGGACGCCGAAGAAGTGACACGCCCGGGCGGGAGCCGAAAGCTCCCCTGGGGGCCGATGGCGAGGATGGCGGGGCGGCGGATCCTTTTCGCCGCCCCCGTCCTGCTGGTGGTGACCTTCGGCGTGTTCGCCGTCGCCGCCGCCTCGCCCTTCGATCCGGTAAAGGCATACGCGGGCACCGCGGGCCTCACCGCGTCGCAGGAGAACCTCGACCAGCTCCGCGCCAACCTCGGCGTCGACCAGCCGCTCGTCGAACGCTGGTGGCACTGGATGACGTCGGCCGTCACGGGTGACCTCGGCGACTCCAGCGTGATGCGCCAGCCCGTCACCGACGTCATCGCCGAGCGCCTCGGCTGGTCGGTGCTCCTCGCCGTCACCGCGTTCCTCGTCGCGATCCTGCTCGGTACGTCGCTGGGTGTACTGGCAGCGCGGCGGCAGGGGGGCTGGCTGGACCGGGCGGTCACCTCGGCCGCGTACACCCTGGAAGCGGCGCCCGCCTTCTGGCTGGGCCTGCTCGCCATGTGGTTCTTCGCGCTGGAGCTGGGCGTACTGCCGGCGGGAGGTCTGACCGACACCGACAGTGACGTGATCACTTTCGGGCAGGTCGCCACGCACCTGGTGCTGCCGGCGGCCGTTCTCGGGGTTTCGCAGCTTCCCTGGTTCTTTCTTTACGTACGCCAGGGTGTCGCCGACGCCCTGGAGGAGGACCCGGTACGCGGCGCCCGCGCGCGCGGGCTGAACGAACGCACCGTGCTGCTCGGGCACGCCCTGCGCTCCGGGATGCTGCCGACACTCACGCTCGTCGGCTCCCGCGTGCCCGAACTCATCACCGGTGCGCTGCTCGTGGAGACGGTCTTCAGCTGGCCGGGCATCGCGGCGGCGACGGTACAGGCGGCGACCTCCGTGGACTTCCCCCTCCTCGCGGCGCTGACGGTGCTCGCCACGGCGGCGGTCCTCGCCGGAAACCTCCTCTCCGACCTGCTGTACGGACTCGCGGACCCGAGGGTGGGCTTCGATGGCTGAACTGGCCGCTGAAACAGCTGTATGGCACTCCCACGGGCGCACTCGCCGCTCCACGCGCACGATCCGCGTCCGCACCTCCGCCGTGATCGTGGTGGCGGTGCTGCTCGCGGTCCTCGTCGTACCGCCGCTGGCCAACCTCGACCAGCAGGCCGTCGACCTGTCGATGAAGCTCCAGCCGCCGTCCCTGGCCCACCCCTTCGGGACGGACGACGTCGGGCGCGATCTGCTGCTGCGCTGCGTGTACGGCCTGCGCGTCTCGCTCCTGGTCGGCCTCGTAGCGGCTCTGGTAGCCACCTTCATCGGTACGGCGGTGGGGGCGGCGGCCGCGGCGTTCGGCGGCTGGACCGACCGGGTGGTGATGCGCCTGGTCGACACCTTCTCCTCCATCCCGCACCTGCTGCTCGGCATCTTCATCGTCGCGATGTTCCGGCCGGGCGTGTGGCCGGTGATCGTGTCGGTGGCCCTGACGCACTGGCTGTCCACGGCCCGTATCGTCCGCTCCGAAGTGCTGTCGCTGCGCTCGCGCCCGTACATCGACGCGGCGGTCTCGGGCGGCGCGTCGCGGTGGCGGGTCGCCGTACGGCACCTGCTGCCGGGCGTACTGCCGCAGGCGGGGCTCGCGGCCGTGCTGATGGTCCCGCACGCGATGTGGCACGAGTCGGCGCTCTCGTTCCTTGGCCTCGGCCTGCCGACGCACCAGGCGAGCCTGGGCAACCTGGTCCAGTCGGCGCGCAGTTCGCTGCTGGCCGGCGACTGGTGGCCGACCCTCTTCCCCGGCCTCCTCCTGATCATCCCAACTCTCGCCATCGCGGGCCTGGCAGGCGCCTGGCGGGAACGGATCAATCCCCGCCGCCGATCGGAGCTGATGCTGTGACGACGCCCCAGAACGTCCATCCGGCCTCCTCGGCCGGTGCCGCCCCCGACGCGCAGACAGCGACAGCGGTCGCCCCGTGCGCGGCGGAAGCGACTGCGGCGTCCGCGCCGGCACCGCACAGGAACGTCTCCAGCACAGACGGCACACCGGAACGACCTGCTGACCCGCACGTCCCGGGAACCGCTTATGAGCGTTCCCGCGTCGCATCCGAGTCCATTCCGGGGAACGTGCACAGTTCGTCCAGTTCCGCGTACGGCGCCGAGGCGTTCACGCCGGTCCGGTCCGCCGACCCGCGTGACGCCGGAGCGCGTTCGAAGCGTTCCGAAGAGGCAGCCCTCTCCGTTCCGGGGAACGTTCCGAGCGCTGCACGGGAACGCTCCGAACCGACTCCGGCGGCCCACGGGTCTGTTCCGGGGAACGTTCGTAAGTCGGCCAGTTCCGTGTCGGACACCGGCACGGGGGGTGATGCCCTTGCGGGCCGTACGTCGCAGCCGTCCGCCGGCTCGCGAGCTGCGACGGACCCTTCCGCGTCGCAGAACAGGACGCCCCTGTTGTCCGTACGGGGGCTCTCCGTGCGGTTCCGGATGCGGGGCGGGCGGTACATCGCCGCCGTCACCGACGCCGACTTCGACCTGGCGCCGGGGGAGTGCCTCGCCCTCGTGGGGGAGAGCGGGTGCGGCAAGTCCGTGCTCGCCTCCGCGCTGCTGGGGCTGCTCCCCGGCAACGCCCAGACCGCGGGTGCCGCGCGTCTCGGGGACATCGATCTGCTCACGGCCGACGAACGCACCCTGGCGCGCACCGTGCGGGGGCGCCGTATCGGACTCGTACCGCAGAGTCCCGCCGCGCACCTCACGCCCGTACGGACCGTCGGAGCGCAGCTCGAAGAGACACTGCGCGAGCTGACCGGCACGCCAAAGCGTGACCTGCGCGAGGCGGCCCGCGCGGCGGCAGAGCGGGCCGCGTTCCCCGTGGACCATCTCGACCGCTACCCGCACGAGTTGTCCGGCGGCCTCGCCCAGCGCGCCGCGACCGCCCTCGCCCTTGTCGGCGACGCGCCCCTGCTGCTCGCGGACGAGCCGACCACCGGCCTCGACCGCGACCTCGTCGACCGCACCGTCGACGAGCTGCGCCGGCACGTCGACGAGGGCCACGCACTGCTGATGATCACCCACGACCTCGCGGCCGCCGAGCGCATCGCCGACCGCGTCGCGGTGATGTACGCGGGCCAGATCGTCGAACTCACCGACGCCGCCCGTTTTTTCGCAGCGGTGCCCGGCCCCCGGCACCCGTACGCCCGCGGCCTGCTGAGCGCCCTTCCCGAGCGCGCTTTCACGCCGATCCCCGGCATGCCGCCCGAGCTCGGTGACCTGCCCCCGGGGTGCGCCTTCGCGGCCCGCTGTACGTACGCCACCGACGCCTGCGCCGTACAGCCCCACTTCGTGGACGGCATCGCCTGCCACCACCCGCCTGCCGAGGAGCGTGCCGCACGTGCTTGAACTCGACGCGATCACCGCCGGTTACGAGCGCGGGGCACCGGTCGTACGGGACGCGCACCTCACCGTCGCACCCGGCGAAGCGGTCGGCCTGCTCGGCCCGAGCGGCTGCGGCAAGTCGACGCTCGCCAGGGTCGCCGCCCTCCTGCACCGCCCCGACGCGGGGACCGTCACCCTCGACGGCCGCGTCGTCACTGGCTGGCGCCACCGCGCCCCGCGCGAACAGCGCACAGCCATCGGCGTGGTCTTCCAGCAGCCCCGGCTGTCCGCCGACCCCCGCCTGCGCCTGCGCGACCTGATCGCGGAACCCTTGCGCGCCACTGGACGGCGTAACGAGGCGGCCGCCATCGTGCGCGAGCTGTCCGAGACCGTAGGCCTCGGCGACGACCTCCTCGGTCGGCGCCCGCACGAGGTGAGCGACGGCCAGCTCCAACGCGCCTGCCTGGCCCGCGCCCTGGTGCTGCGTCCGCGCTGGCTGGTGTGCGACGAGATGACAGCGATGCTGGACGCGTCGACGACGGCAGCCCTGGTGGCGGTGGTCGAGGAGTACCGGCGCGAACGCGGCGCCGGCCTGCTGACCGTCGGTCACGACCGCGTCCTCCTGGAGCGCTGGTGCGACCGTACGGTCCGCTGGGAGGACGTCGCGGCCGCCTGAGCCTGACGAGCCGCCGAACCACCCTGAACCGCAGGCGACGGGTGGCCAAACTCTTGTCAGGGCCCTGCCCATTGGCGCTGTACGGAGCGGATACTCACCGGAGTCCCGAACGCCCCGTACACCTCCGGAGGCACCATGGCCGTCGCCGCGCCCACCCGCCGCAGGGTCGTCACCACCCTCGCCGCCGCCCTCGCGGGAACCATCGCCGTTCCCGCGTACGCCCAGGCCGCCGAGCGCAACCCGCAGAGGCCCAACAGGCCCAAGAAGCCGCTGCGCCGCGCCCACGCGCACAACGACTACGAGCACGAGCGCCCACTCCTCGACGCCCTCTCCTACGGCTTCACCAGCGTCGAGGCGGACATCTTCCTCGTCGACGGGCAGCTCCTCGTCGCCCACGACCCGGTCGACCTCGATCCCTCCCGCACCCTCGAATCGCTGTACTTGGCCCCCCTCGCGGCCAGAATCAGGGCCAACCACGGCTCCGTGTACCGCGGATACCGCCGCCCCGTGCAGCTGCTCATCGACATCAAGAACGACGGCGCAGCCGCCTACGCCGAACTGCACCGCCAACTGCGCCGCCACCGCCGAATGCTGAGTACGTACGCACACGGGAACGTCCGCCCCGGCGCGGTGACCCCCGTCATCTCCGGCGACCGCGCCGCCCGAGCCCCCATGGAGGCACAGCCGGTCCGCCACGCCTTCTACGACGGGCGCCTCGACGACCTCGGCGCCGCCGACCCGGCCCCCGCCTCCTTCATCCCGCTGATCAGCAGCAACTGGACGCACAGCTTCACCTGGCAGGGCGCCGGCCCCTTCCCCGCCGCCGAGCGGGCCAAGCTGCACGCCCTCGTCTCCACCGCCCACCAGCGCGGTCAGCGGGTCCGTTTCTGGGCCACACCCGACCTGCCCGGACCCGCGCGCGACGCCGTCTGGAGCGAGCTGCTCGCCGCGGACGTGGACCACATCAACACCGACGACCTCGCCGGCCTGGAACGATTCCTCCGCACGCACGACGCGTAGTCGGCCATCACAACCAGTCAACACCCGTACGGCGTACACGTCTTCCGCCCAGACAGGCCCTCCGCTGGGCCACACTGACGGCCGGATGCCGCAATACAGGCGCGGCGGAGGAGGTTGACCATGGCCATTTCGATCTCGTTGGTGCTGCTTCTGCTGATTCTCGCGGTGATCTTCCTGCGCAACGGGGGACTGAAGGTCTCACACGCGCTGGTCTGCGCCCTGCTCGGCTTCTTCCTGGCCGGTACGAGCATGGGCCCGACCATCCAGAACGGGATCGCCGCCACCGCGGACGTGGTCGGCGACCTCAGACCGTGATGCTGGTTCCCATGGACACTTCAAGGGGTCGGCTCTAGCCTCGGGCGGCGGCGCGACCAGCCCCCCGTCCAAGGAGCCCGATGTCCCGGTCCTGCAGAGCGCACGCGCGTGCACTGGCCCTCGCCCTGGCCCTCGTTGTCCCGGCGGTCCTGCCACCGGGCGCCGCCCTCGCAGAGGAGATACCCAAGGCGCCGGGCCACCGGCTGGTCAGCTCGTACGAGGGCGAGCCGGCCACCGCACAGCCGATTCCCGGCGACGCACCCCCTCAGCACCCCTTCCTCGCCCCGAACGGCCGCAGCGGCATGCACGCGGACGGCGCGGGCAGCGGCACCCACCCGTACTCCGGGCCGCTGGGACGCGACCCGCAGGTCACCAGCCAGAAGATCGCGGCGCTGGGCGGCGAGTGCGCGACCGCGACCTTCGACGCGGCGGGCCGCCTGATCACCGTCTGCGGCACGTTCCAGGGCTTCCGGCTCAAACTGCTGCACCCGCGAACGCTCGCGACCCTCGCCGAGTACAAGCTGCCGCAGCGCTCCTCGACCGTGGAGGCCATCACCCGCCTCGACTTCGAGAAGATTTTCAAGGACACCTCGGGCGGCGCCTACTTCTACCTGGACCACCAGGACCGGGTGGTGCTCGCCGACTCGCGCCAGCACGTGCTGCGGATAGCGCACGAGCGGACGGCTGACGGCGGTTGGCGCTTCGTCGTCGAGGACGACTGGGACCTCACCGCGCACGTCCCGCACGACTGCGTGACCTGGACGAACCTCTATCCCAGCGGCACGTGCGATCCCGTGACCTCCGTGATGCCCGACTGGCAGGGACGGATCTGGTGGGTGACCCGGCTCGGCCGCGTCGGCACAGTCGACCCCGAGACGGCCCGGATCCGTACCGTCCGGCTCGCAGGGGAGGAGATCCAGAACTCCTTCTCGGTGGCCGAGGACGGCGTCTCGATCGTCTCCGACCACGCCCTCTACAGCTTCCGCGCCGACCCCGAGGGCACCCCCAGGGTGCAGTGGCGCCAGACGTACGACCGGGGAACGGGCACCAAGCCCGGATCGGTCAACCAAGGATCGGGCACTACCCCCGACCTGTTCGGTGACGGCTACGTGGCGATCACCGACAACGCCGACAACCGCATGAACGTCCTTGTCTACAGGCGCGCAACGAACGTTCCCGGGAACGACCGACTGGTCTGCAAGGTGCCCGTCTTCACCGCCGGGAAATCCACCACGGACAACTCACTCATCAGCTGGGGCAACAGCCTCGTCGTCGAGAACAACTATGGCTACGAGAACCCGTCGTCGCTGCTCCTGGGACGCAGCGTCCCCGGCGGCGTCACACGGATCGACGTACGCGAGAACGGCAGCGGCTGCGACACCGTCTGGGAGAGCGACGTACGATCGCCGTCCACAGTCCCCAAGCTCTCCACCGCCAACGGACTGCTCTACTTCTACGCGAAGGAGCCGAACCGGCTGGGCATCGACGCCTGGTACCTGACAGCCGTCGACTTCCGTACGGGAAAGACCCGCTGGCGGCAGCTCACTGGCACGGGCCCGGCGTACGACAACAACTGGGCGCCGATCACCATCGGCCCGGACGGCACCGCCTACGCCGGTGTCTTCAACGGCATCGTGGCGGTGCGCGACCGGGACTGACAGCGGCGCGCGCGCACCGGTCAGATCAGCCGTGACCGGATCAGGAACCGCACCCCTTCCGGCGCCTCCAGCGAGAAGCCGCTGCCGCGCCCTTCCACCACGTCGACAATCAGCCGGGTGTGCCGCCACGCCTCGTACTGCGAGGAGGACATCCAGAAGGGGACGGCTTCATCGACACCCTCGACCGTGAGGGATTCCAGGAGTACGTCACAGCCGCCGGTACGGAACTCGCCGTCCGGATAGCACATGGGCGCACTGCCGTCGCAGCAGCCGCCCGACTGGTGGAACATCAACGGGCCGTGGGACTCCCGCAGCCGCCGCACCAGACCGGCGGCCGCGGGGGTGAGCTCCACGCGAGGCGTGTCAGTCATCGTGTCGCCCATCTCCGGTTCATCGACGTGTCATTGAGGCAGTGACCCAGCCAACGCTCCGCAAGGTTGCGAGGCGGTTGCACGCGAGGGCGGAACTCGGTCGCCCAGACGTCGGATGCGATCATGTCCACGTTGAGTGGGTCGACTGGCGACTTGCTGCCGCACTGCTGCTTCTCGTCCGCAGCTTCGGATTCTCCTCCTGGGACGACAGCAGGGACTGAACCAGGGAAGTGAGAGCGCGCTCGCAACGTGTTCCTGTCCACCACGGCCGGCAAGGCGCACGGCGCTGTTCTACGCCGCCGCGTGGATGTGGAGTTCAGCACCTCACCGGGCCACGCCGGCCGACATGGACCCGGGGCATCGTCTCCTAGCAGTACGGTCAGCAGCACCGCGCGTACGATCGCCCGCGCCGCATGCGCCACACGTCGGCGGCGACCCTGTGGGAGAGTCGGGCGGACCCGAGCTGGTTGCCTACGTCCCGTCGCAGGTGAGCGTCAGCGAAGGCGCCCTGTACCTGGACATCACGACGTACTCGCCTCGCGCCGCCAGAAGCCCGGTGCGCAGGGCGTTTCCCCTTGCCCGGGCCGTCGGCCGTGGTCTGAGACGGGTTCGTGGTCATGATGACGGGTATCAGTCCCTCTCGGCGGCCGGCGCCGTGTCCCTGTACGGGTCGGCGGGCTCCGGGATCTCTTCGACAGCGGTCGCGTTCAGTGCGGGGCGCGCCGCGTCCGAGCCCGCGGGCCCGGTCGGCTGCCAGATGCCTGTCACGACCACCCAGGTGTCGGCGGCCGGCGCCTGTGCCCCGTACACCTCGACTTTGAGCACCCCGGCGTCCGCGGCGCAGCACTGGATGAGAAGCCGGCTCAGGTACCAGCGGCCGTCGTCGCCGGGCGTGACGAAACCGCTGATGCGGACGGTGCGGTCGCGCAGCGATCGCTCGGTGTCGTAGACGGCGCGGGAGCTGAAGTCCCGTACCGAAAGGGGGAGCGGGTCGGTATCCGGCAGTGCGGGGAAGGTGCCGGCGAGTGAGTCGGCCTGGACCTCGTCGCGTGCGGCGGTGTACGAGCCGAGGGCGGGCGGGGCGAACAGCAGCAGCATCACGGCGGGCACGTACAGCAGCCAGCCGACGCGCGGACCGTGCGCATGGTCGTGGCCCTCTCCACCGCCGTGGGGCTGGGCGTACCCACGTGCCTCACGTACGGCTGCGGCCAGGCCGAGCAGGAGCAGGACCACCCCTGTGGCGATCAGCAGGGGCCGCAGCCCTTCCTTCACGTACCGCAGGTACAGCTCGCTCAGCAGCGAGATCCGCAGGACGGCGGCGCCCATCAGCACAAACAGCAACGCCTGGAAACGGTCCCTCACAGCAGCCACCAGCCCACGAGAACGCTCGACAGTACGGCCACCGCGAAGGTGGCAGAGGAGAACCGGACGGCGAAGGCCCGCCCGAAGGTGCCGGCCTGGAGGGCGATGAGCTTCACGTCCACCATCGGCCCCACCACCATGAAGGCGAGCCGCGCGGTGGGGGAGAAACCAGTCAGAGAGGCCGCCACGAACGCGTCTGCCTCCGAGCAGACGGCGAGGACCACGGCCAGGCCGGCCAGGGCCAGGACGGACAGCCAGGGCGAACCGGAGACGGCCTCCAGCACTGACTGCGGCACCACGACGTTGAAGGTCGCCGCGGCCATGGCGCCCACGACGAGGAACCCTCCGGCATGCATGAAGTCGTGTTGCAGCCCGTCGCGGAACTGTTCCCACTTCCCGGTCTCCGGCGTACTTTCCCGGGCTTTGCGCAACTGCAGCCACTCGGGCCTGCCGAGGCCCAGCCAGAGCCAGCCCATGGACACCGACACGGCCAGCGAGGCGACCAGCCGGGCGAGCACCATCTCCGGGCTGCCGGGGAAAGCGACCGCGGTCGCCACGAGGACGACCGGATTGATGGCGGGCGCGGACAACAGGAACGCCAGGGCCGCCGCGGGCGTCACCCCGCGACGCATCAGGCTGCCCGCCACCGGCACCGAGGCGCACTCGCAGCCCGGCAGCACCACCCCGGCCGCACCCGCCATCGGGACCGCGAGCACCGGGTTGCGGGGTAGTGCTTTGTCGAACACCGAGGCGGGGACGAAGGCGCTGATCGCCGCCGATATGAGCGTGCCGAACAGCAGGAAAGGCAGCCCCTGGACCGTGATGGCCACGAAGACCGTGCGCCATGCCCGGAAAGCCGGTGTGTCCAGCCGGAAGGCGAGATCCGGCCCGATCACCATCGCCACCGTGGCCACGAACAGCAGGAGAATCCCGCCGGTCATCGCGACGGTCACACCGCGCACCAACAGCCGCAGCACTTCGCCCCACCCCCTTGGAAGAGGCAAGGCCAATGGGCGGCGACGCCCGTGCCATGCCGAAGAGAATGCTGGCAGACGCCGGCAGCCGGTGATCAGTCAGGTCGGTACTCGTGTCCGAGCAGTGAGTCCATCGTCTCGCGGAGGTGACCGATGAAGTCCTCGAACTGCTCAGGGTTCCGGCATCCAGAGCGCGGCCCGCGAACTCGGGGCTGCCGCTCGGTGTGCTCGCGCTGCGCGGGTGCCCGATGTGCTGGACGATCGGGCTGATGCAGACCATCTCGCGGGGGCGGCTGCGGCGTTCCTGCGAGGACGGCCAGTGCGAACTGGAGCGCGGTGGGCGCGAGTGAGCCGCTGCTCACCGGGGCCGGACCCGTCGGCTCACGCCGACAAGCACGCCTGCAAGCGCCGTGGCGGCGGCCAGCCTGCGCGTAGCGGTGCGCCGTCGTCCGCCCCATCCGCCGTGGACGGCTCCCTGCCCGGGCGCGGGTGAGTGCAGGTTGCCGGGGCCGGCCGGAGCAGGTTCCGTACGCGACAGTTGACCCTTGTCGGACGTACGGGCCATGACCCGCTCCAGCGGCCCCGGCGTCAGCCGTGACAGCAGCACCAGGGGCCGGCCCATCGGCCCGACCACCACTTCACGCCGGGGCTTCCTGGCCAGAGCGACGATGGTCCTGGCGACGCGCTCGGGGCTGTAGACCGGGGACATGGCAACCGGTGTGCGCCCCGTGTAGTTCGCGGCGTGCGCGAGCAGCGGTGTGTCGATCGTCGCGGGCAGCACCGTGCACACATGGATGTGCTTGGCTCCGTCCAGCCGCAGCTCCTGGCGCAGGCTCGCGCTCAAGGCCCGGACGGCGTACTTCGACATGCCGTACGCGTGGGTGTACGGCTGACTCGCCACGCCGAGAACGGACGAGACGTTCACCAGCGTGCCGTTGCCCTGCTCACGCATCACCCGGAGCGCCGCCCGGGCTCCGTGCACGTACCCCATGACATTGACGTCCAGCACCTTGCGGAAATCCTCCAGAGGGACCCCCAGAAAAGGACCGAACGCGGTCACGGCCGCGGCGTTGACCCATACATCGATGCGGCCGAACCGCTGCCTCGCCTGCCGGGCGAGGTTCTCCACCGCCTCGGCGTCCGTGACGTCGGTCGGCACCACGAGAGCGTCCCCGCCGCGCTGATCTCCGCACGTGCGCGCCACCGCCTCCAGAGCTTCCTGACGGCGTGCGGCCAGCACCACGGCGCAGCCCTTGCGGGCGAACGCCACGGCGGTGGCCCTGCCAATGCCACTGGACGCTCCGGTGATCACGACCACGAAATCGCGCATGTCTCAGCTGTACCCGCCGAGGCGGTCCGACGCGCGGGCAGGAACGTCTATGCGCGCCGGCTCCACCGCGATGAGGTGCCATGGGTCCGGCCATGGAAATCCGGTTGCTGGAAGGGTTGGTGCGGAGTGTCTTCGCTGTCTGCGGATTCCGGTCCGGTGCGCGTGCTGGACGTGTCGAGTGCCGCGTACCGGCGGGCGTTCGAGCTGTTTCTGGCCGGTACGGACGAGAAGGCCGTCACCCACGCCCGCCTGGCGGACCTGGTCGCAGGGCTTGAACGGCGGCGGGTGTTCCTGGACGTGGGGGCTGGTGCGGGGGAGACCACCGCCCATCTGGGGCAGCACTTCGAGCGGACGGTGGCGGTCGAACCGAGCGCTTCGATGCGGGAGAGGCTCCTCCAGGCGTGCCCCGACGCCGTTGTGGTGGCTCGGCCGATTGAGAGCGCGGACGGCGCGGACGGCGCGGACCTCAAGGGCAAGGCGGACCTGGCCCTTCTCTCGCACGTCCTGTACTACCTGCCCGAGGAGGCGTGGCTGCCCACCCTGAGGCGCGTGCTCGGCTGGGTGGCGCCGGGCGGCACGCTGCTGGTCATGTTGCAGAGCCCCGGCAACGCCTGCATGCGCATGGTGGAGCACTTCACCGGTACGCGCTTCGATCTGCGGCCCATTGCCCGCCAACTCCGGGGGCAGGAACCGGAGCAGGTGTCCGGGTGGTCCATCGAGACGCTCGACGTCCGGTACCGGACCAGGCGCTTCGCCGAAGCCATGGACGTGGCTGAGTTCATGGTCAATGTGCCCGTGCTGCCCACCCTCGACCCCCTGCCTGCCAGAGCCGACCTCGTCGCGTACGTGGAGAAGCACTTCGCCCGTCCGGACGGCACGTACGTCATCAGTCACGCCCACGACATCCTGTGCGTCCGCCGCACCTCAGATCCGGGCGCTTATTGAGAACGAATGTCATGTGCTAGTTTCACATTCATTCATTCCTCATCGTCCGCATCGCCCGCATCGCTCCCGGAGTACCCGTGCACCTGCGCATACCCCTGCTCGCCACCGGCCTGGCAGCAGTGTCGGCCCTGCTCCTGACCGGCTGCTTCGCCGCGGCAGGTGACGACACCTCCGGCTCCGGAGCCGGCCGCGGCGACCGGATCAGGCTCGCGATGCTGCAGCCGCCCCGCTCCGGCCTGTCCCCCCTGAGCGACGACGCCTTCAAGCTCTCGCGCTGGTCCACGGCCGAGACGCTGATCAACCTCGACGAGGAGGGCGACGCCCAGCCCGCTCTGGCCACCGACTGGGAGCGGACGTCCGACAACACCTGGGAATTCACCGTCCGCGACGGCGTGACCTTCCACGACGGCAGCGAACTCACCGCCGAAGTCGCCGCCCACGCGCTCACCCGCGCCACCAAGGCCTCTCCCAAGCCGCGCATCCTCGACGGCGTGGAACTGACCGCGAAGGCCGACGGTGACAAGGTCGTCGTCACCACCGCCGATACGGACCCCCTGGTGCCGCAGCGGCTCTCCTCGCCGCAGCTGTCCGTCCTCGCCCGAAGCGCGTACGGGAAGAACGGCAAGGTGAACCCGGTCGGCCACGGCAGCGGCGCGTACAAGCTGATGAAGGTCAACGGCACCACGACCGCCACGCTCGACCGCTACGACGGCTACTGGGGCGACAAGGCCAAGGCCGCCGGGATCGACGTCTCCTTCGTACCGGACGGCGCCGCCCGCGCCGCCGCCATCCGCAGCGGCGAGGCACACATAGCCGAAGCCGTGCCGGTCTCCCAGGCCTCGCTCCTCGACGAGAAGACGATCACCGAGGTGCCGATGCCGCGCACCAACACCCTGTATCTGAACACCGAGGCCGGACCGTTCGAGGACGCCGGCCTGCGTGCGGCCGCGCGCGAGGCGATCGACGCCGAGGAACTCGTCAAGGGCGTGTACGAGAACCGGGCCGACCTCGCCGAAGGACTGCTCGGGCCCGCCCTGCCCTGGGCCGCCGAAGGGCGCGCCGCGCTGAAGAACCGTACGAAGGGCGACGACCCCGACGGGTCCTCCATCACGCTCGCCACCTTCTCGGACCGGGCCGAGCTGCCGGAAGTCGCCTCAGTTGTGCAACAGCAGCTCGAAGACGCCGGATTCAAGGTGAAGCAGGTGGTGCGGGAGTACGCGCACATCGAGGAGGACGCGCTCGCGGGCAAGTTCGACGCGTTCATCCTGTCGCGGGCCACCGTGCTCGACTCCGGTGACCCCGCGGCGTACATGCAGTCCGACTTCACCTGCGAGGGCTCCTTCAACCTCGCCCAGCTGTGCGACAAGAACGTCGACAAGGCCGTCCGGAAAGCCACGGCGGCGGCCGCGGGCGACGCCCGCCGCTCCGCGATCCTGGAGGCGGAGGCGGCGGTGCTGAGGACCGACGCCGCCATCCCCATGCTGCACGAGCGCGTCATCCAGGGCGACGCGCCCTCGGTCTTGGGCTCGGCGAAGGACCCGCGCGAGCGGCTCCTCATCACCTCCGACACCCGCCTGAAGTGACGGCCGTCCCCCTGCGGGAGCGCGCCGGTGTGCTCATCTCGCGCACCGGCGCCCTCGCGCTGATCATTGCCGTCGTCGGACTGCTGCCCTGGCTGTCCGGCCGCGACCCGGCCCTGTCCGTGCTGCGGGCGCGTTCCGCCGAACAGGAGCCGACGAAGGAGGCGCTGGACGCCGTACGCCAGGAACTCGGCCTCGACGCCGGGCCCTTGTCGCTGCTCGGCGACTGGATCAGCGGCGTGGCGCGCGGTGACTTCGGACGCTCCTGGGCCAATGGCGCCGAGGTGCTGCCGTCCGTGCTGTCCGGCCTCGGCGTCTCCCTGACGCTGATGGGCGCGGCGCTGGCCGTCGCGCTCCTGCTGGCCTGCGCGCTGTGCGCGCGGACGCTGGTGCGCGGGGCACGCGGCACCCTGCGAGGCGGCGCCGGTACGGGCGCACCGGCGGCGGTGCTGGCCGCGCTGCCGGAGTTCCTGCTCGCGACGCTGCTCCTGGTGACGCTGTCGGTGTGGCTGGGCTGGTTCCCGCCGTACGGATGGCAGGGGCCGCGGCATCTCCTGCTGCCCGCGCTGGCGCTGGGCATTCCGGCGGGCGCAATCGTGGGGCGGCTGGTCGACGACGCGATGCCCGCGGTGTTCGAGGAGCGGTGGGCCGGGCTGTGGCGGTCCTCGGGCTGCACACCGGGCGTCATCGCGCGGGCGGCGCTGCGCCGCGCCATGCCCGCCGTGCTGCCGCAGCTCGGCCTGGTCGCCGTCGGGCTGACGGGCGGCGCCGTCGCGGTCGAGACGGTGTTCGCGGTGCCCGGCATCGGGCGTACCGCGCTCGGGGCCGCGGAGTCACAGGATCTGCCGCTGCTGCAGGGTTCGGTGCTCGCCCTCGTACTGCTGGGTCTGGTCGCCGGAGTGGTGGCGCAGGCCGCGCGGCACCGGATGCTCGGGCCGGGGCTGCGGGACGCCGCGCTGTCGCTGCCCGCGCCGGTCGCGGCGGAGGCAGGCCGGCTGCGCCGGGCGGTGCCGGTGGTCTGCGCCGGTGTGCTGATGGCCGTGATCTGCTGGGGTCTGCTGCTCGACCCGTTGCGCGTCGATACGGTGGCCAGGCTCGGCGCGCCGGGCTGGGAGCATCCGCTCGGCACCGACTCGCTCGGCCGTGACGTCCTCGCCCGGGTCGGCCACGGGGCGGCTGCCACGGTGGGGGTCGCGGTGCTGGTCTGCGCGGGCTCGTACATCATCGCCGTGGCCGCCGGGTTTCTCCCGCGCCTCGCGTCGGGCGCCGCGGAGTCCGCGAACGCGGTGCCACCGGTGATCGCCGGCATCCTCGTCGCGGCGATCCTGGGCACCGGCACCCTCGGCGCCTCCCTCGCGGTCGCGCTCGTCTCCTGGCCGCCGCTCGCCGCGCACGCGGCCGCGCTGGTCCAGGAGACCCGTGCCGCCGCCCATCTCACCGCGCAGCGCGCGATCGGCTCCCCGCCGTCGTGGATCCTGACCCGCCACATCCTCCCGGCGGTCGCGGCCCCCGTCGCCCGCCACGCCGTCCTGCGCCTCCCCGGCATCGCCCTGGCCCTGGCCTCCCTGGGATTCCTGGGGCTGGGCGCACAGCCTCCGGCGCCGGAGTGGGGGCTGACGCTGGCCGAGTCCCTGCCGTACGTGGAGCGGGCACCCTGGGCCGCCTTGGCGCCCGCGGCGATGCTGATGCTGCTGGCCGCACTGGCGGTGTCCTTGTCCACGCTGCCCGCGCCGGCGGCGGGGAGAGCGCTCTTCGCAGGTGTACGACGCCGACTGCGCGGCTCTTTGGAAGGAAGTTCCTCATGAGACTTCTTCTCGACGTACGGGATCTGCACATCACCGTGCGCGGGCTGCACGCCGTGCGCGGGGTGTCCTTCACGGTGCGGGCGGGCGAAGCGCTTGCCGTCGTGGGGGAGTCGGGGGCCGGGAAAACACTGACCGCGCGGGCCGTGCTCGGCCTGCTGCCGGCCGGGGCCCAGGTGCGGGGGAGCGTGCGGTTCGGGGGCCGGGAGTGGGTGGGGGCGCCTCAGTCGGCGTACCGGGAACTGCGGGGGAGGCGGACGGCCTTCGTGCCGCAGGACGCGCTGTCCGTACTCAGTCCCGTGCACACCGTCGGCGAGCAGCTCGCTCTCGCCGTACGGTCCGTTCGTCGGGGCATCGGACGGAAGGCCGCCTTCGCAGCGGCGCTCGCCGCGCTCGACCGGGTCGGCATCGCGGACGCCGGGCGGCGCGCCCGGGCGTACCCTCATGAGTTCTCCGGCGGCATGCGTCAGCGTGCCGTCATCGCGATGGCCATGATCAACGAACCGGAGCTGGTCTTCGCCGACGAGCCGACGACCGCCCTCGACCCCACCGTGCAGGCGCAGATCCTCACCTTGCTCGGCGACATCAGGAAGGAGACCGGCGCTGCGCTCGTCCTGATCACCCACGACCTCGCGACCGTCGCCGGACACGCCGACCGGGTGCTGGTGATGTACGCGGGGCGGCCCGTGGAATCGGGGCCGGTCGCAGAAGTCTTCGCGGCGCCCCAGGCCCCGTACACCGCAGGGCTGATCGCCTCCCTGCCGCCCGCACGCGCCGCACACACCGCGCGTGCCGTCGGCAGGAGGCTGCCGTCGATCGCCGGTGCCCCGCCCTCCCCGTCGGCGCTGCCGCCGGGCTGCGCCTTCGCGCCCCGCTGCCCGGCCGCCGACGAGTCCTGCACGAAGACCCCGCCCGAGCCGGTGGTTGCCGCAGCCGGGCGAACAGTGGCGTGTCACCGCCGGGGCGAACTCCCCGTACCGCTTGCGCAGTTGTTCGAGGAGAGCGCCGCATGACTCCGCTTCTGGAGGTCGAGGACCTGACCGTGCGCTATCCGGGGCGCGGACGGCGGGGAGAGCCGGTCCTGGCCGTGGACCGGATCTCCTTCGAAGTCGGCGCCGGACAGACGCTTGCCCTGGTCGGGGAGTCCGGCTCCGGCAAGTCCAGCACCGCTGCGGCCGTACTGATGCTGCGACGCCCCGAGTCGGGCTCGGTCCGCTTCGAGGGGCGGGAGCTCACGACGCTGGGGGAGCCGGAACTGCGGGCGCTGCGGCCCGCGTTGCAGCCCGTCTTCCAGGACCCGTACGGATCGCTCAGCCCCAGACTGCGGGTACGGGACGCCATCGCGGAGCCACTGCGGGTGCAGGGCCGCTGGGACCCGGTGGCCGGCCGGGCCCGGGTCGCGGAGCTGCTGGAACTCGTCGGGCTCGACGGTTCCCTGGGCGCACGCCTGCCGCAGGAGCTGTCGGGCGGCCAGTGCCAGCGCGTCGGCATCGCCCGCGCCCTGGCGTGCGGCCCGAAGGTGCTGGTGCTGGACGAACCGGTCTCCGGGCTTGACCCGTCCGTCCGGGCCGGGGTGATGAATCTGCTGACCGGCCTCCAGGACGAGCTGGGGCTCGGCTGTCTCCTCATCTGCCACGACCTCGCCCTCGTACGGCATGTGGCACACCGGGTCGCGGTGCTGCACCGGGGACGGATCGTGGAGCAGGGCGCGGTCGCGGAGGTGTGCGAGACCCCCTCGCACGCGTATACGCGCGAGCTGCTGGCCGCCGTGCCCGCTGTTAGCCGGTGGTCAGCCCCGGTTCCTGCAGAGCCATCCGCGCAGCAGCCGGCTGACGGCGGGCATGGCGACGTACGTCATGCCCACACTCAACACCGCTGATATCACAGCGGTGTTGACGAGCAGCGGCAGTGCGGAGGCGAGCGGAGAGACGAACGTGACGTTGGCGATCAGCGAGATCGGGTAGACGGCGAGCGACGAACTGATTGCCATCTTCCAGCGGGGCGGGGCCGGCTGCACGGACCCCGGCTTGGCGAACCAGGTTTCCATTCCCGTCAGTTCGCGCCGCGCGATCTCGGTGTGGCGGTGCCCCTCACAGTGGTCGAACCACGCTGCCCGTTCCGGTGAGTCCTGCCATGTCCGGCACGCGGCGGCATCGCGGAAGCGGTGGACGAGGAACCACGGGCTGCCGTCTGCCGACGGCCGGAACAGGCCGTACCCCAGGTGCCCCGGGAATCCGGCGGCGGTTTCGAGAATGCCCGACGCCCACTTCTCGAAGGCGGCCTCGTGGCCCGGCTCCACCTGGCGGGCGATGAGTAGCGTCACTTCTCCGGTGTCGGCCGGTACGGCGGCGTGCTCAAGACTGATCGCGGTCACTGGTTCGTCTCCTCGTATGTCCCGTGCCGCGCCCGGCTCCACCCTAGGCGGTGGAGGCGGTGTTACGCGCCGGTGGGCCAGGTCTCGTCTTCGGCCGCATCGGCCGGCACGGTGTGGAGAGGGGGCCGGCGCGGTGGTGCGGTCCGGGAAGCCGAAAGCGGGGCGAGCGGTCAGGCGCGCGGGCGCAGCCCGGCGTCGACGACCGTGGCGATCGCCTCGCAGTAACGCACGATGCCAGGTGAATGCACTGGGCACGGACGCGGCGTCTTGGTGGTCGGCGCGAGGCAGAAGTGCAGGTGGTCGTCGTCCCGGTGCACAGAGGTGAGCCCGCCGCGGCAGTCCTGCGGGCGGGCCCGCTCGTCGTCGTTGCAGGGCAGCCGTTGCGCCCAGGTGTAGCGGGCACCCGCTGGGCTCACCGACAGGCCGGCGTCCGCCACCAGGTCCCGGCCGGCGGCCGCCTGGGCCCGGTAGATGCCGTTGACCCGGCGGACGCGGTCCGGAGAGAAGGCGTCCGGGCCCTGCAGTACCCAGACGATTCTGGGACGGGGGATCCCGACGTCGCGTGCCGCCGCCGCGATCTGCTCCGTGAGCGCTTTCGCGTCGGCCGCGTAGCGGGTGTAGTAGCGCGATCCACCGCCTTGGGGAATCGAGTCCATGCAGGGCGTGTACGCCCAGGAGTTCCCCCAGAACTGCAGGACGACGACCTTCGGCCGCTGCGACCTGACCAGGGCGGCCGCCTTGTCCTGTGGCGGCACGAGGGAGTCGCGGGCCGTGCCGGCCAGGTAGTCGCACAGTGTCGTACCGGAATACGGTGCACTGTGTACGGTCGCCCGCCCCGCGGCGGAGATCCGGTCGGCCAGGACGCGCTGGGTCTCCATGGCGAGCGAGTCCCCGAGGTAGAGCACGCGCGACCTCTCCCGGGGCGGCTGCGACTTCGCCGGTGTCCCGGCGGGCGGGACCGAAGCGGACTCCACCGGCCGCGCGGCGGTCGGCGCACCGGGGCCGGCCGGTGGGGGAGCGGCAGCGATGGAGGCGTCCGACGGATCCGAGCAGCCGGTCACCCAGGCCAGCGCGAGCGCGGCCAGAATCACTGAGCGCCTGCACCGTCGCCTCACAACTGACCCCCTCCGCACGGCAATGGGGGGACCCACCCTGGCCCCACGAAGAGCGGGCGTCCAGTCGCGCACGTGACAAATCGCAGGCATCGTCCGGTGCGGCCCGGGGCCGGAAAAGCGCTGTGCGCGTGACCGGACTGCGTGATTGCATGGGCTTCATGGTGTCCACTGACCGGCTGCTGGCATTCGCGGCCATGTCGTTCCTGCTGATCGTGATTCCCGGCCCCAGCGTGCTGTTCGTGATCGGGCGCGCGTTGGCGCAGGGGCGCCGCGCCGCGCTGACCACGGTCGTGGGGAACACGCTCGGAGCGTACGTGCTCGTCGTGGCCGTGGCACTCGGGGTCGGGGCCGTCGTTGAGCGCTCGGTGCTCGTCTTCACGGTGCTGAAGCTCGTGGGCGCCGCGTACTTGGTGTATCTCGGTGTCAAGGCGGTGCGGCAGCGCGGGTCATTGCATGCCGCGTTCACCGGTGACGGTCCTGCGCATGGCAGCATGCGCACGTTCTGGGAGGGCTTCGCGGTCGGCGTGGCCAACCCCAAGACCATCGTGTTCTTCGCCGCCGTACTGCCCCAGTTCGTCGACCGCACCCAGGGGAACGTCACGGCTCAGATGCTGTTGCTCGGCCTGGTCTTCAATGTCATCGCGGTGGCTTCCGACAGCGTGTGGGGACTGGTCGCGGCCACCACGCGAAGCTGGTTCGCCCGCTCACCGCAGCGGCTCGCCCTGGTCGGCGGGGTCGGTGGGATCACGATGATCGGCCTCGGCGTCACCGTCGCCGCGACAGGCCGCAAGGACTAGTACTGCAACGGCTTTCGCATGACGGTTGGGCAGCCGGGGGCCCGGTCAGGTGGCGGGCAGCGGTCGGGTCCCGTGCGGGTGCAGGCGGTCGGTGAGGAAGGCGAGGATCTCGTCGCGGGCCCGGACCGTGGGGTGGCCGGCCTCGTCGACGAGATGGGCGGTGACGACGCTGTGCGGGGTGCCGACCAGATCGGCGAAGAAGGGCGGCGGGGCCGGGTTGGCGGCGCTGTCCGGGAGGACACGCCCGTCGAAGGCGTCGCCGAGCAGCGATCGGTAGGCGGCGAAGCGCTGCCCCGTGCACCAGCGGTCGCCCTCGAAGCGGTAGGCGAGGACGGTGAGTCCGTCGCGGTCGAGCCGGTCGCGCACCGCGCGCGCGTCCGCCGCGTCGAGTTCGAGTCCGCCGGGGTCGTCGAGCGGCAGCGACGGGTGGTTGACCACCGGGGCGATCACCGCCGGCTCCAGGGCCATGGTGAGGGCGAAGTTGCCGGTGAAGCACAGGCCGATCGCACCCACCCCCGGCCCACCGCACGCGGTGTGGGCCTGGCGCGCCAGGCCGCGCAGCCAGCCCGTCACCGGGCTGGTACCGCCCCCGGCGAAGGCGCGGAACTCGGCGCTGACACAGGCGCGGCGGACGACCTCCCGGCCGCCCTCGACCGTGGGGAAGGCGCCGTCCGCCCCGAACAGGGAGGGGACATGGACGGTGAAGCCCGCGTCCCGCACCCAGCGCGCGAGCCGCAGGACATCGGGACTGATGCCCGGCATCTCGGGCAGCACCACGACCGCGGGCCCGGCCCCGGCTACGTACACCGTTTTCTCCACCCCCTCCACGGCCACGCTCCGGCGGGTGAAGTCGGTGATCGGATCGTCGTCGCTCATGGGGCCAGCCTGGTACAGGAACCGGCCGCCGGGTGAGGGGCGGGATCGCCAAGGCCAGGGGTAATCTCGCCACACGCGAGGAGGCGAGCGGTACGCGGCCGGCGACACGGGCCGGGGACACCAGGGGGTACGGGAGCGATGGCGGAGGCGACGCGGCAGGCAGCGGAACATGCGGGTCCGGGCGCCGGGCCGGGTGCGCTGCGGGTCGGGGTCCTGGCGTACCCGGACTGCTTCGCGTCCGAAGTGTTCGGCGTCCCCGATCTGTTGACGATGGCCGGGCATGTCGCCGGACCGGACGCGCCCGGCTACCGGGTGTCGGTCATCTCGCCCCGCCGCCGGGTCACCGCCTCGGGCGGCGCGAGCCTGGACGTGCGTCCCTTGCGCGAGGTCGACGTCCTCGTGGTCCCCGGCTTCGAACTGCGCCCGGACACGGACCTCGACGCGCGACTCGCCCGGCTCGCCCCCGAGATCGC
The DNA here is from genome assembly GCF_040611155.1 of Streptomyces sp. NPDC002994. Taxonomy (NCBI): domain Bacteria; kingdom Bacillati; phylum Actinomycetota; class Actinomycetes; order Kitasatosporales; family Streptomycetaceae; genus Streptomyces; species Streptomyces sp. NPDC002994. Next base: position 279,836 of record NZ_JBEXNQ010000004.1, read on the forward strand.
GGCGATCCGCGCGCAGGCCGCCGCCGGCACCGCCGTCGTCTCCCTGTGCGTCGGCGCGTTCCTGCTCGCCGACGCTGGGCTCCTCGACGGGCGCCGGGCCACCACCTCCTGGCTGCACGCCGGCGAACTGGTCAGGCGCTGCCCGGACGCCGACGTGCGGCCCGAGCACCTGGTCGTCACCGACACGGGGGTGACGACCACGGCCGCCTTCAGCGCCATGTACGACTTCGCGCTGGACCTGATCCGCCGACACGACGGCGCCCGGGTGGCCCGCACCACCGCACGGTTGGCGCTCGTCGACGACGCGCGGACCTCCCAGACCCCGTACGTCGACCCGCGGCTCCTCCCGCAGCCCGGCCGGGAGTTCTCCCAGCGGGTCATGCGGCGGCTCGACCAGAACCTCGCCGAGCGGTACGACCTCGCCGCGCTCGCGGACGCCTTCCGGGTCAGCACCCGCACGTTGCTGCGCCGCTTCGCCGAAGAGACCGGACGCAGCCCGCTGGCCCATCTGCAGGCTTCCCGGGTCCGCCGCGCCCGCCATCTGCTGGAGACCACCGACCGCACCGTCGCCGCCGTCGCCGCGGCCGTCGGCTACCAGGACCCCGGTACCTTCGCCGCCCTCTTCGCCCGCCACACCGGCCACCGCCCGAGCGCCTACCGGGCCGCCTTCCGCCGCACGGCCCGGGCGTCCACCCCGGACGGCGGCGTCCAAGGGGTGTCCCGTAAATGATCTCGGTCTGGCCGTGCCCACGGCGGTGGGGGATGACGAGTCCGGTGCCCGGGCAGCGGCCGACCGACCACGACGACCAGACGGGTGTCGGCGGGGCGACCAGTACAGGGCCGCGGCCGGTGCCATCGGCGCCGACCCGGATGCGGCATGACCCTCCCTCCGCCAGCTGCACGTGCCCCGGGGCCGCACCGGTGGGAGAGTCGGAGGGCGAGCTGTTCAGACCCGGAGGCGAGCTGCGCATGGACACTGTCCTGGTCACTGGTGGGACCGGCCATCTCGGGCGTGACGTGGTGGCTCTGCTGAAGTCCCGGTACCAGGTGCGTGTGCTGGCCCGGTCCCCGGGCTCGGATCCCGACGTGGAGTGGATCAAGGGTGATCTCGCCACCGGATTCGGAACACAGGAATCCGTATCCGGGGTGCGGGCCGTGGTTCATGCGGCGACGCTGTCCCCGGCCGCCCGGCGCGGTTACCTCCTACCGACGGATTTCTGGCGCAGCCCTCCCGAGGTCGATGTCGACGGCACCCGCCGGTTGCTGGAGGAGGCCCGCAAGGCAGGCGTCGCCCACTTCGTCCATGTCTCGATCGTCGGCGCCGACCGCCCCCGTGTTCCGTACATGCAGGTCAAGCACACCGCCGAGAAGCTGGTACGGGACAGCGGAGTGCCGTGGTCCGTCCTGCGGGCCACGCAGTTCCACTGGCTGACCGACCGCATGCTCGGCAAGATGTCGAGGATGCCGTTGCTGGCGCTTCCGGGTGCCTTGGTGACTCAGCCGGTGGACTCGCGCGATTTCGCCGCGTACGTGGCCGGCCGCGTTCAGGACGGCCCGGGCGGGGATTGCGAGGAATTCGGTGGCCCCGAGGTGCTGGAGCTGCGTGCTCTCGTCAGGCAGTGGCAGCAGGCGCGTGGCCGGGCGTTTCGCGTGCTGGACGTACCCGCGCCCGCTCGCCTGCGGCAGGCGGCCCGTGACCTGACCACTCCGGATGGCCGACTCGGCCGGACCACTTGGCCGGACTGGCTGCACACCCACCAGCCCGAGTAGGCGGCGTACACCATCATCGATGACAGCGGGCCAAGGCGGTGGAACCGTGGTGCTCGAGCTCGTACGTGAACTGAACCGGCGGGCCGACCCGCTGCGCCTGCGGCACGACGTGGAATTCCTCGCCGACCGCCCCCGCAGCCGCACCCGCGCCCCCGAGGCCATGCTGCGCGCGGAGACCTATGTGATGCGGGAACTGGCCACCGCGGGATGGCGGACCGAGCGGCAGCCGTTCGACGTACGGTGGCGACTGGGCGGCAGCGACCGCCGGAGCGATCAGGCGATCGCGCTCCAACTCCGTCTGCACCCGCACCTGACCGGCGCGAACCTCGTAGCCGGCCTGCCGGGGGCCGACGACCGGCCCACCGTGGTCGTCGGAGCCCACCTGGACACCGTCGACGGCAGCCCCGGCGCCGACGACAACGCCTCCGGAGTCGCCGCGCTGCTGGAAATCGCGCGGCTCCTCGGCGGGCTGCCGCGGCCGCCGGCCGTCACCCTCCTGTTCTTCGACATGGAGGAGCTGGGCATGATCGGTTCCCGGTTCGCCGCCCAGGAGCTCCGGCGTACCGGGCAGGTCAGAGGCATGATCTGCCTGGAGTCCGTCGGCTTCTTCGCGACCGCGCCCGGCACCCAGCTGATGCCTGCCGGGTTCGCAACGGCCTTCCCCCGTGTGGCCGCCCGGGTCCGCTCCGGCGGGCAACGGGGCGACTTCACCCTGGTGGTCCACCGGCGCTCGACCGAGGCGGCGGCCTCTGCGTGGCGCCGGGCAGCGGAGGCGGCCGAGCCCCAGCTGTCCGCCGTCACCCTGCGCGACCCACGGCCGCAAGGCCTGCTGGGCGCGGTCGTCGGCCTTGCGGCGCCCCCGCTGATCCACCTCGACCGCAGTGACCACGCGTCCTTCTGGAACGCGGGGATTCCGGCCTTGATGCTCACCGGTACGGCGAATTTCCGGAACCCGCACTACCACCGGCCGACCGACACTCCGGACACCCTCGACTACGGACGTCTGGCGGCGGTCGCCGTCGCCACCGCCGCGACCGCCGCGTCCTGGTGAGCTGCGGACACCCGTACAAGACAGCACGCGTCGCCCACCTTCCCTAGGCTGGAACTGACTGGCAAGGTGCGCGTGGAGAGGTGGGGGCGCTACGGGCTGTGAGAGAGCAGATGCGGGTATTCGGCGGAGGATCGCTGACAGCTGTCTATGTGCTGGGCACGAGGGACGACAGCCTGCGGCTGACGGAATGGACCGGAGAATCCGAGGCCCCGTACGGGCTGTCGCCCAGCTACCCGCTCTCCGGTCACGGCCCCGTCGTGGACGCCTTCCGCGCCGGCCACCCCCTGTGGTTCGACGCGGCGGACCTGGCCGCTTACACCCGTCCCACGGAGGAGGGTGCTGAGGAGAGCGCTGAGCAGCCCCTGCCCGTCGGCGTCTCGCTGGGCGCACTGCCGCTCGGAGCGAACGGCCGTCCCCTGGGCTGTCTGGTCGTCGTGGACCGCCTCGGCCACGGTTTCGACGCCGAACGGCGCAACTTCCTGGAGCTCTACGCCGACCAGATCACCGCCTGGTTCGAAGCGGTCGGCGAAGCGAACACCCAGCACATCGGCCGTACGGAGCCCCGGCCGGTATGGGGCTCCGCCCTGGACTGTCTGAGCGTCGGCTCGTTCACCCTGGTCCTCAGCAGCGGGAAGATCGACGCGGACGGCCCCGTGCTCGACCTCGTCGGCATCCCCTGGGACGACTTCGACGGACGCGTGGAGACCCTGCTGGCACACACGGTCCCTGACGACCTGCCCGCGCTCATGTCCATCGTGGAGCCGGCCCACATGGCTTCCGGTGGCCGGGAACTGGAGTTCCGTATCCGCCGCCCCACCGGCGAGCTGCGCTGGCTGCGCCTGCGGTGCCGGCTGCTGGCGGACGGCGGTGGCAGGCCGGAGCGGGTGCTCGGTGTGGTCGCCGATGCCTCGAATCTGCGGCCCAGCGCCGACGAGGTCTCCAGGGTCCAGCGGCTGTCCGTCGCGCTGGCCGGGGCGATGACCGTGCGGGACGTCAGCAGGTCGGTGGTCGCCGCGCTGCGCGAGCCGCTGGGAGCCGATCGGGTGGCTCTCGCCGGACTCGAAGTGGACCGGCTGGTGGTCACGGTCCTCGACCCGCCGGAAGCCGATGCCTGGCCGGAGCTCTGGCGGACCGAATGGCGCTCCGAGTGGCCCGACGCGCCCGTCGCGGCCCTGCCCACGCTGCAGGCCGCGCTGCGCGAGGGCGGCGCGAGCCTGTGGACGGCGGGCTCCGCCCTCGAACCGGGCCTCGCGGGCGTCGGCCCCGGCGGTCTCGCCGTACTGCCGCTCCCCGCCGAGGGCCGGGTGGTCGGCGCGTGCCTGGTCGGATGGGACGAGCCGCACGAGTTCGGCCCCGAGGAACGGTCCCTGCTCACCGCGACCGCCGGACTGGTGGGTCAGGCCCTGGTGCGCGCCCGCGCGTTCGACGCCGAGCACGAGCTCGCCACGATGCTCCAGCGCAGCCTGCTGCCCCGCAAGCTTCCGCGGCTGCCAGGGGGAGTGGCCGTCGCCCGCTATCTGCCGGCGACGGTGGGACTCGACGTGGGCGGAGACTGGTACGACGTGATCCCGCTCTCCGACAACCATGTGGCGCTGGTCGTGGGGGACGTACAGGGACACAGCGCCGGCGCCGCCACGATCATGGGTCAGATGCGTACGGCGATCAGGGCGTACGCCGTGGAGGGCCACCCGCCCGACGTGGTGGTCTCCCGCGCCAATCGCCTGCTCGTCGGCATGGAGACCGACCTCTTCGCCACCTGCTGCTACGTCGCCATCGACATGGAGGAGGGCGACGCCTGGTGCGTTCGGGCGGGGCACCTGCCGCCCTTGCTGCGCAACCCGGAAGGCGGGACCCATGAACTCGCGCTCGAAGGCGGGCCTCCGCTGGGTGTGCTCGAGGAGGCGGAGTTCCCGATGACCGCGGTCGCCCTGGTCCCCGGCGCCGTTATGGCCCTGATGACGGACGGCCTGGTCGAGTCCTCCAGCCTCCACCTGGAAGACGGCATGCGGCGCGTGTGCGACGCACTCTCCACCACTGACCCCTCCGATGCCGGGCGGATGGCCGATGAACTGCTCGGCGGCGCCAACCGGCGCGACGACGACGTGGCGCTGCTGCTCCTGCGCTACGACGGAATGGGAGACCGGCCGCTCCGGGCGGGCTGGACGGTGTGGAGGCTGCCCGACGCCGTCGCGCACGCGCGCCGTTTCACCTCCCGCACCCTGCGCGCCTGGGACGTGTCGGAGCAGCGCGACGCGGTCCTGCTCATCGTCTCCGAGCTGGTCACCAATGCCCTGGTACACACGAAGGGCCAGGTGCGCCTCGACCTCACACTCACCGGTGAGCGCCTACGGGTGGCGGTGAGCGACGCCTCGCCGCGCGCGCCCGTCAGACCAGCGACCGTGGACTGGGAGGCGACCGGCGGCCGCGGCATCCTGCTCGTCGAGGCGGTCTCGACGTCCTACGGCTCGATACCACTGGGCGGCGGCAAACAGGTATGGGCCGAGACGCCCCTGCCGCCACCGGTGATCCTCTAGGCGGAGTCAACAAGCCACAACGCCATACGTATTGTGGGCGCGAGACGACCTTGTGGTCGCCCCGGACGGAGAGGCCCACCGCGTGCACCCCACTACCGACGACCCGGCGATCCCCTCGATGGTTCAGGTGCCCGGTGGCGTCGTGGACCTTCGAGACGACCGGCGCGGCACCAGCTGGCGGGCTGAGATCGCTCCTTTCCTGCTCGGCCGGTATCCGGTCACGGCGAACCTCCACCGTGCCGTTTCGGGAGTGGATCTCGGTCCTTCTCCGAGCGGATCCTCGCCCGTGACGAACGTCAGCTGGCTCGACGCGATCGACGTATGCAACCGGATCTCGGACCGGTCCGGACTGAACCAGGCGTACTCCCGCGACGCACAGAGCGGGGAAGTGACCTGTGACTGGTCGTCCAACGGCTATCGCCTGCCGACCGAGGCGGAGTGGCAGTACGCCTGCAAGGCGGGTACCAGCGGTTACCGGTACGGGGAGATAGGCGACATCGCCTGGTACGCGGACAATTCCGGAGGCCGGGTCCACGACGTCGGCGGCAAGGCCCCCAACGCGTGGGGGCTGCACGACATGCTGGGCAACGTCTGGGAGTGGTGCTGGGATCTCTACGACGAGGAGATCTACGGCTCGTACCGCATCTTCCGCGGTGGGGGCTGGGCCGAGTCGATGCGGGGCTGCGGTGCGTCCGTGCGCCGCCGCAGTCACCCCTCGTTCAGGATCGACGACCTCGGCTTCCGGCTTGCTCGTACCGTGTCTTGAGGCGTCAAGCGTGCGAGCGGCCGCGCGGCGGACCTGCGCTCAGTCGGGAAGGGGGCTGCCGCAGCGTGCGCAGTACCGGGCGCCCTGTTCGGCGGCGAGCCGCCCGCAGTCGGGGCAGACGTGGGGGAGCAGACAGGCGGGTTCGCCTCCTTCGGCCGAGATCGGCGCCACTCCGAGCCCGGGCCGCCGGGTATGGACCGTCAGGTATGTCATCCCGTCCGGTCCGGCGGTCAGCGAGCGCCGCGAGCCCCTCGCCAGCCAGACGGCCGAGTGCAGCGTCACCGGATGGGCCTCGGAGCCGGTGACGACTCGGCCGCTGCCTTGGACGACGACCATCAGAACGTCGAGGGCGGGTTCGGTGTGTTCCGCGATGACACCGCCGGGCTGAAGGCGGATGAGATGGGCGTCCAGGCCGCGCTGGGCCTCGGTCAGCCGCCACAGCGCGCCGACTGCTCCGGCAGGAGCTTCGTCCATCGCCGCCTCAAGATCGCTCACGGCTCCGGAGGAGGGGGAGTAGCTTGTCATGTCCATCCTTTTCGTGCTTTTTCGTGCCCCGATTCCGTCCGGCCGACAACAGGCCTGGCCGACCCGGTCCATTCCATCGCAAACCTGAGCGATAAGGTCTTGGGCGATTGCGTCGGCCGAACCACGACACGGGCGCAGGACACGGGCACAAGGCCGGGCGGACTGTCGATCACAGTAACTCCGCGCAGTTCGCCCGCCTCGCCCTCCTCGCTCTCCGACTCTCAGCCTTTGCCCCTGCCCGGCCGTCGGCCGCCCTGCCCCGGAAACACCTCACATGAGCATCGACGCCGGCCCGCGTCCCGAGCCCGCCGAAGCCGCCCCTGACGCGCCCCGCCGACGTAAGGCGGCCGGCCGGGCTCCCGCCCGGCCGACTCCTGCGACCGCCTTCCACAGCATCAGCGCCGTGACAGCCGTCCTGCTGGGACTCGTCGCGATCGGCGCGGTGATCCACGAACCGGTGCTGATACCCCCGCTGGCCGCCAGCGCGGCCCTCGTGCACAGCGCACCCACCCTGCCACTGGCCCAACCCCGCAGCGTGGTCATCGGCCACCTGCTCGGCACCGCCGTCGGCTACGGCGTCCTGGCAGCAGCGGGCAGCAGCGCATGGGCCGCGGCCGTGGCCGCTGGTGTCACGCTGGCCCTGATGATGACCGCCCGTACGCCACACTCACCCGCCTGCGCCACCGCCGTCGTCATCGTGCTCCAGACCCCCGCGCCCGCCCGGTTCATCCCCCTCGTGTTCGGAGCCACCGTCCTCCTCGTCGTGACGGGGTACGCCGCCTCCCGCATCCGCCGCACCGCACTGAGGTACCCCGCCTACTGGTGGTGACCATCCCCCCTTCGGCGCAACGTCCGGCCGTCAGACAGCGTCCTTCTCGGCGTGATCGAACTTATTGACCCCTCCAGCCCCGACGACCACGAAGAGACCGTGCGGCCCGGCCCGTGGTGGCGTCATGCCTGGTGGGTGGCCGGCATCACCGTCCTCGGAGTGGGGGTGGGTTGGGCGAGCGCCTTCTTCCGTATCGGCCCCGAGGAATACGGGCTGCCGTCCGCCGCTCCGGGGGAAGTCTGGCCGTATCTGCTCGCCTGGACCGCGACCGGCCTCGCGGCGGCAGCCGTGCTGCGGGCTGTCGCCGCCAGGGTGCCGGTCTACGCCGTGGGGCGGATCGCGGCCGTGCTCACCGCCCTGGGAACCCGGGTCTCGCTGGGCTGGCGGCCGGAAGCCCCGGTGCTGGCCGCGATGGCCGCGGCCGCGCTGACGGCGGCCGCCATCTGGTGCGCCCTCGCGCTGCGCTCCCCCTCCCGTGGCAACCGCGACGGACTGGTGACGCCGGCGGGTAAGGGGCAGGCCTGAGCAGAGGTTCGCTCACGTCCGGGCCATGAGCCGCAACATCGCCGTGTCGTACCGTGCCCTCGTCGTAGCCGAACGACTCCGCCTCCCGCGCCGCGCCCTCGAGGCGCCGGATGACCTCGGCCTCGTCACCCATTCCCAGCAGCGCTTCCCCGGCCGCCGTGAGCAACAGCACCCGGGTCGCAGCCGCCGACTTCGAGGGGTTGTCGAGGGCGAGTGCGGTGACGGACGTGTCGAGGGCCGACTGCCATTGCCGGGTGTCCAGTTGGCGCCGGGCGAGGTGGTACAGGGCCAGCCGCTCGGTGTGCCGGTCGCCGGCACCGCGAGCCAGTTCGGCCGCCTGCGCGCATCCCTAGGCCGCTTCCTCCGGGCTGCCGAGCGCCGCTTGGGCCAGCGAAAGATTGACCAGCGGTCGCCTTGCCGCGCAGATCACCGGCCACGGCGGCGAGAGCCGGGGCGGCCTCCAGGTGGACCAGCGCCTCCTCGGTGCGGCCCTCTTCGGTCAGGATCCATCCGAGCAGGGCCAGGACCCGCGACTCCGCGCCGCCTCAAGCGCCCTTTCCAGCAAGGGAGTCCACCCGTCCAGCACCCGCCACACCATCTGCGGCCACAGCGCCAGGCCGATCCGCCACGTCCTGCCGTGCAGTCCGGCGGCGTGCGCCGCGGCCGCCGCCAGGGTCAGGTCGTCACGTTCGGCCGCGTACCAGGCCATGGCCTGCTCACGGTCCGCGAACTCCCGTACCGCCTCCGGAGGACGAAAGTCCGCGGGCAGCGCGAAACACGACTCGTCGCCGGGCTCGGCCGCGTGGGCGGAGGCCAGGGCGGTGGCCACACTGTGGTCGAGTACGCGGACCAGGGCGTCCGGCCCCGCGCGTACAGCCGTACGAGATCGTGCAGCGTCCAGCGCCCCGGCGCGGTCCGGGTGACGAGGTGCGCCGCCGTCAGCTTGTCCAGCGCGGCCTCGGCCGTGACCGGATCCGTACCGGCCAGGGCCGCCGCCGTATACCGGTCGACGTGCGCCCCGGGTGGCGGCCGAGGTGCGCGAAGTGGTGAGCGGCCTCGTCGGGCAGCCGGCGCACGGAGAGCCGCAGGGCTGCCGTACGCCCGTGTCCTCCACGTCCAGCAGGCTCAGACGGCGTGACTCGTCGGACAGTTCGGCGCTCATCGCGCTCAGGGACCACTCCGGCTGATCCGCCAGTCTGGCGGCGGCCACCCGTAGCGCGAGGGGAAGCCCGCCGCGCAACTCGGCCAGGCGCCGGGCGGCAACCGCCTCCGCGAGCACCCGCTCCTTGCCGAGCACCGCGGCGAGCAGAGCGGTGCTGTCCTCCGGTTCGAGTACGTCCACGGACGCGGGACGGACGGCATCCGAGGCGATCAGGCCGCGCAGCCGGTACCGGCTGGTGACCACGGTGACGCCTCGGGCGCCACCCGGCAGCAGCTCTCTTACCTGCTCGCTGCCGCCTGCATTGTCGAGTACGACGAGGAGCTGACGATCAGCGGCAAGGGACCGGAACAGCGCGGAGGCGCCGTTCGTCGACTCCGGGATCCGGCGCGGCGCGACGCCCAGCGCCAGCAGAAACTCGCGCAGCACCTCCAGATGGGCCGGCTCTCCCGTATCGCTGAAGCCGCGCAGGTCGGCGTAGAGCCGGGAAACCCGGCGCGGTTGCGGTGTGCCCAGTGCACCACGAGCGCCGTCTTGCCCACTCCCGCCGGCCCGGTGACCAGGCACACGGGTGCTTCGCCGGCGGCGGCCCGGGACAGCGCGGTGAGTTCGGCGGCGCGTCCGTGGAAGCCACGCGGCATGCGCGGCAGCAGGTCGACCGTGGCCGTGGGCGCGGAGGCCGACGGCCCGTGTGCGGTGGTGGGCACGGGGGGCGGGACGGGAGCCGGGGCTGCCTCCGCACCGTCGCCCTTCTCACCCTCCACCCCCTCCCCGCGCAGCGCCACCGCGTACGCGTCCGCCAGCTCCCGGCCCGGATCGACGCCCAGTTCGTCGGCGAGCAGCCGCCGGGTCCTGTGGAACCAGTCGAGCGCCTCCGAGCGGCGCCCCGCACGCTGAAGTGCCCTCATGAGCGCGGCGGACAGCGATTCGCGCAGCGGATGGTCACCGGCCTCCGCGCGCAGCACGGCCGCGGCCCGGGCGTGCTCACCCAGCCGCGCGTAGGCCGCTGCCAGCAATTCCACGGAGGCCAGCCGAAGTTCCTCCAGCGCCTGGGCGGCGGCCTGCAGCGGCGGGCTCGGATACACGCCGGTCAGCGCGGGCCCCAAGAACGCTCGGGAAACCTGGCGGCATGAACTGAAGGGGGCAACCGTCCGATGACGAGCACCTACTGGGTCACGATCGCGGCCTACGAAAACCTGCCGGGTCGCCTCCGGCCGATCGCGGCTGCGCGCGCTTGACTGCGCGACCGCGGCATCGACTGGATGCCCTTCGACCAGGATGAGATCCGCTGGAGCCTGGCCTGCGGCATCGGTGCTGACGGGCACTGGCATGGCTGGTTCGACGTCCGTGTCCACCCCGACGCTCTCCGTCGGCTGGGCCTCCACCCCGACCAGCCGCTCTCCGAAGTCACTACTCCCTCTCCACCGGGTTGGTGGCATGCCGCAGCCGAGCGCCAGGCTCACTGGCGGAGCTTGGGCCGGCGGTCATTGTCGAGTCGGTCCAAGTGGCCGTGAGCCGTGGTGTTGACGTGTCCGTGCCAGCGCCCTACTTTTTCGATCGAGATGTCAGACCGTGTTCGATATATCGGACGAATGAGGAGTTCATGGCGGCGCCCCTTGACAGACGAAACTTCCTCCGTGGCGCGACGCTCGTCGCGACCGCACCTCTGGTGTCGTCCCTGCCCGCAGGCCAGGCGACCGGGGCGCCTCGGATGCCCGGTGCCGGCGCCGGTGACGCGGGCGTTGGGCTGCCAGTTCCGCCCGCTTGGAAGGTGCAGCCCTTCCCGCTCAAGGACGTGACCCTCGGCGGCAACGGCATCTTCGCCGCCAAGAGCCAACTCATGCTCGACCACGGCCGTGGCTACGACGTCGACCGGCTGTTACAGGTCTTCCGTGCCAACGCCGGGCTCTCCACCCGCGGCGCGGTCGCCCCCGGCGGCTGGGAGGGGCTCGACGGTGAGGCGAACGGAAACCTCCGGGGCCACTACACCGGCCACTTCCTCACCATGCTCTCCCAGGCGTACGGAAGCACCGGGGACGCGGTCTACGCCGACAAGATCGCCCACATGACCGGCGCCCTCACCGAGGTCCGCGACGCGCTGCGCCGCGACCCGGCTGTGCTCAGCGTCCCCGGCACATTCGGTACGGCCGCCGAAAACGTGCGCGGCTCCTACCAGTACGTCGACCTGCCCGCCGGAGTCCTCGGTGATTCGTCCTCCGTCACCCTCTCCGCCTGGGTGAAGCCCACTCACGACGCCAACTGGACACGCGTCTTCGACTTCGGCAACGACACCACGGTTTATCTCTACCTCGCCGCCCGCAACGCCAACGGCCATCCCCGCTTCGCGCTCACCGCCAACGGCCCCGGCGGCGAGCAAGGTGTCAACGGCACCGCCCCGCTTCCGCTGAACCGGTGGAGCCACCTCGCGGTGACCCTCTCCGGCGCCACCGCGACGCTCTACGTCAACGGCACCGCCGTCGGCCGGAACACCACCATGACCCTCACCGCGGCGGCGCTCGGGACCCTGGCCAACAACTGGCTCGGCCGGTCGAACTACCCTGCTGACCCCGTCTTCGCCGGCGCTTTCGACCAGGTCGACATCTGGTCACGGGCGCTGACCCCCACCGAGATCGCCGCACTCCAGGACACGCCGGCCGCCGAGTCCTCCGCAGGCGCCGGCGACCTCGCCTCGTACCCCTTCGACGAGACGAAGGGCGCCACCTTCGCCGACGCCTCCGGCCACGGCCGGCCCGCGACCCTTCGCCGGACCTGGGGCGCGCCGAGCCACCCCGGTTTCCTGGCGGCGTACCCGGAGACGCAGTTCATCGCCCTGGAGTCGATGACCACCGGCAACTACACCGTGGTGTGGGCGCCGTACTACACCACTCACAAGATCCTGCGCGGACTCCTCGACGCGTACCTCTACACCGGCGACGACCGGGCGCTCGATCTCGCCGCCGGCATGTGCGACTGGATGTACTTCCGGCTGTCCAGGCTGCCGGCCGCCACTCGCCAGCGCATGTGGGGAATATTCTCCAGTGGCGAGTTCGGCGGCATCGTCGAGGCGATCTGCGACCTGTACGCGATCACCGGCAAGCCCGAACACCTGACGCTGGCCCGGCTCTTCGACCTCGACCGGCTCATCGACGCCTGCGTCGCGGGCACGGACGTCCTGAACGGCATGCACGCCAACCAGCACATCCCCATCTTCACCGGCCTGGTCCGGCTGTACGACGAGACCGGCGAGCAGCGGTATCTCACCGCGGCCAAGAACTTCTGGGGCATGGTCGCACCAACCAGGATGTACGGCATCGGCGGTACCAGTACCGCGGAGTTCTGGCGGGCGCCCGGGGCCATCGCCGCAACCCTCAGCGACACCAACGCCGAGACCTGCTGCGCGTACAACATGCTCAAGCTGAGCCGGATGCTGTTCTTCCACGAGCAGGACCCGGCGTACATGGACTACTACGAGCGGGCGCTCTGCAACCAGATCCTCGGATCCAAACAGGACCGGCCGGACGCCGAGAAGCCGCTCGTCACCTACTTCATCGGGCTGCTGCCCGGGCACGTGCGGGACTACACCCCCAAGGCGGGTACGACGTGCTGTGAGGGCACCGGCCTGGAGAGCCACACCAAGTACCAGGACTCGGTGTATTTCGCACGGCCCGACGGCGCCGCCCTGTACGTCAACCTCTACAGCCCGACCACGCTCACCTGGGCGGAAAAGGGCGTCACCGTGACCCAGGCGACCGATTATCCCAGGGAGCAGGGGTCCACGATCACCGTGCGGACCGGCCGCAGGGCCACGGCGTTCGAGCTGCTGCTGAGGGTGCCCGCGTGGGCGCGAGACGGCTTCCGCGTGACGGTCAACGGCGGGGCGGTGAAAGGAAACCCGGTCCCCGGCAGCTATTTCAGCGTGTCCCGCACTTGGCGTGACGGAGACACCGTACGCGTGAGCGTTCCCTTTCGGCTGCGCGTGGAGAAGGCCTTGGACGACCCGGCCGTCCAGACCCTGTTCTACGGCCCCGTCAACCTGGTGGCCCGGGACGCCCGCACGGACTACCTCCGTCTTGGGCTCTACCGCAACGCCGCCCTCTCCGGTGACCTGTTGCCCAGCCTCGTCCCCGTGGACGGCAAGCCGCTGCACTACTCCCTCGACGGTGTCGAGTTCGCCCCCTTCTTCGAAGGGACGGAGGATCCGGTCCACGCCTACTTCCGGCGCGCCGAGCCGCGGGTCGTCTTCGGTACCACCGAGTCCGGCGTCGCCAACCCGGCCCGGGCCGACGGCGTGACGCTCCTCGACGAGGTCTGGGCCGCCGCTCCTTTCAAAACGAAGTCGGCCCTGGTCAGACACGTGGAGTCCACGGTGAACGCCTGGGTGACCGCGAAACTGCTCGGCGCGGCCGACGGCCGGAAGGTGGTGAGCACGGCGAAGAGGGCTTCCTACGCGGCACCGAAATAGCGGCCGGCCAGGCTTACCGCCGTCGGCGCCGCGGTCGCTGCGTGCGCTCCCCGACGCCGACAAGGGCGGGTTCCAGCAGCCTCACTGGCCCGCCAGGCCCGTATGGGCCACGCCGCTGACGATCTGGCGCTGGAAGAAGACGAAGACGACGACCAGGGGCAGGCCGGCGATCAGACCGCCCGCCATCAGCTGGGCCCACTGGATGCCGTAGGAATTCATCACGGTGGCGATGCCGTTCGGCATGGTCATCAGGTCGGGATTGCTGGTCACCATGTACGGCCACAGGAAGTTGTTCCAGGAGGCGATGAAGGTGAAGATCCCGACCGCCGAGAGCGCCGGCCGCGACAGCGGCAGCACGATGGTGAAGAAGACCCGCCAGCGCCCGGCGCCGTCGATGAAAGCGGCCTCCTCCAGCTCGCGCGGGACGGACTGGAAGAACTTGTAGAGGATGTAGACCATCGCGGCGGGCGCGCACTGCGGCAGGATCATGCCCCAGTAGGTGTCGACCATCCCCATCGACTGGACCGTCGTGAACAGCGGTACGCCCAGCACGGCGGGGGAGACCATCAGCCCCGCCATGACGATGCCCAGCAGGGCGTTCTTGCCGCGGAACTCGGTGCGGGCGAAGCCGTAGCCGGCGAGCGCGGCGACCAGCAGCACGATGACGGTGACACAGACCGAGACGACGAGTGAGTTGACGAACCAGTTGGTGAGGTTCCCGGTCTCGAAGACGGCCTTCCACGCCTGGGCCGTCCACTCCTCCGGCACCCAGTGGGTCGGCACGGCGACCGCCTCGGTCTCCGACTTGAGGGAGGTGAACAGCGCCCATAGCAGAGGGGCCATCCACAGCGCGGATACGGCGACGCCCAGTGCGGTCAGGACGATCTGGCTCGCGGGCCACTTCTTGCGCGGCCGGAACTCGGTGACGGCGGTCATCGCACGCCCTCCTCACGTTTGCGCAGCAGCCACATACGCCCCAGGGCGACGACCGCGATGATGACGAAGAAGATGTTGGAGATCGCGGAGGCGTACCCCACGCGATAGCTGGTGAAGCCCTCTTCCAGCGTGTACTGGACAAAGGTGCGGGTGCTGTCCTCGGGGCCGGCCCCGAAGTCGTACATCACCACGACCTGGTCGAAGACCTGGAGCGAGGCGAGGATCTGGAGCGTCACCACCAGGCCGGTGATGTTGCGCAGCATGGGCAGGGTGATGTGCGTCATCCGCCGCCAGGCGTTGGCGCCGTCCAGCGCCGCCGCCTCGTACAGATGCCGCGGGATGTTCTGCAGAGCGGCAAGGTAGAGCAGAAAGCTGAAGCCGACCGTCCACCACAGGGTGGCGATGACGACGGCGACCATGGCGGTGGACTTCTGGGTGAGCCAGGGCGTCTCCAGGCCGAGCGCGTGGTTGACCAGGCCGGTGCCCGGGTTGAAGAGCCACTGCCACAGATTGCCGACGACCGCGGAAGGCAGCAGGAAGGGGGCGAAGAAACAGAGCCGCCACAGCCACTTCGCATGGTCGATGTGGTGCGCGAGCATCGCCATCAGAAACGCGACGACGACGATGCACGGCACGACAAGCAGCGTGAAGTACGCACTGTGGCCCAGCGAGTCCCACACCAGCGGGTCGCCGAAAGCCTCGCCGTAATTGTCGAAGCCCACAAAGTGCGCACCTTCACCGGACACGTTGGCGTCCGTGAAGCTCAGCCACAGCCCGCGGCCGAGCGGCAGCAGCACGAAGAGCGCGAAGAGCACCAGGAACGGCGCCACGAACCAGCCACCGTGCTGGAGCTTCTGTACGATCCGGGCCCGGCCGGATGCCATGTCGCCCGTACGGACCGGGCGTCCTACGGCGGCCCGCGCGGCGGCCCGCGCGGCGGTCGGCCCGGCGGCCGCCGCGCCCGCGGTGTCGACGGCGCTCATGCGGCAGAACCTCTCTCGGTCACAGCCTTGCCCTCCATCGGGTTCTTCATCGCCAGCAGCTTTTCCAGTACGCCCTTCATCCGGCGCGCAGTGGCATCGGGCCTGGCCGAGCCCAGGTTGGAGGCCGCGATGACCGGGCCGATCCGCTGGGCCAGGATTCCGGTGGAGCCGGCGAACCACACCGACGGCTCGACCGCCATGTGGTCCATGGCCCGGACGTACTCGGACTGCGGCTGGAGTGCCAGGTAGGCCTTGTCCTTCAAGGTCGGCCTGTACGCCGGGATGTGGCCGCCCCGTGACCAGTCCAGCGCGTGCTTGACGACGTACGCCGCCAGCTGGTGCGCCCCCTCGTTGGCGCCGCCGCCCCGCTCGTCCTGGTGCGGCAGGACGAAGCAGTGCGACTCGGCGTGGGTGGCGGGACTGCCGAAGACGGGCGGCAGCGGGGTGGCGCCGAAGTCGAGTTCGGCCCCCGCGTATACGGGTACCGACCAGTTGCCCTCCCAGGTGAAGGCGGATCCGTTCATGAACGTCTCGGCGTCGGCGGCGCCGACGGTCGTGTAGCCGTCGGTGACGTGCTGCCGCAGGAACTCCAGGACCCGAGTGGCTTTGTCGACGTCGAAAGTGACGCTCGTACCGTCGGCTCCGATGCAGGTCCCGCCGAGCTGGGTGTAGAAGGACAGGAAGAACCACCAGCAGAAGTTCTGGTCGTTGGCGTGCAGGCCCACGGTTTGCAGGCCGCCCTTGACGGCCTTCTTCGCGGCCTTGAGCGCCCCGAACCACTCCTCGGTGGAGGAGACCGGGACCAGGTTGCCGTCGTCGCCGATCAGCCCGGCCCTCTTGCAGACGTCCTTGCGGTAGAAGTTCAACTGGGCGTGGATGTCGAGCGGCAGACCGTAGAGCTTGCCGTCGACGACCGCCCGCTTCCACAACACGGGATTGAAGTCCGCTTCCCGTACGCCGTACTTGGCCAGCAGCTGTATGTCGAACGGGTCGAGCAGCCTTCCCGGCGCGAAACCGGGTATCCGGCCCAGGTGCATGACACCGAGCTCAGGGGCGCGGTTGCCCGAGGCGGCCATGGCCAGCTTGGTGTAGAAGGGGTTTCCCCACTGGAGGGTGGAATCCTTCACGTCGATGCCGGGATTCGCCTCACGGAAGGCATCCAGCATCGCGATCATGTTGGCCCCGTCGCCGCCGGAGAACAGGTTCCAGTAGCGAACCCGTACCTCCGCGTCCGAGGCGATCGCGGAGGCACTGCGGCCGGTCGCGGCCAGCCCGAAGCTGCCCGCGACGGCCAGCGCTCCGAGTCCGCCGAGCACGCCGCGGCGGCTCGGGAGAGATGGTGACATAGCGGCTCTCTTCTCTGAGTCACTCGCACCATCGAGGGGCGCGAGCGTTTTCCTGCGGCTCGGAGGAGGCCGTCCCACGCCCCGTTCCGGGTGTTCGAAATACCGGACGCCGCACGCACCTTCGAACGGACCGTAAAGTCGAACATCGCGCGCGTCAACGGTTCGCGCACGCTCTCGTCAATTTCCCGGCCGCCGTGTTCGGCGCACCGGACGTGCCCGCCCGGCCATTGACCTCCGGATCCGGACCGACTTACGGTCTGTCCGGGCAATCGTTCAACGTCCGGTATTTCGAACCTGGTTGAGGGAGTCATGACCCGTTCCGCCCGCTTCACCCTGCACCCCGACTACACCGTCGGCGACGTGGACCCCCGGCTCTTCGGCTCCTTCGTCGAGCACCTCGGCCGCTGCGTCTACACCGGCATCCACGAGCCGGGCCACCCCTCGGCCGACGAAGAAGGGCTGCGTACGGACGTACTCGAACTGGTCCGTGAGCTGGGCGTCACGGCCGTGCGCTACCCCGGTGGCAACTTCGTGTCCGGCTACAAGTGGGAGGACTCCGTCGGTCCCGCTGACGAACGGCCGCGCCGCCTCGACCTGGCCTGGCGGTCCACCGAGAGCAACCGCTTCGGGCTCAGCGAGTACATCGCCTTCCTGAGGAAGATCGGCCCGCAGGCCGAACCGATGATGGCACTCAACCTCGGCACCCGCGGTGTGGCAGAGGCCCTCGAACTCCAGGAGTACGCCAACCACCCGGCCGGCACGGCCCTTTCGGACCTGCGGGCGGCCCACGGCGACAAGGACCCCTTCGGCATCCGGCTCTGGTGCCTCGGCAACGAAATGGACGGACCCTGGCAGACCGGCCACAAGACGGCCGAGGAGTACGGTCGCATCGCCGCCGAGACCGCCCGCGCGATGCGTCAGATCGACCCGTCCGTCGAGCTCGTCGCCTGCGGCTCGTCCGGCCAGTCGATGGACACTTTCGCCGAGTGGGAGGCGACGGTACTCGCCGAGACGTACGACCTCGTCGACTACATCTCGCTGCACGCCTATTACGAGGAACTCGACGGCGACCGCGACTCCTTCCTGGCCTCGGCCGTCGACATGGAGTCCTTCATCGAGAACGTCGTCGCTACCTGCGACCACGTCGGCGCACGGCTGAAGTCGAAGAAGAAGATCAACCTCTCCTTCGACGAGTGGAACGTCTGGTACCTCTCCAAGACCCAGCGCGAGGCCGAGGAGAACCCCCTCGACTGGCCCGAAGCTCCACGCCTCCTGGAGGACAACTACTCCGTCACCGACGCCGTCGTCTTCGGCTCCCTGCTAATCGCGCTGCTGCGCCACGCGGACCGGGTCACCGTCGCCTGCCTCGCCCAGCTCGTCAACGTCATCGCGCCGATCCTGACGGAGCCGGGTGGCCCGGCCTGGCGGCAGACGACGTTCTTCCCCTTCGCGCAGGCGTCCCGGCACGGACGCGGGCGAGTACTGGACGTGCGCGTGGACTCACCGACGTACGAGACGCGGAAGTACGGCGAGGTGCCGCTGCTGCACGCGACGGCGGTACGCGCGGACGACGGCACCGTCACCGTCTTCGCGGTCAACCGCAGCCAGAGCCAGCCGCTGCCGCTCGAAGTGGCGCTCCAGGGACTCGGGTTGACTTCGGTCGTGGAGCACAGCGCGCTGGCCGACGCGGACCCGGAGGCCCGGAACACTCTCGCGGATCCCGAGCGCGTCACCCCGCACGAGGCAACGGGCACGAAGCTCCAGGGCGGCACGCTGAGCACCACCCTGGAGCCGCTGTCCTGGAACGTGATCCGACTGGGCTGAGGGGCCCGCTCGGATCACCGGGGGAGGAGGGGGTGGGCCGGGTGCGGGCCCGGTCCACCCCCGGCCCTCCTTACACAGAGGAACCCTGACGGGCCGGTATCACCTCGCCGGAGAGCGGCAGACCGAGCCCGGACACGGCCCGGGCGACCAGGCGGGACATCTCGGTGGCACCCTTCAGCTGGAAGTGGGTATTGTCCTGGACCCCGTTCGGGAAGTTGGGGTACTGACCCGGAGCCAGCCACAGGAAGATGCCCTTGGACTGCTCCACGCCGAGCCTTGTGAGGAAGACCCGGCTGAGCTCGGACAGGTCGACCAGCGGGACCCTCTCCTCCGCTGCGACGGCGCGCGCGGCGTTCACGTACGCGGGGAAGGAGACGTTGAACTCGCCGGTCGACGCGTTGTAGGAGCGGCGCGAGACGGGCGTGACGACGATCGGTGTCGCGCCGCGTGCGCGAGTGGCCCTGATGTAGTCGTTGCGCAGGTACTCCTTGTAGTCCGCGGGTGAGGTGTAGCGGTCCGGGTTGCTGACGGTGGCGTCGTTGTGCCCGAACTGCACGCACAGGTAGTCGCCCGGCCGGATCGCCTGGTGGATGGCGGCCAGCCGCCCCTGCTCGATGAAGCTCCGCGAACTGCGCCCGCCTATCGCGTGGTTGGCGATGGTGATGTTCTGGGTGAAGAAGCCGGGGAGCGTCTGGCCCCAGCCTGCCTCGGGGTAGTAGCCCGCGCGGTACGTCTGCGCGGTGGAGTCACCGGCGATGTACACGGTGGCGGTCGCCGCTGCGCCGGCGGCGGTACGCCGGGACTGCGCGGCAGCGGTGCCGGGGAGACACAGGCCGGCGCCGGCGCCGAGCGCGGCGGCGGTACCGACGAGAAAGCGTCTGCGGCTCGGGGCAGTGATCGGAGCCGGGTTGTCGTTGTCGCCGCTGGGGCCCATCTGGCGCTCCTGACAGTGGGGGGTTGAAAGCGTCGAGCTCTTGTCGCCGCCGCCCGTGAATAGGTTGCAGGGCGCTGTGTACGAGTTCTTGTTGTCCGGGGGGCCTTCGTACGTCTCCCTGATCTCTGCCACGGGGAAGCCTCGACGGCTCGCCATTGCGCGACCCCGGCAACCCCTGCACCGTCGGCGGCAACTGCTCTGTGAACCCCATCCCCCCACGTACGGAATGGAAGCGACCGCATGAGCGAGATACACAGAACGGCGCACCGCCGCAACGGGCGCAGGGCTCTGGCGGCCGGTCTCGCCCCGACGCTGGTTGCCGCGGGGCTGCTGGCCTACGGCACGGCCTTCGGGGTGTTCGGCGAGTACGCGCAGCCCCGGGCTGCGGCGGCCACCGCTCCGGCGGCGTGGGCCGACGACGTCGCCGACGGCTTCGCTTCGGTCGACGCGCTGGGACAGAACGGCACGTACGGCGGCCGCGGCGGACGGACGGTGACCGTACGGACCCTCCCCGACCTGGAGAAGTACGCGACCGCGGCCGAGCCGTACGTCATCGTCGTGGCCGGCGCGATCACGATGAACCCCAAGGGCAAGGAGATCAAAGTCGCCTCGGACAAGACGATCGTGGGGTCGGGAACCTCGGGCCAGATCGTCGGCGGCGGCTTCTTCCTCGGCCAGGGCGTCCACAACGTCATCATCCGGAACCTGACGATCCGAGACTCGTACGAGGGCATCTGGAACGACAAGGAACACGACTGGGACGCCATTCAGATGGACGGCGCGCACCACGTGTGGATCGACCACAACAATCTGCGGCACATGGCCGACGGCCTGATCGACGTACGCAAGGACTCCACGTACGTGACGGTGTCCTGGAACAAGCTGAGCGACAACAACAAGACCTTCGGCATCGGCTGGACCGAGAACGTCAAGACGGACATCACGATCCACCACAACTGGCTGCGCGAGAGCGAGCAGCGGAACCCCTCCACCGACAACGCCGCCCACGCGCACCTGTACAACAACTTCCTCGAGGACCCCCCGGACACGGAAATCACCACCTCGTACGGCAACTACGCACGCGGCAGCACGAAGATGGTCCTGGAGAACAGCTACTTCCGGGGCCTGAACAACCCCGTCATCATGGACAGCACCGCCGGCCTGGTCCAGCGCGGCAACGTGTTCTCCCGCACCAGCGGCCGCAACGAGAGCGGCGGCACGGCGTTCGACCCGACGACGTACTACAGCTACACCCTGGACCCGGCGGCGGACGTCCCCGCGCTGCTCAAGTCCGGGGCCGGGCCCCGCAGATCCCTCGGTACGACGACGAGCGCGGCCGGCGCCGGCGCCGCGGCCGCCCTCACGGTGGCCAAGGACGGCAGCGGCCAGTACACGAGCGTGCAGAAGGCCGTCGACGCCGTCCCGGCGGGCAACACCTCACGGGTCGTGATCCAGGTCAAGCCCGGCACGTACCGCGAAATGGTCAAGGTCCCGTCGAACAAGCCGCACATCACGATCCAGGGCACCGGCGTCGGCCGCAAGGACACCGTCATCGTCTACGACAACGCCGCCGGCACTCCGAAGCCCGACGGTTCGGGAACCTACGGCACCAGCGGCAGTGCCACCGTCACCGTGCAGGCCGATGACTTCCAGGCCCGTAACCTCACCGTCTCCAACGACTTCGACGAGGCGAAGAACCAGAACCTGAGCGGACACCAGGCGGTGGCGCTGCGCACCGCCGCCGACCGGGTCCTTCTCGACAGCGTCATTGTCAGCGGTGACCAGGACACACTGCTGCTGGACACTGCTGCCCCGGACAAACTCGGCCGGGTCTACGTCACCAACTCCTACGTCATCGGCAACGTCGACTTCATCTTCGGCCGGGCCACCGCGGTCATCGACAGGTCCGTCATCACCCTGAAGAAGCGCTGGGACGGCAGGTCGGCCGGCTACGTCGCGGCGCCCAGTACCGCCGCCGACCGCAAGGGCTTCCTCATTACCCGCTCGACCGTGAACGGCGACGTGGCCGCGGGGAGCTTCTTCCTCGGCCGCAACTGGCACGCGGGCGGTAACGCCTCCCTCGACCCGCAGGCCACCGTCCGCAACACCACCCTCAGCGCCGCCGTCAAGACCACCCCCTGGTCCGACATGGGCGGCTTCTCCTGGAAGGACGACCGGTTCGCCGAGTACAAGAACACCGGACCCGGCTCCGGCCCCGCCGGCGGCGACCGGCCGCAGCTGACCGACAGCCAGGCCGCCGACCAGGAGACCGCTGACTGGCTCGGCGACTGGACGCCCGGGAACTGAACTCCCTGGCGTCAGTCCTCCATGACAAGAGGCGGCGTCGCCCGGTGCAGCACCTCGCCGCGGAAGAACTCCGGGCTGTGTCGCCGCATCAGCAGCATGATCACGGCGCCGAGGAGCAGCAGCCCCACGCCGATGACGAAGACGCTGCCGATGCCGGCGACCGAGCTGCCGCTGCCGTAGGACGGCTCCCAGGCGTCCCTCAGCGTCCGGAGGAACACGCCGGTGAGCATCAGGCCGCCGAGGCCCGGCAGGAGACCCTTGATCAGGAGGTTCCCCGGCGAGCGCCGCAGCTCGCGGCGGAAGAACCAGACGCAGGCGAAGGCCGTGATCCCGTAATAGAAACTGATCATGAGGCCGAGTGCGAAGACGGTGTCCAGCAGGACGTTCTCACTGACCAGTGTCATCAGCGTGTAGAAGGAGCCGGTGATCACGGCCGCCGTGACGGTGGCGCGGGAGGGGGTTCTGAAGCGCGGATGGACGGCGGCGAACATCGTCGGCAGGGCCTTGTAGGTGCTCATCGCCAGGGCGGTGCGGGCCACCGGGAGGAAGGTGGTCTGAAGGCTGGCGGCGGCGCTGGTCAGGACCGCGACGAAGAGCAGTACGCCGATGCCGGAACCCATGACCGGATAGGCGAGCGCGGCGAAGACGTTGTCCGCGGTGTCCGGGTTGCCGAGCCCGGTCCCCGTGGTGCCGATTCCCGCGTACATCTGGGCGGCGACGGCGATGAGCAGGTACGTACAGACGATGACGACGATGGAGAGCAGCGCGGCGTGACCGGGCGTCCGCTCACTGCCGATGCTCTCCTCATTGACCGTCAGACAGGTGTCCCAGCCCCAGTACATGAACATCGACAGCGTGACGCCGGCGGTGAAGGCGGTGAAGGACTCGACGCCGAACGGGTCCAGCCAGTACCAGGAGAAGTCGAGCGCCCCCTCCGCCTCCCCGGATGTGGAGATCGCCATGACGATGAACAGGGCGAGTACGACCAGTTGCAGGCCGACCAGCACGGACTGGAGCCACTCGGTGACGGTGATACCGCGGTAACTGACGCAGGTGGCGGCGGTGATGAAGGCCAGGGTGGTCAGGATGTGGACGGCTTTGTTGTCGTTGAGTTCAACGACGTCGGGGCTGCCGGTCGCCTCGCCCAGGGAGAGGTAGAAGAACTCCGTGGCCACCCCCGCCAGGTTGGAGAGCACCACGATGGAGGCCATCAGCAGGCCCCACCCGCACATCCAGCCGGTCATCGGGCCGAATGCCTTCACCGACCAGGCGAAGGAGGTGCCGCAGTCGGGCAGCACCTTGTTCAGCTCGCGGTAGGCGAAGGCCACCAGCAGTATCGGCACGAACCCGGCGAGGAAGATTCCGGGCATCCGCAGCCCGGCCTCGCCGACGGTCGGTCCAAGGGTGGCGGTGAGGCTGTAGGCGGGGGCGACGGTGGAGATACCGATCACCGTGCCGCCGAGTAGGCCGAGGGTGTTGCCGCTGAGGCCCTTGGCCTTGAGGTCCTCGCGGTCCCCGGCGTGCGCGGCTCCTTGTTCCATGGCCCCAGCATTCCGTCCAGCGGTGGCGTTCGGCCCGCCGTGCCCACCGTCCGCGTGTCGCGGTCCCTGCGTCCGGCTACTCCATCCCGGTCGAGGTGCCCCTGGTACAGGTCTCTTACCAGGGCCGTAGCCCTCCGTCCTCCTACCTTGGGTGACATGACCGAAACGAACGACACTGTCGAGGCCGACCGCGCGATCAAAACCAAGCACCGCAAGATGTGGGCGCTGGGCGACTATCCGGCCGTGGCCACACAGCTGATCCCGGACCTCGGGCCGGCCCTGGTCCAGGCTTGTGGCGTACGGAGCGGCCAGCGCGTCCTGGACATCGCGGCCGGGTCGGGCAAC
Source organism: Streptomyces sp. NPDC002994 (assembly GCF_040611155.1). Taxonomy (NCBI): domain Bacteria; kingdom Bacillati; phylum Actinomycetota; class Actinomycetes; order Kitasatosporales; family Streptomycetaceae; genus Streptomyces; species Streptomyces sp. NPDC002994. The sequence continues at coordinate 303,673 of NZ_JBEXNQ010000004.1, forward strand.
GCCGCGATCCCCGCCGCCCTGGCCGGTGCGAGCGTCGTGGCGTCCGACCTCACGCCCGAGCTGCTGGAGGCCGGGCGCGAGCTCGCGGCCGAGCACGGCGCGGAGCTGGAGTGGCGGGAAGCCGACGCGGAGGCGCTGCCCTTCGCCGACGACGAGTTCGACACGGTCATGTCGTGCGTGGGGATCATGTTCGCCCCGCATCACCGGGCCGCCGCCGGGGAACTGGTCCGTGTCTGCCGTCCGGGTGGCACCATCGGCATGATCAACTGGACCCCGGAAGGCTTCATCGGCCAGCTGTTCGCCACCATGAAGCCGTACGCTCCCACGCCGCCGCCCGGAGCGCAGCCCCCGCCGCTGTGGGGCCAGGAGGATCACGTCCGCGGCCTCCTCGGCGACCGGGTCACGGACGTCGAAGCGCGTCGGCAGACCGTGCGGGTCGACCGCTTCAGGAAGCCGGAGGACTTCCGGGAGTACTTCAAGACCAACTACGGGCCGACCATCGCCACGTACCGGAACATCGCGGAGGATCCCGACCGGGTCGCCGCGCTCGACCGCGATCTCGACGCACTCGCGCAGCGCCACGGCGGCGGGGCGGACAGTGTCGTCATGGACTGGGAGTACCTGTTGTTCACCGCCCGTAAGCGCGGCTGAGGGGTCGGCTCACGGCCCGCGGGTCAAGGCGGCGGGGCCGTACTCGCGCGCACCACAAGGCGCGTGGGGACGAGCGTGGTGCCTTTTTCTGTCGCATCGTGACGCATCTGCCGCAGGGCGCCCTCGACGCACAGCCTTCCCACTTCCGCGAAGTCCTGGTGAACGGTGGTCAGGGGAGGCAGGAAAGAGCCGGCCTCGGGAATGTCGTCGAAACCGACGACGCTGACGTCTTCCGGCACTTTCCGGCCGCGCTCGTGCAGGGCCCGCAGAAGACCCAGCGCCATCTGGTCGTTGGCGGCGAACACCGCCGTGCAGTCCGCCTCTGCAGCGAGTTCCAGGCCGGCCCGGTAGCCGGACTCCGCCGACCAGTCGCCCCGTACCGGAGGCGGGGGGGTGCGGCCCGCCCCGGTCAGTTCGGCGCGCCAGGCGTCGGTGCGGCGCTGGGCCGCGTAGGACTCCTCGGGACCCGCGAGGTGCCAGACCGTGCGGTGACCGAGGTCGAGCAGATGGCGCACGGCGGTGCGGGTTCCGCCCGCCTGGTCGGTGTCCACCACGGTGTACCGGTCGCCGGCGTCGGAGTCGGCCACGACGACTTGGACGTTCGGCGGCAGGGAGAGGGTCACCGCGTCGAGCAGGTGCACCTCCAGAATGACGATGACGGCGTCCACGGCCAGTTCCCCGAGCCGGGAGAACGCGCCCCGCACCTCGTCCTGCGTGGGGACGGCGACGGGCAGGAGCGTGACCGCGTAGCCCTCGCTCGCCGCGGAGACGGCGATCGCCTCCAGGGTGCGTACGTTGCCCGTGCTGGACAGGCCGAAGGTGATGACGCCGATGGTGCGGAACTCGCCGCGCTTGAGTGCCCGGGCGGCGCTGTTGGGCCGGTAGCCCAACTCCTTCATGGCTGCCAGCACCTGACGCCGGGTCTCTTCCGTCACGCCCGCGTACCCGTTGGACACCCGGGAGACGGTCTGCGAGGAGACCCCGGCCACGCGGGCGACGTCCGCCATGGACGCGCTCTGCGTGCGCCCCGCGGCCCGCTTCCTGGTCCGTGCCCGCACCTGTGGCCCGCTCGCCGAGGCGCTGTCCGCTGTCTCCACCCGTATCCCTCGCTGCCTGCGTCGCGGTTTGCGAACCGACCCTTGACCACCGTCTTCAGGGCAGTGTAGACATGCCGCCATCAGATGTTTACGCAAACATAACAGGGCCGGGGTTCCTTGCGGGGCGAGATGTTTACGTAAACATTGGCGGTGCCACACAACGCCGGGGTTCCGAGATGGACGAGCGAGGAACGACATGACGACGCTGCAACAGCCGGTGGTCGCGAAACGGCGCCCGGCCCGCCCCCCGGCCCCGTCGCCGGCGAAACGGAGCCGCCGCTCCTGGACGGGATGGGGATTCATCGGCCCCTTCGCGGCGGTCTTCGCCCTGGTCTTCCTGGCCCCGATCGGCTACTCCCTCTATCTCAGCCTCTTCCGTGACCAGTTGATCGGCGGCACCACCTTCGTCGGCCTGGACAACTACCAACAGGCCCTCGGCGACGACCAGTTCTGGGCCTCGCTGGGCCGGGTCTCGGCGTTCCTGGCGGTGCAGGTCCCGATCATGCTGCTCATCGCGCTGTTCGTGGCCCTCGCCCTGGACAGCGGACGGCTGTACGGCAAGGACTTCTTCCGGATCTCGATCTTCCTGCCGTACGCCGTACCCGCCGTGGTCGCCACACTGATGTGGGGCTTCATGTACGGCACCCAGTTCGGCCTGGTGGGCGACATCAACGACGCACTCGGTGTCTCCCTGCCCGACCCGCTCTCCACCGGCCTGGTCCTTGCGTCCATCGGCAACATCGTGACGTGGGAGTTCGTCGGCTACAACATGCTGATCTTCTACTCCGCGCTGCGGGTCATCCCGCACTCGCTGTACGAGGCGGCGGAGATCGACGGCGCCGGACAGTTCCGCGTCGTCACGGCCATCAAGCTCCCCGCGATCCGCGGCGCCCTGGTCATCGCGACGATCTTCTCCATCATCGGCAGCTTCCAGCTGTTCAACGAGCCGGTCATCCTCCGCGACCTGGCGCCCAACGCCATCACGACCGACTACACCCCGAACTTCTACACGTACTCGCTGTCCTTCGACGGCCAGCAGCACAACTACTCCGCGACGGTCGCCATCGTCATGGGTCTGATCACGATGGTGATCGCCTATGTCGTCCAGCTGCGCGGCATGCGCAAGGGAGCGTGAACGATGAGCAGCCCCGCCACCACCGCTTCCCTGCCCACTCCCACGACGGCCGGCACACCCGGCTCCGCGCCCCGTCTGCGCGCACCGCGCAAACGGCACTCTCCCGGGCGCCCCCGGCGCAGCGTGCTGCTGACCGTGCTCACCGGCCTGGTCATGCTCTACGCCCTCGTGCCGCTGCTGTGGCTGGTCATCAGCACCACCAAGACGCAGGAGGGACTGGCCGGTTCGTTCGGGCTCTGGTTCGAGGGCGACTTCGCCCTCTGGGACAACATCAGCACGACGTTCACGTACAACGACGGCGTCTTCACCCGCTGGCTCCTCAACACCCTGATGTACGTCGGTCTCGGCGCGGGCGGTGCCACCTTCCTGGCGGTGCTGGGCGGCTACGCGCTGGCGAAGTTCGCCTTCCCCGGCAAACGCGCCGTGTTCGCCGTCGTCATCGGCGCCGTCGCCGTGCCGGGCACCGCGCTGGCCGTGCCCACCTTCCTGATGTTCAGCAACATGGGGCTGACCGACACCCCGTGGGCGGTCATCATCCCCTCGCTCATCTCGCCCTTCGGCCTGTACCTGATGTGGGTCTTCGCCACCGAGGCCATCCCCACCGAACTGATGGAGGCCGCCCGCATCGACGGCGCGGGCGAGGTGCGCACCTTCTTCCAGGTCGGCCTGCCCCTGCTGGCGCCCGGGATGGTGACCGTACTGCTGTTCACGATGGTCGCCACCTGGAACAACTACTTCCTGCCGCTGATCATGCTCAAGGACCCGGACTGGTATCCGCTGACCCTGGGCCTGAACAGCTGGAACGCCCAGGCCGCGACGGCCGGCGGCGAACCCGTCTTCAACCTGGTGATCACCGGCTCGCTGATCACCATCCTGCCGCTGATCGCAGCGTTCCTGCTGCTCCAGAAGTACTGGCAGTCCGGCCTCGCCGCCGGAAGCGTCAAGGAATAGTCCGAAATTCCGCCACGAAGAAGTGGAAGCGCCACCATGCCCATGAACACCCGCCGCCTGCTGCGCGGCATCGGCATCGTCTGCGCCCTCGGCCTGGGGGCGACCGCCTGCGGCGGCTCCGAGGAGGGCGGATCAAGCCAGAAGCAGGTCTCCGCCGAGGACATACAGGCGGCCCTGAAGAAGGGCGGCACGCTCACGGTCTGGGCCTGGGAACCCACGCTGAAGCAGGTCGTCGCCGACTTCGAGGAGAAGTATCCGGCCGTCGACGTCAAGGTCGCCAACGTGGGCACCAACAACGACGCGTACACCGCCCTGTCGAACGCCATCTCGGCGAAGAAGGGTGTCCCCGACGTCGCGCAGATCGAGTACTACGCACTGGGTCAGTACGCACTGACGAAGGGCCTCGACGACCTGGCCCCCTACGGCGCCGACAAGCTGGCCACCAAGTACTCGCCCGGCCCGTGGAACGCCGTCACGTCCGACAAGGCCGTCCACGCCCTGCCGATGGACTCCGGACCCATGGCCATGTTCTACAACAAGAAGGTCTTCGACCAGCACAAGGTCAAGGTGCCGACCACCTGGACCGAGTACGTCGACGCCGCCCGCGACCTGCACAAGGCCGACCCCAAGGTCTACATCGCCAACGACACGGGCGACGCGGGCATGGCCACCAGCATGCTGTGGCAGGCCGGTTCACGCCCCTACACGGTCGACGGCACCAAGGTGAAGATCGACTTCTCCGATGCCGGTGCCAAGAAGTACACCGAGACCTGGCAGAAGCTACTCGACGAGAAGCTGCTCGCGCCCGTCACCGGCTGGACCGACGCCTGGTACAAGGGCCTGGGCGACGGCTCCATCGCGACCCTCACCACCGGCGCCTGGATGCCCGCCAACTTCACCACCGGCGTGAAGAACGCCTCCGGTGACTGGCGCGCCGCGCCGCTGCCGCAGTGGACCGCGGGCGACAGGGCGAGCGCGGAGAACGGCGGCAGCGCCCTGGCCCTGCCCGCGCTCGGCAAGAACAAGGAACTCGCCTACGCCTTCACCGAGTTCGCGAACGCCGGCGAGGGTGTGCAGGCCCGTATCAAGGGCGGCGCCTTCCCGGCGACTACCGCGGACCTCCAGTCGGACGCGTTCCAGAACACCGAGTTCCCCTACTTCGGCGGGCAGAAGGCCAACAAGATCTTCGCCGAGTCGGCCGCGAACGTCGCCGACGACTGGTCCTACCTGCCGTACCAGGTCTATGCGAACTCGATCTTCAACAACACCGTCGGCAAGGCCTACGTCTCCAGCACCACGCTCTCCCAGGGCCTCAAGTCCTGGCAGGACGCCTCCGTCAAGTACGGCAACGAGCAAGGCTTCACCGTTGAGAAGTAAAGGGACCGCCATGATCTCCACCCTTCTGTCCCAGCCGAACGGGCCGGACGGTGACTCAGCCCCACGCCTCGCGTACGGCGCGGACTACAACCCCGAGCAGTGGCCGCGCGAGGTGTGGGAGGAAGACGTCCGGCTGATGCGCGAGGCCGGCGTCAACATCGTCTCCCTGGGGATCTTCTCCTGGGCACGCATCCAGCCGGCCGAGGACGTGTGGGACTTCGCATGGCTCGACGACGTCATGGACGTCCTGCACGCGGGCGACATCGGCGTCGACCTGGCCACCGCCACCGCGTCCCCGCCACCCTGGCTCACCACGGCGCACCCGGAGATCCTCCCGGTGACCGCCTCCGGCGAGACGCTGTGGCCGGGCGCGCGGCAGCACTGGCGCCCCACGTCGCCGGTCTTCCGCACGCACGCGCTGCGCCTGGTGCGGCAGATGGCCGAGCGGTACGCCGGCCACCCCGCCCTGGTCGCCTGGCACGTCTCCAATGAGCTGGGCTGCCACAACATCTACGACTATTCCGACGATGCCGCCGTCGCCTTCCGGGCCTGGCTGCGCGCCCGCTACACCACCATCAACACCCTCAACCACGCCTGGGGTACGGCATTCTGGTCGCAGCGCTACAGCGACTGGGACCAGATCCTGCCGCCCCGGCTGGCCGCGTCCCACCCGAACCCCACACAGCAACTGGACTTCAAGCGCTTCTCCTCCGACGCGCTCAAGGCGTACCTGCGCGCGGAACGGGACGTACTGCGAGAGATCACGCCGACCGTGCCCATCACCACGAACTTCATGGTGATGGGCGGCACCAAGGGCATGAACTACGCCGACTGGGCGGGCGAGATCGACTTCGTGTCCAACGACCACTACGTCCACCCCGGCCCGCAGGCCCGGGACGAACTGTCCTTCTCGGCCAACCTCACCAGCGCGATCGCCGGCGGTCGCCCGTGGTTCCTCATGGAACACTCCACCAGCGCCGTCAACTGGCAGCCCGTCAACCTGCCCAAGGACCAGGGCGACCTCGTCCGCGACTCCCTGCTGCACGTCGCGCACGGCGCCGACGCCGTGTGCTTCTTCCAGTGGCGCCAGTCGGCGGCCGGCGCCGAGAAGTACCACTCGGCGATGGTGCCGCACGCCGGAGCCGACAGCGACCTCTTCCGGGCGGTGACCGGCCTCGGGCGCACCCTTCAGGCGCTGGCACCGGTCGCGGGGAGTGAGCGGGAGCCGGCGCGGGTGGGGATCGTATTCGACTGGGAGTCGTGGTGGGCGAGCGAGCAGGACTCCCACCCCACCTCCCGGCTCGACTATCACCAGGAGGCCCTCGACTGGTACTCGGCTCTCCTCACCCTCGGCGTACGGGCCGATGTCATCACCACCAAGGCCGACCTCGACCGGTACCACGTGCTGATCACACCTGTGCTGCACGTGATCCCCGCCCCACTGGCCAAGGAACTCACGCGGTACGTCGAGAACGGCGGCCACCTGATCACCACGTACTTCTCCGGTGTCGTCGACGAGAACGACCACATCTGGCTCGGCGGCTATCCGGGCGCTCTGCGCGACCTGCTGGGCATCCGCATCGAGGAGTTCGGTCCGCTGCTCGCCGAGGACACCGTCGAGCTGGACGACGCGAGCACGGGCACGCTGTGGACCGACCGGATCACCGTCACCGACCCGGAGGTGGAGGTACTCGCCCACTACGGCACCGGTGCGTACGCCGGCCGCCCCGCCATCACCCGGCGCGCCGCGGGCCGGGGTTCGGCCTCGTACGTCTCCACCCGGCTGGGAACGGACGGCCTCGCCGGCCTGCTGCCGAAGCTTCTGGCCACCGCCGGCGTGGAGAGCGAGCTGCCGGGCCCCGCACGTGGACACGTCGAGCAGGTTGTACGCCGCAGCGCCGACAGCCGGTACCTGTTCCTGGTCAACCGGACCGACGAGCCGGTGCCGCTGCCCGGCCTCACCGGGGAAATCCTGGTCGGCCGGGCGGACGCCGACGGCGCCCTGCTTCTGGCGCCCAGGGAGGTCGCCGTACTGCGACAGCCCGCCCTCTGACACCCACCCCACCACGAGTTGGGAGCACACACGATGGCACGCCGTACCCGCAAGCGACGACTCCTAGGGGTCATCGGCATCACCGCCCTGGCCACCGGGGCCTCACTGGTCACTGTCCCGCAGCAGGACGCGCAGGCCCAGAGCGCGGCAGCGGTCCCTTCCGTGACCGTCCGGCCCGATCCCTCCTACGCGCACGAGAGATTCCAGGGCTGGGGCACCAGCCTGGTCTGGTTCGCCAACGCCACCGGCGACTACCCCGAGGAGATACGCCGGAAGCTGGCCGACCTCCTCTTCGGCGACGACGGCCTCGCCCTGAACATCGCCCGCTACAACATCGGCGGCGGTAACGCCCCCGACGTCAAGGACTACCTCCGGGCCGGGGGAGCGGTCGAAGGCTGGTGGAAGGCCCCGGCGGGCACCACCCGCGAAGACACCGACTGGTGGAGCGCCGAGGACCCGGCCGACTGGAATCCGAAGGCCGACGCCACTCAGCGCTGGTGGGTGGACCGGATCAAGAACGACATCGACCACTGGGAGACGTTCAGCAACTCACCGCCGTGGTTCATGACCGACAGCGGTTACGTCTCCGGCGGTTTCAACTCCTCCACCGACCAGCTCAAGACCGAGTCCGTCGACGACTTCGCCGCCTACCTCGCGGGCGCGACCGAGCGGCTGGAGAAGGCTCACGGCATCAAGGTCGACACGCTCGACCCGTTCAACGAACCCAACACCGACTACTGGGGGACCCGCCTGGGAGCCGACGGCCAACCGGTCGGCGGCCGCCAGGAAGGGGCCCATATAGGCCCCGGACTTCAGCAGAAGGTGCTCACCGCGCTGGCCCCGGCGCTGGAGAAGTCCCGTACCGACGCGAAGATCTCCGCGATGGACGAGACCAACCCCAACATCTTCGCGCAGAACTGGAACAGCTACCCCCAGGAAGTGCGCGACCTCGTCGACCAGATGAACGTCCACACCTATGGCACCGCCGGCCGCACCTCCGTGCGTGACCTGGCCAAGGCGGTTGACAAGCCGCTGTGGATGAGCGAGGTCGAGGGCGACTGGGGCGACGGGCAGAGCTTCACGGACATGAGGCCGGGCCTCGGTCTGGCCCAGCGCATGGTCGACGACCTGCGTGAACTCGAGCCCAAGGCCTGGGTGTTCTGGCAGCCCGTCGAGGACTACGACAACATGAAGCCCGGCGGGGAGTCGGCCAAGGGCGGCAACTGGGGGAGCATCCAGCTCCCGTTCAGCTGCACCGCGAAGGACACTCTCGCCACCTGTCCCATCCGTACCAACACGAAGTTCGACACGGCGCGCAACTTCACCCACTACATCAAGCCCGGTGACCGGCTGATCAACGTCGACGACACCTCCAGTGCCGCCGCGGTCTCCAAGAAGGGCGATGCGGCGACGGTCGTCCACGTCAACAGCACCACCGAGATCCGTACGGTCACGGTGGATCTGTCGAAGTTCGGCCACATCACCCGCAACGCCACGGTCACGCCCGTCGTGACCAGCGCCGAAGGCAAGCTCGAACGGCACCGGGCCGTCGCGGTCAGCGACCGGAAGGCCACCTTCACCGTGCCCGCCCAGTCCGTGACCTCCTTCGTCGTCAAGGGCGTCTCCGGGGTCGCGAACGACGCCGCTCTGCTGCGGAAGGACCACACGTACCAACTGACCGGCGTCCAGAGCGGCAAGGCACTCACCACCGCCGACAACGGCACGAGCCTCGTCATCAAGACCGCGAGCACGGGAGCGGCCACCACCGGCCAGCAGTGGCAGGTGCGGCAGATCAGCGGTGACACCGGCAACCAGAAGCGGTACGTGTTCACCAACCCGGCGGAAGGAAAGCGCCTGGCCGCCCGCGACGGAGCCCCGGTGCTGGAGCCTGACAGCGGCCCCCGCGACAAGGCCACCCAGTGGATCATGTCGACGACCGGCGACGGCACCTGGACCCTCGTCAACGCCGCCACCGGAAGACTGCTCGAGGTCGGCGGCCAGGCCACGCACGACGGAGCGGCGGTCACGCTGTGGACGCCGAACTCCGGCTCCAACCAGCGCTGGAAGGTGTCCGACGTAACGGCCCACACCGTCTCCCAGCCGTAGCCACTCAGGCACACACCCCGGCCCGGCACACGTCTGTGTCTCCGCCGACCACGGCGGAGACAGAGACGTCGCTGGGCCCCCGCTACGGGTTGGTGGTGACCTCGAAGCCCCCGCCATAGATGTTGGCGGAGTCGGCGGCGTCCCGGGCACGGAGGTCGGCGAGGATGTTCGCCGAGCTGGTGTAGACGTAGGGCGGCACACCAAGGATGCGCGCCTTGGTTATACCGGCCCAAGGGCCCTCGGCCTGGCCCCCGTTGGCCTCGGAAGGATACTCGCTGCCCGGCACGTGCCAGATGGCTGGGCCGCCCGAGTCGCCCGCCTTGTGCGGGGCGTGGGACTGGTAGACGCCGCGCGAGTTGTTCGTGATGCGCCCGTACCACACACCCAACTGGCCGGACACGACAAGCTCATTGTTGTTGAAGAGCCCGGCACCGAGCAGGCGCTCATTGTCGAGCGCGGGCTTCGGGGCGTTCGGGCTGACAGTGCCACCGGGGACTTTCACCATGCCGTTCTGCTTCAGATACGGCCCCTGTGAGGAGAGCGTCACCTCAGGGACCAGCTCGATGATCATGTAGTCCTTGGTTTCGTGCCCCGTCATCGAACCCTCGGCGCTCTTGAAGTACCGCATGTACCCGATCGGGCCGAACGCGAAGTCCTGGCGGTCATAGACGGGCAAGGTGTTCTCGTGGATCTCGCGGTCCACATAGTCCGCGCCACCGGCACAGTGGCCCGCCGAGACGGCTATCTTGCGCCCATAGTCGTCCGTACCCACCGCACCGATCGTGCAGAAGGCGTCGGGGGAGGAGGGGTGGGCGAACTGCATGGAGTTGTAGACGCGCTTCGTCGGCTCGTCCGCCCGGTCCTGGGCCTGAGCCGTCCCCACCCCCATGGTCGCGGTGTCCACCAGGGCTGCGACGAAGGTGCACAGTCGTCCGAGCATGCGTGATCCTGTCTGTCGGGGCCGCAAGGGCCCACGGTGAGGGCCGGCGGCTCATGATGACATTGGTGACGGCTTGCTCAGCTCTCCAACTGGCCGAACTAACACCTCCGTTGTGCTCGCTGTCAGTGGGTCAGGCCCTCTCCCACGACGTTTTCTTCGAGAAGCCCCGAAGTGACAAGATGGCCGGTTCCTCATCTCCTGACGACGCGCGCCCGCACACCGCCAAAGGGCCGGTGCCTCACGGGAGAGAACCCAGGAAGCAGCTGTACGGATACCGGTGCGGTCATCTGGGCCGGGCGTTGTTCTGTGCCCGTTCCCCCATGCGCTCCCAGAATCGCCTCAGCTCGGTGACGTCTGTGCGCCGCTGCCAGCGGGCCTGGCGACGGAAGAGCGACCGCGACAGTTGCGTGGACTGCGCGCGGCAGAAGGCCTCGCTCAGCTCGACCCGGTGGCTGTCCATGCCCTTGGGCGGGTACGGGCACAGTTCGTAGGCGCAGTCGTCCCGGCAGTTGGAGCCCGCCTGCGACGCGGCTGTACGTACGACCGTACGACCGGGGTCGAGCGGTGCGCGGTCCCGGGTGAGGCACGGCGGCAAGTCCGGCCGGCTCGTGTGCTGCAGGCGCCGTAGCCGGTCTTTGGGCCAGTCGCCCCGCTCGGCGAGGTTGAGCAGCAGGAGGACATCGGCGAGGAGCTGCTGGGCGCGCGGGTGCAGGGAACTCCAGCCGGTGGAGGGCGGAATCCACAGCTGGTGCTTGCGCGCTTCGCCCCGTGGGGCCGTCTGGGAGCCGACGTGGGCGGCGACTCCTGACTCGTCGATCCAGAGGAACCGCTCCGGCTGCCGGGTCTCCATGGCCCATACACACAACTCGGCGGCCGCCTCGACGAAGGGGTGCTGCGGCTCGCCGTCCGGGAGAGCGAGCCACTGCCGGACCTGTTCGGCGGGATCGGAGCCGTGTCCCTGCGCGGGCTGTGTCACCGTGACCCCGTCGGGCAGCGCCCAGAGGGTCAGCGCGTGCAGCAGCGTGAGCCGGGTGAACCAGAACCGGGTGCGCTTGAGCATGTCCCAGGCCTGCCCGCTGAGGTACTCACGGGCCTCGGGCCGGGCATGCGGATGGCGGTGGCGGCGGTTCGCCGCGTACTTGAAACCTTGAGCCAGAGCCACCTCCACGGTGAGGTCGAGAGCGGGCGCGCCGGCCCCGTCCGGAGCGCCGACCCGCCGCACCCAGCCCTCAAGGAACTCGTACGGCGTGTTCTGGTGGCGATGCGTGGTGACGGATCCCACGAGCAGGGGGACGAGCCACGCGCACATGGTGTCGTCCCGCCATCTCTGCTCCTCGTCCTCGCGCTCCTTCTCCTCCCGTTTGCGTTCCTCCCGCCGTCGCTCCTCGCGCTCTTTCGACTCCCGTTTTGTGCGGGCGATGTCACCTTCGGCCCGGCGGTGTCTCCTGTGCTCCTCTTCCGCGACGGCCTCCGGCTGCTGGCCCACCCACAGCTCCTCCATCCAGTCCGGATCGCGCTCCATTCGCGGTTCCTGGGCACCCTGCGGCCCGCGCAGCCTGGCCTGGAGCACCGCGAAGGCGCTGTCGCCGCCCGCCCCGATCTCCTGCGCGATGGCGACCCGGATGGGGTACGACGGCTCCAGGCGCGCGATCTCGAACAGCACCAGATAGGCGGGTTGCAGCGTGCGCCTGCGGGCGACGCCGCGCATCGCCTCGCCGAAGCGGGACACCACCAGTGCCTTGGCGACGCGCAGGGTGTGCGGATCGCGTGCGCTCAGGTCCGGCCAGGCAGTGGCCAGCCGCATGGCGATCAGGTGCTGCTGCGGTGCGGCATCGACGCTGTCGATCTCCAAGGCCGCCGCGTACAGCTCCAGCGCCTTGGCGTGCAGCGTGCGGCCGAGGAGCCGCTGGGCGGCGTCCGAGACGAGGCCTTCCGGAGCGTGCAAGCCGGGGGAGAGCGCCCGGTGGTCCCGGTCCGTCTGTGCCTGGCTCGCCGCGTTCAGCAGGAGGTCGCGGGCCGCGGACACCGGGCACCACGGCTCCCCGTCGCCGTGCGCCTCCTCGTGGAGGCACGAGCCTTCGGGCGTACGGGAGTAGAGCACCATGGCGATCAGCAGTTCCCGGCCCGGCTTCTGGAGCGCTGCGGGGAACATGGCAACGGCCCGTCGCTTCCTCGGGAAGTCCGGATGAATCACGGCGTTCATGAACCGGGCGCCGAGGTGAGCCTGGATCACGCTGTGCTGGAAGCGGACCCGGTCCCCGCCGAGCTCCAGCAGCCCCATCCGCATACCCCAGTGTGCGGCGAGGCGAAGGTCCAGCCGACTGCCCTCGACCCTTCTGTCCAACTCCAGCAGGATCTCGGGAAAGCGGGGACGTGAGGGATCCTGCTCGTCCATGACGTCGCTGAAGCGCACCTCGGAGGAGTCCGTGGCCAGCCCGACGCAGGCGATCGCCGACAGGTAGTGGATGACCGCCCTCCGCTCCTCCTGGTTGATGGGCAGTTCGGGGCGGAAGCGCCCGCCGATCAGGGCGTTGATCCAGGTGTCGAGCAAATGGAACCGCAGCGCCGCCCGGTCTCCGCCGCGCGTCTCCACGGCCTCCTCCTCTGACTGGCCGGTGAGGGCGCGTTCCAACAGCCCTTCGTCGTGGAGTTCGGCGGCGATCTGGAGATAGGTGGGCGCCTCGGCGATGCCGGCCTTCTCGACGATCCAGTCCAGCCGCTGCCGGTCCTCCCAGGCGCTGCCCGAGGAGATGTACGTGAGGGCCGCCTCCTCGCTCAGCGGTTCCAGGTCGGTGAGGGACGCCTCCATCCCCCTCAGCGAGTCGTGCGGACGTGAGGTGATGATGAGCGGCAGCCGCTCCTCGTTCGCCCGGCGGATCGCCAGCCGGATGATGGTGTCGCGCTCCTCCGCCAGCTCCGGAGCGGTCAGTGCCTCCTCCAGACCGTCCGCGAGTACGACGATCCGTCCTTGCTGGCACAGCCGCCGCCACACCTTCTCCGCCTCGGCGTCGGAACGGATGTGCCCCTGCACCTCACGGGAGAACCGTTCGAACGCCAGCTTTCGGAAGTCGAGTTCTTTCTCGGCACTCCGAAGCCGCAGCGGCACAGCGACGGCGTTGCGCCGGGCGAGCTCCTGCGTCAGCAGTACGACCAGCGCCGTCTTGCCGGTGCCGACGCCGCCGACCACGACGTGCGTACGGCGGAACCGGCTGTCCCGCTGGTCCTCCATGAGGATTTCGCAAAGCTGGTCACGTCCCACAACCTTGCCGAAGATCCCGCCCGCCGTCTCCACGAGCTCGTGCGGCTGCTCCCTGGCCTTCTTGAGATACGCCGTGCGCACACGGGTGAACCGGAAGAAGAGGTACGCGACGGTGGCGAGGGCGAGGGTGAGAAATGGCATGACGACCGTCTGGAGGACGCCACAGGAGAGCTGACTCTTCCCGCAGTGCCTGTCAGCCCACCTGATGGGCGACCAGAACTCCCTGTCCGCCCCCTCCGCCAGGGTGACCACGGCCGTGACCGCCAGGAACAGCAGGATCAGCGCGCCCAAGAAGGTCAGTACGAGCAACGGGACGTACGACCCACGCTTGCGGACCCGCCACTTCCGGGCGTGGTTGTATCCCTGCTGCATCAGCCGACGCGAAGCACCCCTGTCAACGTTCACCCGTCACTGATTCCGTGTCAGCGTGGCGCCCCACCGACATTCACCCACCCGGCGCATCACCCGGGTGCCACCCTCCGACTGAACCGCCTGAACCTCAGCTCCCGCCCATAAGTTTCCCGGCATCCGGAAAAGACCCTGGTGACCCGGTCCGGCCGGCCGCACGATGGTCCGCACCGGTCGACGCCCGGGCCCCGGTCCGCCGGGGCCGCACCTGCCGGGTGTACGGAGGCGTCGACGATCACCACGCAGTCGACAACGGAGTGCTGCCATGGTCCTGCCATCCTCTTCCCCCGCACCGAGACAGGGGCCCGGCTCCCTGCGCGCCGCCCTGGACGAGGGGCCGATGAGCCGCTTCCAGTGGGGCGCGATCGCGGTGTGCGTACTGCTCAACATGCTGGACGGATTCGACGTACTCGTCATGGCCTTCACTGGCAAAGCCGTGTCGTCGGAGTGGGCGCTCAGCCCCTCCCAACTGGGGCTGCTGCTCAGCGCCGGCCTCGTCGGCATGGCGCTGGGCGCGATGTTCGTCGCCCCGTGGGCCGACCGGATCGGCCGCCGCCCGGTCATCCTCGGCTGCCTGGCGGTGGCCGCCGTCGGGATGCTGCTCTCCTCGGTCAGCCAGTCGCCCGTCCAGCTCGGAGCGCTGCGTGTGCTCACCGGAGTCGGCATCGGCGGCGTCCTGGCCGGCAGCAACGTCATCGCCGGCGAGTACGCCTCCCGCCGCTGGCGCGGGCTCGCCGTCAGCCTCAACTCCACCGGGTACGCGATCGGCGCCACCGTCGGCGGACTGCTGGCCGTCGGCATGATCGGGGAATTCGGCTGGCGCTCGGTCTTCCTGACCGGCGGTCTGGCCACGGCTGTCGCCGTCCCGCTGGCCTTCTTCTGGCTGCCGGAGTCGGTGGACTTCCTGGCCTCCCGCAGGCCCAAGCACGCCCTGGAGAGGATCAACGTACTGGCCCGGCGCATGGGGCAACCGCCGCTGGAGACCCTGCCCGAGCCCACCGCCGTACCATCCGGAATCGGGGCCGGATTCCGCGAGCTGCTCTCTCCCGCGCTGCGCCGCTCGACGCTCCTGCTGTGGTCCGCGTTCTTCCTGGCCATGGCCGGCTTCTACTTCGTGACCAGCTGGACGCCGACCCTGCTGGTCGAGGCCGGCCTGTCCGGCACCCAGGGCCTCACCGGCGGGACCCTGATCAACCTCGGCGGCATCTTCGGCGCCGCCGTGCTCGGAGTGCTCGCCGCCCGCTTCGCGCTCCGCTCCGTACTCATGGCGTACCTGATCACCACGGCCGTGATGCTGGCGGCCTTCATCGCCTCGACCTCCTCGCTCGGGGCGGCCTTCGCCCTCGGCGCCGTGATCGGCCTGTTCGCCAACGGCTCCGTCGCCGGGCTGTACGCCCTCACCCCGGCGACGTACGGCGCAGGGATCCGGGCCACCGGACTCGGCAGCGCCCTCGCGATCGGCCGCATCGGCGCGATCCTCGCTCCGACCGTCGCGGGCGGCCTCCTCGACAGCGGCTGGACCCCGCAGGACCTCTACCTGGCCGTCAGCGTGATCTACGTCGCCACCGCGGCCCTCCTCCTGCTGCTGCGCCCCGCCACGGCACCGGGCACGGAGCCGGCCATCGGGACGCCGGCCGCAGGCACCGCGCACTGAACCCCCGCCCACAGACCCCAAGGATGATCATGACCGCTTTCGTACGCGATCAGTGGTACGTCGCCGCCTACGGCCGCGAGGTCGGGCGCGAACTGCTCGGACGCACCGTGCTGGGTGAGCCGATCCTCCTGTACCGCACCGAGGACGGCCTGGCGGTGGCGATGTCCGAGCGCTGTGTGCACCGCCGCTTCCCGCTGTCGCAGGCGCCGAGCCGGCTGGACGGCGACCGGGTGGTGTGCGGCTACCACGGCTTCACCTACGGCCCCGACGGCGGCTGTGTCTTCGTGCCCGGCCAGCAGCGCGTCCCGCGCACCGCGCGGCTGCAGACCTACCCGGTGGTCGAGCAGGACTCCTTCGTGTGGGTGTGGATAGGCGACCGCGAACCCGGTGACAC
The DNA here is from genome assembly GCF_040611155.1 of Streptomyces sp. NPDC002994. Classification (NCBI taxonomy): domain Bacteria; kingdom Bacillati; phylum Actinomycetota; class Actinomycetes; order Kitasatosporales; family Streptomycetaceae; genus Streptomyces; species Streptomyces sp. NPDC002994. The sequence goes on from NZ_JBEXNQ010000004.1 coordinate 319,698, forward strand.
CGTGCCGCCCCGCGCCCCCTGGATGGACTCGCCCGCGTACACCGTCGTGTCCGGCATGGAGCCGATCGACGGCGACTACGGGCTGCTCGTCGACAACCTCATGGACCTGTCCCACGAGACGTACCTGCACGGCGGTTACATCGGCACACCGGAGGTGGCCGAGACGCCCATCACCACCGAGGTCGACGACAAGGCCGGCATCGTCTACGTCAGCCGCCACATGGACGACGCCGAGTGCCCGCCCTTCTACGCGAAGTCCACGGGCATCGAGGGCCGGATCACCCGCTGGCAGGACGTCGAGTACCACGCACCCTGCCTCTACTTGCTCCACTCGCGCATCGCTCCCGTCGGCGCTCCCGGTCCCAATCCGGACGGCAGCGACCCCCATGCCTTCCACGTGGAGGTCGTCTACGGCATTACCCCGTCGACGGAGAAGTCGACGTACGACTTCTGGGCCGTGGCGCGCGACTTCGCCCTCGACGACCAGGAGGTGACCGAATTCCTGCGCAGCAACAACCACACGGTGGTGATGCAGGACGTCGTGGCCCTCAACGTGCTGCAGAAGTCCCTGGACACCGAGAAGCCCGGCTACCAGGAGCTGAGCATCAACATCGACACCGGCGGCCTCGCCGCCCGCCGTATTCTCGCCCGCATGGCGCAGGCGGCGCTCACCCCGCCGTGCTGACCGGCGAAGGCGTCTTCCGCATCCACTGGGTGCTGGGCACCGACCGGCTGCTGGCTGTCTGCCACTGCGGCGCCGAGCGGGAGTTCGAGGACCCGGTGGAGCTGTGGGACTGGCTGCTGGGCCACCCCGAGGGCCACAGAAATGTGAGGGAAGAACTGTGACCACCGTGATCCCCCCGCGCACTGCGGCTGAGGTCGAACTCGAACTGATCCTGGCGCGCAAGGAGATCCTCGCCGAGGGCGTCGCACTGCTGACGCTCGCGCACACCGACGGCTCGCCCCTGCCCGAGTGGAGCCCCGGCGCACACATCGACCTGCTGCTCGGACCCGGCCTGGTGCGGCAGTACTCGCTCTGCTCGGACCCGGCTGACCGCTCCCGGTGGCACGTCGCGGTCTTGTACGAACCGGACAGCCGGGGCGGCTCCCAGTGGGTCCACGAGCGCCTGCACGAGGGGGCCGAGGTGCGGGTGCGTGGACCGCGCAATCACTTCGCGCTGGAACCGTCCCCCCGTTACCTGTTCATCGCGGGTGGCATCGGCATCACCCCGGTCCTGCCCATGGTCGCCGAGGCCCAGCGCCAAGGGGCTGAGTGGCAGCTGGCCTACGGGGGCCGCAGCCGCCGGACCATGGCCTTTCGCGAGCATCTGGAGGCGGCGTACGGAGAGCGGGTTTCCGTACGCCCCCAGGAGGAATTCGGCGTGCTCGACCTGGACGCGCTGCTGGCCGGCCCGGAGCGGGACACGTTGGTCTACTGCTGCGGCCCCGAAGGCCTGCTGAAGGCCGTCGAACAGCGCTGCCGCGACTGGCCGTCCGGCGTACTGCACGTTGAGCGGTTCGCGCCCAAGGACCTCGGCCCGCAGGGTCAGGACGAGGCCTTCGAGGTTGAACTGGCCCGGAGCGGCATCACGGTGAGCGTCCCACCGGACAAGTCGGTCCTCCAAGCTGTCGAGGACGCCGGCGTGCAGGTGCTGTCCTCCTGCCAGGAGGGCACCTGCGGGACCTGCGAGACCGCAGTGCTCGACGGGGTCGTTGACCACCGCGACTCCCTGCTCACCCCGGCCGAGCAGGCAGCGGACGACACCATGTTCATCTGCGTCTCACGCGCGGCCTGCCCCCGCCTCGTCCTGGACCTGTGAGGGTCACGCCCGGGACCCCTGAACGGAGCCGGCCGGGCCGATCAGGCACCCTGTTCAGCGGGCGTGCCTACGTGGGCGGGGCAACGAGGGCGTCGGACTGATTCGCGCGACGAAGCGCCTCGGCAATGAATCCGCCGGCTTTCAGTTCCTCGACGAGGTCGCTGAGGAACTTGACGGTCTCGGGACGTCGGGTTCTGGTCGTGCCCACCGCCTGCTGGATCTGCATGAACCGGCCCTCGATCAGCCGCAGTTCGGGATGCGTCGCGACGAACTCGGTCATCGGCTGCCTGATGCCGGCCGCGACCTCCAGGCCCTGAGCGCGGAACACGTCGACACCTTCCTCTCCGCGCACAATGCTCGCGTGCCGAAGGGTGCGGGAGAGGAAGAGGTCGTAGGCGGACCCACGCTTCACGCCGATACGCACGCCTGCGCAGTCGACCTCAGCGGGCGTGGTGAAGGCTGAGTCGCGAGGCACGGCGAACACGCCCTCGATCACGACATACGGTGCGGTGAAGGCAACTTCAGCCTCACGTGCGGGCTCGATGGCCAGGAAGCACATGTCGGCCCGGCCCGCTGTCATCGCCTCGTACGACTTCCGCGCCGCGTCGAAGCAGAGGAGTTCCACCGGCACGCCCAGCCGCGCGCCGACCTCACGCGCGATGTCGACCGTGACGCCGGTCGGTGCCGTCGGTGTGCCCTGAGCCAGTACCGGATTACCCAGATTGATGGAGACCCGCAACGCACCACTCGGCGCCAGGTCCTTGGTGATGGCAGCAGTCACGATCATGGAGGGAGTGTAGGCCAGTCGGCGGGCTGTGCCGTTTTGCGGCTATGCCGAGCTTCACTTGGCGGCAGTTGCCGCCGGTGCATATCGGGTACGGCAGGCCAGGGACGGGGGATGCGCTGATCCGTGCCGCAGCAGTGGGCACCCTCACAGGTCTTGGCCACCGCACTTCACCGGGCGCCCTTCGCAAACGAGTGGCCGGGCACTCGCAGAAAGCGCGGGCAGAGCCACACGCCGGGCGGGACCTCGTCTGCCCGGGCCCCGCGCCAGGTCTCGGACAGGTCAGATGTGCGAGAGGCGGAGCCCTCGGGGATGTGCTCACGCCCCTTAGCGACGCGTGACCAGCACCGACGGTTGCTGTGGCTCGCTGGGAGCGTGCCATCTCCGGAACTGGGGCCTGACGCCGTCCGGCGCGTTGTGCGGGGGACCGCCACTGGTTTCGGTGATCCTGGTACGACGATGCGGATCACTCTCGTCATCGCGGTTCTTGCTGCCGTACAGGTGTGGGGCAATCGGCTCGGTGCCGACTGGTACGTCCCCCTCTGCGTCGCCACGGCCGCCGTTCTCCTGCTGATCGCCCGGTGGGACGGCCTCGGCTGGGCGGACCTCGGCCTCGGGGCCGGCGGTGCCCGTCGGGGACTGCGCTGGGGACTGGTCCTGGTCGGTGCCGTCATCGTGGTCTATCTGCTGGGTCTGGCCGTGCCGTTCACCCGGGAGGCCTTCCTGGACGAACGCGCTGCGGGACTCACCCCGGAACAGCTGTTGTTCCGTGTGCTGGTCCGCGTACCGCTCGGCACCGTGCTGCTCGAGGAGATCGCGTTCCGGGGAGTGGTGTGGGCCATGGTCGAGCGGCGGCGGGGACACATCTGGGCCACCGCCGCGTCCTCGGTGCTCTTCGGGCTCTGGCACGTGGCGCCCGCGCGGGGACTCACGCGCGCGAACGCGGCTGCCGAGGCGATCTTCGGCACGGGGACGACCGGCGTCGCCCTGTCCGTCGCAGCAGCGGTGGTCGGCACCGCCCTCGCCGGCGTGTTCTTCTGCGAACTCCGCCGCCGCTCCGGCAGTCTCATCCCACCCGTCGCGCTGCACTGCGCCCTCAACAGCGCCGGCTACGCGCTCGCCTGGGCCGTCGCCCGCTGGTGAGGCGCGGCGGCCGCCGTGGCCGGTTGCGCACGCCGGGGTCCCCGGCTGGGTCCGGCCGGAGAAGGACCGCCCGGTCGATGAGCTGCGGCGGTTCGCCGTCACGCTCTCTGCGGGTGCTAGAAATGGTGCGTGGCTAGACTTTTCGGTCGATCCGGGCGTCCGTCGCGTCGGCTGTCCGCTTCGGACGCCGACGGGTCGGACCACAACGAAAACCACACGGAGAAGCAGCCCGCGCCACACCGCTCCCCGTGGCGGCGGCTGCGCTCCCTGCTGACGGTACGCAGCCTCGCCGGTCAAGTTTTCGCGCTGCAAGCCGCGGTCGCGCTGCTGCTGGTCGTCGCGGCCGTGGTGGCCCTCGTGCTGCAGGCCGAGCGCGACAGCACGCGGGAGGCCCGCAACCGGTCCCTCACGCTCGCCGAGACGTTCGCGCGGGCGCCCGGGGTGGCGCGGGCGCTGGACAGCCCGGACCCGACAGCGGTGTTGCAGCCGAGGACCGAAGAGATCCGCAAGCGGACCGGCGTGGACTACATCGTCCTGTTCAGTACGTACGGCATCCGCTATACCCATCCCGACCCCGACCTGATCCGCGAACACGTCGTCGGCACGTACGACGAGGCTCTGGCAGGCCGGACCGAAACGACGACCTTCACCGGCAGCCTGGGGCCGGCCGTGGACACCACCACCCCGATCTCCCGGCCGGACGGATCCATCGTCGGCATCGTCTCGGTCGGCATCACCGTCGAGACGGTGGAAGGCGCGGTGGACCGGCAGTTGCCGGTGCTCTTGGGGACGGCGGCGGGGGCGCTGGCGCTGGCGGCGGGTGGTACGGCGCTGGTGTCGCGGCGGCTGCGGCGGCAGACGCACGGCCTGGGGCCGACAGAGATGACCCGCATGTACGAGCATCACGACGCGGTGCTGCACGCGGTGCGCGAGGGAGTGCTGATCACCGGCCCTGACCGGCGGCTGCTGCTGGCCAATGACGAGGCCCGGCGGCTGCTGGACCTGCCGGAGGACGCGGAGGGGCGGCGGGTCTCGGAGCTGGGGCTCGACGGGGCGACGGCGGAGCTGCTGGCGTCGGGTGATGAGGTGACCGACGAGGTGCGTCTGGCGGGCGACCGGCTGCTGGCGGTGAACAATCGGCCGACTGAGCGGTACGGGGGGCCGGTGGGCAGTGTGCTGACTCTGCGGGACTCCACGGAGCTGATGGCGCTGACGGGCCGGGCGGAGGTGGCGCGGGAGCGGCTGACGCTGCTGTACGAGGCGGGGGTCCGGATCGGCACCACGCTGGATGTGGTGCGTACGGCTGAGGAGCTGGCGCAGGTCGCGGTCCCGCGCTTCGCGGACATCGTCACGGTGGAGCTGCTGGACCCCGTGCTGCGCGGCGACGAGCCGACCGGCTCCTTCACCGAGATGCGCCGCGCGGCTGTCGCGGGCATCCGGGGTGACGGCCCCCTCCAGCCGGTCGGTGACCTCATCCGGTTCGTCGCGCCCACCAGTCCGATGGCAACCGCCCTCACGGACGGCCAGGCCCAGCTCGTCTCCGATCTCACCACGGCTCAGGATTGGCGGGCGCAGGATCCGCAGGGTGCCGACGAGGCCCTGGCGTACGGAATCCACTCTCTGATCACGGTTCCGTTGCAGGCTCGCGGTGTGATCCTCGGGATGGCGAACTGCTGGCGGGCGGACGGGACCGAGCCGTTCGACGAGGAAGACGTGTCCTTCGCCGAGGAGCTGGCCGCGCGGGCGGCGGTGTCCATCGACAACGCCCGCCGTTTCACGCGCGAGCACGCCATGGCCGTCACCCTGCAGCGCAGCCTGCTGCCCCGTGGCGTGCCGGAGCAGAACGCCCTGGACGTCGCCTGGCGCTATCTGCCCGCGCAGGCCGGCGCGGGCGGCGACTGGTTCGACGTCATCCCGCTGCCCGGTGCCCGGGTCGCGCTCGTGGTCGGCGATGTCGTCGGTCACGGTGTGCACGCCGCCGCCACCATGGGCCGCCTGCGCACCGCCGTGCACAACTTCTCCGCCCTCGACCTCCCGCCGGGCGAACTCCTCGGGCACCTCGACGAGCTCGTCACTCTTATCGACCAGGACGAAGGGGCCAACGGTGACGGAATCACGGGGGCCACCTGCCTGTACGCCATCTACGACCCGGTCACCGGGGCATGCAGCGTGGCCCGCGCCGGGCATCCCGGCCCTGTGCTGGTGCATCCCGACGGGAGCGTGGGCTTCCCCGACGTACCCGTCGCCCCGCCGCTCGGAGTGGGCGGGACCATGCCGTTCGAGACCACCGACCTGCGTCTGCCCGAGGGCTCCCGCCTGGTCCTCTACACCGACGGCCTGGTCAAGGACCGCAACCGTGACATCGACACCGGACTGGAACTGCTCCGTACTTCCCTGGCCGTCACCGGGGACGGCGACCCGGACGCCACCTGCGAGACCGTGATCGACGCCATGCTCCCCGAACGCGCCAGTGACGACATCGCCCTGCTGGTCGCCCGTACCCGCCTGCTGGATCCTGGGCAGATCGCCGTGTGGGACGTGCCCGCGGACCCGGCCGCCGTCGCCCCGGTGCGCGCCCAGTGCGGTGCGCGGCTGCGGGAGTGGGGCCTGGAAGAGATCGGCTACACCACCGAACTGATCCTCAGTGAGCTGATCACCAACGCCGTCCGCTACGCCTCGCCGCCCATCCGCGTACGGCTGTTGCGCGACCGCAGCCTGATCTGCGAGGTCTCCGACGGCAGCAGCACCTCACCGCATCTGCGCCGTGCGGCGACCACCGACGAGGGCGGGCGCGGGCTGTTCCTGGTCGCCCACCTCGCCCACCGCTGGGGCACCCGCTACACCCCGGACGGCAAGGTCATCTGGACCGAACAACCCCTCCACGACGGCACGGACACCACGACGGGAGAATCCCTCGCCGACCTCTTCCTGGGCGCGTGGGACGAAACCGCTCTGTGACCCGGTCTCAACTGGGGTGACCCGTGGTAGCCCCGTCATGCGGCGACTGTCAAGGGGTGTGACGCTCACGAATGTTTAACGAATCGCTGACTTTTGCGCCGTCGTGGTGTCAGAGTGACTCAAGAGGCTGGAGTTACTGACCAGTTGGGCCGAACGTCCATGGCTGGAGTCGGGGAGGGACCGTGACACGGCGAAACGCGGCACTGGATGTACGTGCTGCATGTGCTGCACTGTGCAGCCTGTTGCTCGCGGTCCTGCTGGACCCGGCCCACCAGGATCCCCTGGACAAGCTGTCCCCTCGCAACGGCGGCCCCACCGCCTCCCGGGTGCACGGATCACCACCCCACGGTCCTCCCGGACAGCGCCCCGCAGCACGGCCCGCCGTTCTGCGGGTTTTCCGCCTCTGATCGATTCCCCCCACCGCGCGCCCCTGGCGCTCTGGAGGCACCCCCATGCACATGCTCATGAAGAACGCCCGCGCCTTCCGGCACCGGGCCGCCGCCCGCGCCGAGGAGTTCGGCCGCCTCGCTGACGGTCAGTCCCCCCAAGCGTTGTTCATCACCTGCTCCGACTCGCGGGTGATCCCCTCGCTGATCACCGGAGCTCGCCCCGGCGAGCTCTTCGAACTCCGCACGGCGGGCAGCATCATCCCCGCACACGACCCCGCCCGGCACTCGAGCGAGGCGGCCACCATCGAGTACGCCGTCGAGGTGCTCGGCGTCGCCGACATCGTCATCTGCGGCCATTCCCACTGCGGTGCCGTCGGTGCGATGGTGCGCCGCGAAGACCTCTCCGCCGTCCCCGCTGTGCGCGGCTGGCTGGAGAGTGCGTCACCGCCGCCCCTCTTCAACGGCACCTCGTCCCCGGCCATCGCCGAGGCCGTCCAGCACCACGTGCTGCGCCAGCTCCGGCGGTTGCGCGACTACCCGTGCGTCGCCCGCAGGGCCGCGGAGGGGCGACTGAATCTGCACGCCTGGTTCTACGAGATAGACACCGGCTCCGTGCTCTTCCACGAGCCGCACGACGATGCGTTCCTTCCCCTGTGAACGCCGCCGACACCCGCGAACGCGGGAACCGCGGACGCCACCGGCGGGCGGCGCCGCAGCGGGCGGACGCGGAGCGACCCTCCGTCTCGACGCTGCGATCCGATCTCACCGCGTCCGTCGTCGTCTTCCTCGTCGCCCTGCCGCTGTGCGTGGGCGTGGCCGTGGCCTCCGGTGTTCCGGCGGAACTCGGCCTGGTCACCGGCATCGTCGGCGGGCTCGTCACCGGACTGCTCCCCGGGAGCAGCCTCCAGGTCAGCGGACCGGCAGCGGGTCTGACCGTCCTCGTCCTCGAAGCCGTCACCGATTTCGGACTCGGGGCCCTGGGTGTCTTCGTCCTCACGGCGGGCGTACTCCAGCTGGCCATGGGCGCGCTGCGGCTGGGCCGCTGGTTCCGCGCCATCTCCATCGCCGTGGTGGAAGGGATGCTGGCCGGAATCGGCCTCGTCCTGATCGCCGGTCAGCTGTACGCCATGGCCGACGCGAAGGCCCCCGGCTCGGGCCCCGCGAACCTCTTGGGCCTGCCCGAACTGGTTCTCCGTACGGTCCGCTCGCCCGAGGCGGTGACCGCGTTCGCGCTCGGCGCGGTGACCGTCGTACTGATGGCCCTGTGGAAACACCTGCCGCCGAGAGTCCGGCTGGTACCCGCGCCCCTGGCCGCCGTGGCGCTGACCACTGCCGTCGTGGCACTGTTCGCACTGCCCGTGAAGCGGGTCGACGTACAGGGGTTGCTCGGCGTGATCCGGCCGCCGTCCCTCGACGACCTCGGCCACATCACGGATGCCGGAGTGGTAGGGGCGATCGGCACGGTCGTCGCCATCACGCTCATCGCGTCGGCGGAGAGTCTGTTCAGCGCCGCTGCCGTCGACCGGCTGCACAGGGGCCCCGGCACCGACTACGACAAGGAGCTGATGGCGCAGGGCGCGGGCAACGCCCTGTGCGGAGCGCTCGGGGCGCTGCCGATGACCGCGGTCATCGTGCGCAGTGCGGCCAACGTGCAAGCGGGTGCCCGGACCAAGGCGTCGCGAGTGATGCACGGCGTATGGCTGCTGCTCTTCGCGGCGCTCGTGCCGGCCGCGCTCGGCCTCATCCCGGTCGCCTCACTCGCCGGCATCCTCGTCTACTCCGGCTGGAAGCTCATCCCGCTGAAGGAACTCGGGCCCCTGTGGCGCGAGCACCGCGGGGAGGCGCTGATCCTGGTGGCGACGGCGGTCGCCATTGTCGCGACGAACATGTTCGAGGGCGTGCTGGCCGGGCTGCTGCTCGCCGTCGCCAAGTCGGCGTGGGAGACATCGCACGTCCAGGTGCACGTGGACGAGGGCCCCGACCGGAACGGCCGCCTGCGTGTGGTCCTCTCCGGCAACGCGACCTTCCTCCGGCTGCCCCGGATCCTCGACACCCTCGAAGGACTGCCGAAGGACCGGCACATCGAGCTCGACCTGCTCGACCTGCGGCACCTCGATCACGCGTGCAGTACGGCCCTCACCAACTGGGCCGACCGGCACAACAAGGAGGAAGGAGCGACCCGCGTGCTGATGCCCGCGGCCTGACATCGATCAGTACGCCCCTCCCGCGAAGGCCCGCACCGGCAGGTGCGGGTCTTCGCGGCGTGCCGCGTCGCAACAGTGCGAGTGCTTCCTACGGGATGCTCTCGCTCGCTGAGGCTAGCGTGAAGGGCGGCTGTCCGTGCGGGCAGTGCGAGCTGCGGTAGGGAGGCGTCGATGAAGGCTGCGGTGCGCAAGTGGGAGGCGGTGCGGGAATTCGCTCTCGGGCTGCCGGGAGCCGTGGAAGAGTTCCCCTGGGGCCCCGAGGACTGTGTGGTGAAGGTCAACAAAAAGATCTTCGTCTTTCTCGGCAACGCGGACGGGCCCGAGCTCCCGGGTCTCTCCGTCAAACTGAAGGACCCGGCGGTGCACGAGCACGCGATGACTGCGCCTGGCGCCGAGCCCACCGGGTACGGACTCGGCAAGGCGGGCTGGGTCTCCGTACCACTGGGGGAGAAGGGGGCGCCGACGGCCGAGGTGCTGTGCGAGTGGGTGGAGGAGAGCTACCGGACCGTCGCCCTCAAGCGACAGGTCAAGGAACTCGACGCACGGATCGAGGCGGAGTAACTCGCGTACCCGACTTTCCTTTCACGAATGGAAGTTACTCTTGCGTCTTGTTCCTCATGAGTCACTTGTGCAAGGGTGAACTACCTCACGTGTAGTCAATGGTGGGCGCTTTTCTCCCCGTTACGCGAACTTGGTATGCACCAATCAGGGGCCGATTTTCAGCGACCAGAACTTCTCTGTGCCATTTTGCGCCTTGGAAGGAAAACAGTTCTGTGCACACCCCCCACCCCCCACGCCCGTCCTATCCTCCTGGTTCCGGTTCCGGCGCCGCTCCGGGTGAATCCGACGAGAGCCTCGCCGCCCAGTTGCGAGCGCGGCCGGAGAGCGGGACGGCGCACGCCGTCGCGATGCTCCTGGCCCGGCACTGGAAGCCGGCTCGCGACTATGCGGCCATCTGCCTCGCTTCTCCGGCGGACATCGCGTCACAGGTCACCACGGCGGCCTGCCATCAGATGCTGGAGCGCCTCGTACGGGGTGAGTCGGCCGCGGCCCTGCGTCCCCGACTCCTGGTGGCCGTGGGCGACACCGTGAAGGGGTGGGCCGCGGATCCACGCATATCCGCTTCCATGCCGGAACTGCGGAAACCGACAGGAGGCCGCGGCATGCGCGCGGCGCAGCCCAAGGCGGCTGAAAGCCGCAAGCTCGCGGATCACTCGTTCCGGGCATTGCCGGGAGCCGCGCAGTGTGTGCTGTGGCACGTCGAAGTCGAGGCCGAGCCCATATCCGTACCGGCTGGTCTGCTGGCCATGGATACCGACTCGGCGTCGGCCCTGCTCGAACAGGCCCGCAAGCAATTCCGCGCGGGTTGCGTGCGCGCGCAAAGGGAACTCGCACCGAGCCAGGAATGCCGCTACTACACGCGTCTGATAGATGTACCGATTCGCCGCGGCGGCGCCCTGCTGCCGGATGTTCAGACGCATCTGCTGAAGTGCCGTCACTGCCGCCACGCCGCTGAGCAACTCGGCTGTTTCGAAGACCGGCTGGGCCTCCTGCTGGCCGAAACGGTGCTCGGCTGGGGCGCCCGGCGCTACCTCGACTCACGGCCGGGCCGCAGTGCCCAGGGGGACGGCGTGCACGCCGGAGGCACCGTTCGCCACGGTGCCAGGCGCCCGGGAGCCGGACGCCACCGTCTGCTGCCCCACATCACTGCGTCCGGCGCCCAGTTCACACCACCGACGCGAAATGCGAAGGTCCTGCTCACCGGCCTCGGCCTCGTCTCGGCCGCCCTTCTCACGGCCGTACTGGCCACCGGCCTCTCGCCGGACCACGGAAACGGCGATGATGCCGGGCCGGCCGCTTCCACGGCTGCGAGCGACAGCCACGCCACCGCCCCGCATCCCACGTCCGAGGCTCCGCCCGCCGAGTCGACCGCGACCACGCCCGCCAACCCCACTACTCCCGCCGGATTCCCCGTGGCTCCTGTGCGGACCAGGCTGCGCAACGCCGCGGCGGACCTGTGCCTCGACATCCGCGGCGGAAAGCCGAAGCCCGGTGCCTTGACGAAGCTGGCGATGTGCTCGTCGGCCCTGAACCAGCAGTGGTCGTACGAGGACGACGGCCTGCTGCGCAGTCTCGCGGACCCGGAACTCTGCCTTGATTCCCATGCGGACGCGGGCCTGATCACCCTCGCCACATGCGCGGGACCCTCTGCGGCGCGCGCCGATGACGTGCGCTACGACCTGACCGTACGAGGGGAACTGCTGCCCCGGTGGGACGAGGGACTGGTGCTCGCCCCTGCGTCTCTGGACGGGGACGTGGACGTAGTGGTCAAGATTCGCAACGGGTCCGCGGAGCAGCGCTGGCTGCTCGACTCCCCGACAGTGGCCCCGGGATCCCGGTCGATCTCCAAAACGCCCCCGTCCCCGTCCCGGGAGAACGTCTCCACCGACGTGCCCCCTGCCGAAGAGCGCTGCACCGCGCCGAAGTGCACGTCTTCCTCACCGGGCGGCAAAAAGGACAAGCCGAAGGAGCCGGAGGAGCCGGAGGCTTCGAGCGAGGAGGCCCAGCCGGGGCATTACGGCAAACGGCGTGCGGAGGTCGGAGGCCGCAGGGGACCGGAGTCCGTGGCGCCGCGCCGTGGCAGCGACAACACCTGGCCTCTCGTCGAGCTGGTCACCCGCGTCCATGACCGGCCAGTGCGGCAGGCCATGGCGGTGACGGGCCTCCACAAGGGCGCTGGGAAGGTGAATTCGGAGCAGCTGTAGGCGAGTTTTTCAACACGTGATCCCTCTCCGTGACTCAACCGCCCTTCCGGTTTAGTGGGGGGCCGGGAGTGGGGTTATGCGTGGCCTTGCCGTATGAAACGTCACCGGCCGGCATTCTGCGAGGCGGACATGCGCGCCGTTCGGGCGTTACGGGGCCAGTGACCGCCAGATCCGGTCCGGCAGGATCCGGGCCGCCTCGTCGAGGTCGACGTCGTCGATGCCCGAAAGCCAGCGGCGGGCGAGGGCGACGACCGGGCCGAGCGCCAGGGATTCGATCAATGGCAGGGGGAGTGGGGCGAGTTCGCCGGACTCGACGCGGGGCTGGATCCACTGGGCGAAGGCCGACAGCCGGGCCTCCTGGGCGTCGCGGATTTCCTTGCCCTGGGCCATGTGGTGACGGTCGGCCGTGGAGGAGTGCAGGAGCAGGGCGGCGTCCCGGTGTTCCTGGATGAACGCCAGGTAGGTCCGGACGAGGGCCCGGATGCCGGTACGGGCGGTGCGTGCGCCCTGCAGGGACTCGGCCAGCTCGCCCAGCAGCCGGCTCAGCCAGCGGTGCGTCAGCGCGGCGACGAGGCCGTCGACGCTGCCGAAGTGGTGGTAGAGGCTGCCCAGACTGACGCCGCTGGCCCGGGTGACCGCGCCGACCGTGATGCCCCCCTCGCCCTCGGCGGCGTACACGCGCAGCGCGGCGTCGAGGAGCAAGTCGGCGGTCACCTCGCCGCGTTGCTGTTTCGGGCTCATCGATTCCTTCTCTGGTTCTAGAGTATGTTTCTAGAAACTGATTCCAATTCTAGCGGGGCTGACGTGTTGGAGCTGCGGGGGAGCGGGGCCGAGCCGCTGGAGGCGGGGGATCCGCTCCGGATCGGGTCGATTCCGCTGGCGGGCCGGCTCGGGGCCGGCGGTATGGGGCGGGTGTACCTCGGCGTCCACGAGGGGCGGTACGTCGCCGTCAAGCAACTGCTGTCCTCCGTCGTCGGCGAGGACGAGGACTTCCTGCGCCGTTTCGGGCACGAGCTGGACAACCTGTCCCGGCTGCCCGCGGGGGCCACCGCACCGCTGCTCGCCAGCGACCGCACCGCGCGGCCCCCGTGGTTCGCCACCGCGTACGTCCCCGGGCTCACCCTGAGGCAAGCCGTCGACCTGCACGGCAGTTCCCTGCCCGCGCCCGCACTGTGGCTGCTGCTGCGGGAGGCGGCAGCGGGCCTGGCGTCGGTGCACGCGCTGGACATGGTGCACCGGGACATCAAGCCGTCCAACGTCATGCTGACGCTCGACGGTCTCACCCTCATCGACTTCGGAGTCGCCCGGGCCGCCGAACAGAGCCAGCTGACCAGGACCGGCATGGTCGTGGGCACGCCCGCCTACATGGCACCTGAACAGGCGTCTGGCTCAAGGGGGTTGAGCGGCGCCACCGACGTGTTCGCGCTGGGCTCGGTACTCGCGTACGCGGCGTGCGGCCGGCCGCCCTTCGGGGACGAGTCGGGGCACGGCGTGCTGTACCGCATCGTGCACGAAGAGCCCGACCTGGAGCCGTTGCGGCAGCTGGAGCCGGACCTCGCCGAGGTCGTCGCGGCCTGCCTCGACAAGGACCCCGAGGGCCGCCCCACCGCCGCCGAACTCCTCGAACGTGCCTCGCAGCACGGCCCGTTCACCGCCCCGCTGTGGCCTGCGGCCATCACCGAGCGCCTGTCCGAGCGGGCCGCCTTCGCCGCGGATGTGCAGGAGATCGACGTACCGACGATCCCGCTCACCGGCGGAACGCCGGAACCGGAGAAGGTACCGGAGAAGGACACCGAGCCGGAGTTGAAGCCGAAGCCCGAGGCCGATTCCCGTCCTGAACGCCGCCGCCGTACCCGCGTCCTCCTCGCCGTCGTCCCCGTTGTCGCGGTCGGCGGTACGACCCTCGCCATCCAGCTCCTGCCGTACGTGTCCTCGCCGCAGGCCGGGGCGCAGGCCACCCCTTCCGCCTCGGTTTCGGCACCGGCCGACCCGACGTCGCCGACAGCGGGAGGGAGCCCGTCGGGTACGGCGTCACCGGCGAAGTCGCCGGCCAAGGACAAGGGGGAGGAGGACGACAAGGACAAGGGGCAGGGAGGGGCGAGCGGGTCCCAGGTCACGGTCGCCGGGGGCACCGGGACCGGCGCACAGGACGGCACGGGCGGAAGCGACACCTCCGGCGGCTCGGACACGTCCGGCGGTTCCGCCAGCTCCGGCAGCTCCGGCGGTTCCGGCAGCTCGGGCACTTCCGGCGGCTCGGGCGGCTCCGCCACGTCCGGCGGCGGATCGCCCACAGCCACCACGCCTCCCGCCTCCGGCACCCACCGCTACCGCAACGGCGACAACGGCAGGTGCGTCACCCAGGTCTACGGCGCCTCGGACCACGGGGACTGCTCGGACTCGACCGCCCGGTGGACCGTGCGGAGCGCGTCGGACGGCAGCTTCAAGCTCGTCAACCAGCAGACCGGCCAGTGCCTCTACTCCAACGGGCTCGGCCAGGCCGTCTTCGTGGGCGACTGCGCCCAGGACTCCGGCCGGCTGTGGCGTACGGGTTCGGGCGGCAGCCTCCGCAGCGACTACGGCGGCGGCTGCCTCGACCTGGGCATGAGCAGCGGCCTGGTGACGAAGACGTGCGCCGGGGAGGCGTCGCAGCGCTGGACGCGACAAGCCTAGGGCACCTGGGTGGGCACTCAACGGCCCACCGGATCCATGGAGGATGCGTCGTCGGGGGTGATCAGCGCGAGGTGGCCGCCCTCGTCGAGGGGTGTGGGCACGGTGATGAGCGCCGTCTGCCGGGCCGTGTCGGCGTCGAAGACGTGGACCTCTCCATGGCCCCCGCGGGAGACCGCGACGAGTGAGGCGCCGGGGGAGGCCGCTATGGCGCGGCGCTGCACGCCGTCCCACGGAGTGCCGCCGCGGCGCGGGGCTCCGGCCATCGCCGGCAGCGGCAGGCGCGCCGTCACCCTCGGGGCCGTGTCTCCCGTGGAGACGAGGATCAGTTCGTCGCCGTCGGGGTGTACGCGGGCGAAGGCGACGTGGCCGGCCAGCACAGCCAGGCGGAAGACCAGGCCCGGGCCGAGGTCGAGCCGGCCACCGCGGCCCGTATCGAGGTGGTGCCACCAGGCGTCGTTGGTCCAGTCCGGCCAGTCTTCGGGGGCGCTCGGACCGCCTCTTACGCAGGACCACAGCGTTCGGCGCGCGGCGTCGACCCGCAGGTAGTAGCCGCGGCCCCCGGTACGTCCGCCGGCCTCCCAGGGCAGCGTATCTCCGGCCACGAGGGCGCCGCCGTCTTCGCGAGCGCGGTGAACCCCCGAGCCCGCTGCCGCGAACACCCAGCCTGTCAGGGGGTCGTAGGCGTCGCCGTGTCCGTCGTGGTCCGGCAGGGGGAGCGTCTGTGCCGGCTCGGCGGGCGGGCATGAGGGGGCGGCCGCCATCAGGTCGGCGTGCCGGTACGCGGTGAGTTCGCCCGGCTCGCGATGGCGCAGCACCACCAACGGGTCGTCGGCCGAGCCGGCGAAGGTGACGCCCGGTTCGCCTACCCGGGTACGGACGCGGACCGCGCTGGGGCCTCCTTCGGCTGCCAGGTCGATGGCCGTCAACTGGTCGCTCCAGGCAAGCCAGTTGCGGCCCAGGCCGGTGGTGACGGCGATGCGGCGCCCGGAGCGGTCTGCGGCCAGATGCTCGGCGGGGACTGCCACCGGTATGCGGGACTCGACGACCGGACGTCCTGACTCCGGTCCGTACGGATCGAGGATCACCAGCTCGCCCGCGCGGTCGTCGACGAAGGCTGAGCGGTTGCGCGGAAGGGCGAGGAAGCCTGCGTGCTCGGCGAGGTGGCGTCCGTCGAGCTGAGCTGTGGTCCGCCCGGTCCTCCCATCCTGCCCGTCCCGCATGTCCAGAATGCTTATTTTTCCGGCTATTTGGTCAGCGACGATCAGTCGTGGTCCGAGATTCACGGTCGGGTCTCCAGGGCTTCGACGGCTGGACAAGAGGTCCTTTGACAATGATTATCATGTCGAAACAGTCCTGGATATCGAGAAGAACAGAGGGCACGTCATGTCGCGCGCAGTGAGAAGGGTCCGCCGTTGGGCGGCGGCCGTCGTCATGGGAACCGTCCTGGTCGGATGCGGCGGCGCCGAGAAGCCCGCATCCGGGAAGGCCGGGGCGGACGACTCCGGTCCGAAAACCAGCGTGACCGTCCGGCCCATCAAGGCGTCGGCCACGATCACCGACGCCCAGGGCGTCACCGTCACGGCCAAGAAGCCGCCCCGGCGCATCGTCTGCCTCGTCGCGCTGTGCGACGACATGCTGGCGGAACTCGGCATGACCCCGGCGGCCACCAATTCCACGCTGCTCGCCCACCCGGAGTTCTTCGGCAAGGAGCGGGCGCGGAAGATTCCGGTGGTTCCGGGCGGCTTCCTCAGTCCCGAGGTCGAGGCGGTCCTCTCGCACGAACCGGACCTGGTGATCGGCCTGGAAGACACCCACGGCAAGCTCGCTCCCGCACTGAAGGGAGCCACCACCTTCTGGCCCGTTCAGCCCTCCACCTGGGAGGACAGCGTCGGCTACCTGCGCGACCTGGCGGCACTGACCGGGCGTACGAAGCAGGCCGAAGAGGCGGAGAAGCGTTTCCGTACCAAGCTCGCCCGGGCGGAGAAGGAGAAGAGCGACAAGACGTCTCTGATCATCTTCGGCAGTGACGAGAACTTCGGAGTCGCGACGCCGAAGAACGACGTGGCCGCCGGCCTCTTCCCGAAGATCTCGTCGTATCCCTGGAAGGGGCGCGGCGTCGAAGGCAGTTACAGCATCGAGGAAATCCTCAGCCGCGACGTCGACGTGCTCTTCGTCGAGACGCTCTCCTTCGGCGCGCCGGACGGAAAGCTGTCCGACAAGCTGGCCAAGAACCCGCTCTGGTCGCGCATCCCGGCCGTACAGAACGACAAGGTGTTCGAGGTGAACTCCGACGTCTGGGCCAAGGGACGTGGAACGCGCTCGCTCGGCCTGGTTCTCGACGAGGCCACGGCCGCACTGCGGTGATACGCCAACTGGCAGGCGCCGCGGTCCTCCTGGTGGTCGCGTCCGGCGTAGCCCTGTGCATGGGGACGCCGTACGTCGCTCCGCACCAGCTGCCCGCGGCGCTGAGCGGTGGCGGCCTGGAGGGGGTGATCCTCACCGAACTGAGACTTCCGCGGCTGGTACTCGCGCTGGCGGCCGGCGCCTGCCTGGGCGCGGCGGGCCTCGTCCTCCAGGAGGCGCTGCGCAATCCGCTGGCCGTACCGGAGATGATCGGAGTGTCCTCGGGGGCCGCCCTCGGCGTCGCCGCGCCGCTTGTACTGGCCCTGTCGGTGCCCGCGGCCGTGGTCCCGCTGCTCGCCCTGGGCGGAGCGGTGCTCGGCGGCGTGCTCACCCTCGTGGCGGCGGGATTCGGGCGCAGTCCCTCGGCCGTTCTCCTGACGGGAGCTGCCGTATCGGCCGCTCTGCAAGCCGGTCTGCTGGTGCTGATGGTGCTCGCCGACCAGCTGGATCTGCAGCTGATCTACCGCTACCTGCTGGGCAGTTTGTCCGCACGGACCTGGGACGATGTGACAGGGCTGTGGCCATGGCTGCTCATCGCCGTCCCGGCGCTCGTGCTGTGCGCCCCGGTGCTCGGGGTGCTGCGCCTCGGGGACGACGACGCCCGCGCCTTGGGAGTGCGCGTGCGGCAGGCGCGGCTCGGGGCGCTGGCGATCGCCATTGTCCTGATCGCTCCGGTCGTCGCCGTCTGCGGGCCGGTCGCGTGGGTGGGATTCCTCGCGCCGCAACTCGCGCGTCGGCTGCGGCCGGGGGCGGATGCGCTGACCTGGCTGCCCTGGTCAGCCGTGTGGGGGGCGCTGGTCGTCCTGTGCGCCGACCAGCCGGCCCGCTTGGCGCTCGCGCCGGTCGAGACGCCGGTCGGCGCGTGGACGGCGCTGCTCGGGGTGCCGGTGGGAGTCGCGCTGCTGCGGATGCGGCGGCCGGCCGACGCTGTCTCGGGAGGTGGCCGATGAGCGTACCGGCCACCGCACGCGAACGCGCACGACGCGGGTCCTCCACGATCGGCGCGGGCGCGAAGTTGGGGATGCTGTCGGCACTCGTCGTCGTCGCCGTCTGCGCCCAGATGACCGTCGGCCGCAGCCCGGGCGCGGGTGAGGTGTGGGAGGTGCTGGCAGGGGCGGGCGAGCCGACCGCGCGGCACATCGTCGTGCACCTGCGGATGCCGAGAGCACTGGTCGCTCTCGGCGCCGGGGCGAGCCTGGGGCTTGCCGGGCTTCTCCTCCAGTCGGCGCTGCGCAACCCGTTGGCGGGCCCCGAGGTTACGGGTGTCACCCCGGGTGCGGTGCTCGGAGCGGTGACCGCGACCGGGCTGGGGCTGGCGGGCTGGGAATCCCCGACGGCGGTGGTCGTCGCCGCATGTGTGGGCGGCTTCCTCGGAGCAGGGCTGCTGTGGCTGCTCGCCGGACGTGAGAAGGGGGACCCCGAGCAGACCGCTGTGTACGGAGTGCTCGTGTCCGCCGTACTCGCCGGGCTCACCGCGGTGGTGCTGCTCGTCGCACCGGGAGAGCTGGGCAGTGTGGTGCAGTGGCTGATCGGGTCCACCGAGGGGCGGGTGTGGGAGCACTGGTCGCTGCTGTGGCCGTGGGCCCTGGCATGGGCCGTCGCGGCCTGCTTCCTGGCGGCGCCGCTGACGTTGCTGCGCTGTGGTGACGAGCAAGCGAGCGCGGCGGGACTGGCGGTCGGACGGGCCCGCGGAGCGGCGCTCGTGTGCGCGGTCGCACTGACCGCGGGCGCCGTCTCGGCCGTGGGGGCGCTCGGCTTCGTGGGACTGCTGGTGCCTCATCTGGCGCTCGCGGTCTTCGGCGCCGATCTGCGGGTCACCCTCCCGGGAGCCGCGCTCATCGGCGCGCTCGTGGTGTGCGGGGCCGACGCGGCGGCGCAGTTGCTCTCCCGGCTGCTGGTTGAGGGGCTGGACGCCGGGCGGCTGACCGTACCGGTAGGGGCGCTGACGACCTGCGTGGGCGCCGTACTGCTCCTCGTCGTGGCACGCCGTCAGGGGGCGGGGCAGGGGTGAGCGGGCGACAGACGGGACTCCGACGGACGTTGTATTCAGGAGGAAAGATGACCGCCTCGCAGACCTCAGAGGCCTCGGAGGCCGGAGCAGTTCGAGCGGCCGGGAGCGCGGCTGCTGGTGCCGCCGCGCACAGGCCCGACGCGATAGCCGTCGAGGCAGTGAGCTTCGGCTATCCGGGACGGACCGTCCTGACGGACGTGAACCTACGGGTCGGGGCAGGTGAACTGCTCGCCCTGATCGGCCTCAACGGCTGCGGGAAGAGCACGCTGCTGCGGCTCGTCGCCGGACTGCTGCGTCCTTCGGCCGGCCGGGTCGTACTGGACGGCGACGACCTCGCACGCCTGTCCCGGCGGGCCGCCGCGCGCCGGGTCGCGCTGCTGCACCAGTCGGCCCCCGCCGTCCCCGGCATGACGGTACGCCAGCTGGTGAAGCAGGGGCGGTACGCCGCCCGTGGACCTCTCGGCATGCTCAGGGACGGCGACGACGATGTGTGCGCGCGGGCGCTCGCCGATGTAGGGGTGGCCGACTGGTCCGACCGCATGGTCGATTCCCTCTCCGGCGGCGAACGTCAGCGGGTGCGACTGGCGATGTCCCTGGCCCAGGACACCGGCGTACTGCTGCTGGACGAGCCCACCACGTATCTCGATCTGCGGCACCAACTCGAGGTGCTGCAAACCGTGGTGAGGCTCCGCGAGGAGCGTTCGCTGACCGTGGTGATGGTGTTGCACGACCTGGGCCACGCCGCGCGCTTCGCCGACCGCGTGGTCGCACTGCGCGGAGGGCGGGTGGTGGCGGACGGCCCGCCCGACCGCATCGTCACCCCCGAGCTGCTCGCCGACGTACTGGGCGTCTCCGGGCGGGTGGGCAGGGACCCGGAGGGTGGTTGGCCGGTGTGTTACCCAGATCACCCTCTGCCTGCCGAGGAGCTCTTGCGAAACGATAATCATATTCATTAGTGTCTGTGGTGCGGCGCCGACAGGCGTCGCGGTCCCAAGCGAATGGAGATTCCCCATGGAGCACAACAAGGTGTTCAGCCCGATCGCCGAGCAGGGCCAGCTGGCGCACCTGTCGGCGACCCACTCCAACGCCCTCGTCGAGAACCCCTTCGACAACGACGCGGCCGACGCCGCCGACGTCGACGACAACAAGTAGAAGCAAGGGAGCGGGCCCGCCCAGCAGTTGGGCGGGCCCGCTCCTCCCTTCGCAGCGCCGCAGCCTCTCACCTCAGGAGCCCCCTTGTGACCGTCAGCCGACTCGCACCAGGCGTCGAGATCGTCGCCGTGCCCGGACTGGGCGTGGCCGTACGCACGCAGGACGGTGAATTCCTGCGCGTCGACACCGGGGAGGTGGCGGCCGAGGACCTGATGGGCAGGTTCGAGGGCGGTCCGCAGGGGACTCCGGCACTGGAGAACCTGGTGCGGGCCTTCGAGAGCGCCGGCTATGCGGGGAGCGACGACGAACGGCCGCTGGAAGGACGGACCGTCTTCCTCCTCGGCGAAGAGACCCTCACCGGGAGGCTGGCGCGGCGGATCGCCGCCGAAGGCGCTGACGTCGAGCACATCGGCCCCGACGAGGTCGCCGCGATGTCCGAGAAGGGGCCCCGGCAGGACGTAACGGCCGCAGTGGTGTGGTGCCTTGACTCGCCCGTGCCCGACGGACTGTGGGAGGCCGCGGACCGGCTGCCCGAACGGGGCATCGGCTGGCTGCGCTGCCACCGTGAAGGATTCCAGGCGTGGATAGAACCTCTCGCCGCAGCGCCCGGTGACGTCACGTCCGCGGACGTGCGCCTGCGGCGGCTCGCCGCCACCGCCGCGCACCGTGAACTCGCCGCCTACTGGGCGGGAAGCCGGTCGGCGGAGAGCGGCGGGACGGGCGGCGAAGCGTCGGCCGCACTGATCGTGGAGCTGCTCACCGCTGACCTCGTCGCCTGGGCCGACGGACGGCACAAGGTCGGTCGTGTGCCGGTACGCCGCCGCCTGCGCCGCGTCGATCTGCGTGACCTGACGGTCAGCGAGCACCTCGTACTGCCCGTACCGGCGGTGGCCCCGCTGCCCGGGCCCGGTATCCACGCCACGGCGGGCGGACCGGGTGCGGCCCGATGAGCGGTATATCCGGCGCCGGCGCGGTCGTCGGCGTACCGACGGGGAAGACGCTCTCGCCTTCGCGACGAGAGGGCGACGCTCCGTGCCCCGTACAGGAGATGCCGGTTGGCATGTCCGACGGCGTCCGGCTGGTGGCGGACCTGTGCCTTCCCCCTGAAGAGTTCGGCGACGGGCCGTTCCCCGCCGTCCTCATCCGCACGCCGTACGATCGCCGCCGCCACCGCGCCGAGCTGCGCGCCTGGGCGGCGCTGGGCTTCGCCGCCGTGGCGCAGGACGTACGCGGCCGGCACGCATCGGGCGGGCAGTGGCACCCGTACCGGAACGAAGAGGGAGACGGCGCGGCGACGGTGCGCTGGATGCGCCGTCAGGCCTGGTGCGCCGGGGAGGTCGTCGCGTACGGGAGTTCCTACGGCGCGTACTGCGCGCTGACTGCCGCGCTGGGCGGACCGGCGGACGGCCGCCCGGACGCCGTCATCGCCGCGGTGCCCGCGCTCGGAGCCGCCGAGACGGCGCGCGAGGCGAGCGGGCCGGAGCGTCTGTTGGCCCGGGCGGGCTGGTGGGCCGCGCACGGCGACCGCAGGACGTCCGACGAGGACGCCCTGGAAAAGGCCCTCGCCAGGGACCCGCGCCTGCTTGATCACCTTCCCGTGAGCGATTTCCCGCGCAGGCTACGGCGCGCGCTGCCGTCCTGGCCCGACTTGTGGCAGCAGGCGAGGGACCGTGGCATCGCCGCGCGCGGCACGGCAGCCGGCATACCTCTGCTTGCGGTCGGCGGCACCCGCGACCCCTTTCGCGACGACACCGTCGAGCTGTGGCGGCAATGGGGCGGCCCCGCCCGGCTCCTGATGGGACCGTGGGGACACGCGCTGACAGCATCACCGGGAGCCGAAGCCCGCCCTGAACACCGGCTGAACCTGGGAGCGCTCTACGCCCGCTGGGCGCGAGCGGCGCTCAACGGCGAGCTGGCCGACGGCCGCCGTGGCGCAGCCGCGCTCGGTGGCAGCGGGTGGTGGGCCTCCATGGCGGATGCCCCGGAGCCCGCGGTGTATCCCTTCGGCACCGGCCTGCGCCTGCTCGGCGGAGCGAGCTTCGAAGCGGACCCCGAACGGCCGCTGCGTTCCGACCACTTGAACGTCCCGACCACCGGCAACGCCGACCGGTGCCTGCTGGTCACCGCGCCGCTGCCCCGGCCGCTGGACCTCCTCGGCCGGCCGGCGGTCTCGCTGAGCGCCGTGGCGGACACCCCCGGCGCCGACTGGCTGGTACGCGTCGTCGCCCTCGACCCGCGGGGAATCGCCGATCCCCTGGGAACCGGGATCGTACGGCGTACGGACCCCAGGAACGAGGCCGCTCGGATATCGGTGCCGCTCGGATTCGTTTCCCGGCGCCTGGCCGCCGGAACCCGGCTGCGCGTCGAAGTCGGCGGACACCACTTTCCCGCCCACGCCCGTAATCCGCACTCCGGTGAGGATCCGGTCACCGCGACCCGGCTGCACCCGTCCCGTCGGTCCGTACTGCTCGAAGGCAGCGCTCTGGCACTGCCCGTTGTCCCCGCCCGGCACCGCGTCGCGCGTGTCGACCCCGCACAGGAGATCTGCCGTTGACCAGCAACAGCGTGCCCGCAGGCCTCGTGCCGATCGATGAACTCGTGGACCCCGTCTGCGGGCTGATCCGGGGCGTGGAGCCCGTCGAGCACCCCACCGGAGCACCACCGCGCTACACCGCGATGACGGCCGAAGTGGCCGATGCCCGCCGCTTCGGGGCCTGGCCGGCCGACCGCGTCTCACTCGGGACGACGTTCGGCGACCCGCAGGGCGCCCGTGTCGCCGCCATCGCCGAGGCCATGGAGCGCTACTGCGGCAACCGGCTGCCACCGCCGGGGCACCCGGCCGCACCCAGGCTCGCGACGGCACGCCAACTGCGCGACGAGGGCGCGCGGTTGTACGGACCTGACGATCTGCCCCGTTACGCGTCCTGGCAGTACGACCGGCCCGGGTTCCCCTACCGGCCGTTCGACCAGGACACACCCGCCCTGTGGACCCGCGGGACCGAGGGCGCGTCGGAATGCTGGGCGCCGGTCGCTCTGACCCACCTCAACTGGCGTCAGGGAGCGCTGCGTTCCCTTCCTCGTACGCATCACCTGAACTACGCGGGTATCGCCACCGGCCAGGGCTTCGACGACGCCGTGGAGCGCGGGCTGCTGGAGGTCGTCGAGCGTGACGCGCTGGAGCTGTGGTGGCACCTCGACGGACCGACACGAGGCATCGATCCCTCCAGCGTGCCGGGCCTGACGGCCGACCTCGACGGCTGCGAACTGGACGTCTGGATCGTCGAGATGCCGTCGGAATTCGCGCCCTGCATGGCCGCCCTGGCCTACGACCCGCAGCGCCGGATCTACGCCGCGGGCTTCGCCTGCCGCTACGACCCGGCGGAGGCCGCCCGCAAGGCCGTACTCGAAGCCGTCCACACGTGGGTGTTCACTCAGGGCGCGGTCGACCGCGACGGCTGGGTCTTCCGGGCGGTCGACGCGGGCATGTTCGCACCTGGCCTGTACTTGGAGCACCGGGCCGACCGGCGCTATCTGGACGACTGCGGCACCGACTTCGCCGCGGTGCGCGACCTCGGCGCGCATGTCCAGGTGTGGCTGGACGAACGCGTCACCCCGCTGGCGGCCCGCTTCGCCGACCCGGCCGGCGGAGTCGTGGGAATCGGCGACGTCGAGCCGGGAAGCCGCAGTGCCCTCGACGCCCGGCTCGCGGCCGGTGGGCACCGCGTCGTCACGTTCGACCTGACGACCGAAGACGTCACCGCGACCCCGCTCAGGGTGGCGCGCGTGCTCGTGTCCGGTCTCCTACCGAACGCCCCGGCGGCGTTCGGCTACTTCGGCAGTCCGCGGTTCGCCGAGGCGGCACTGTCCCGGGGGTGGCGGTCGGTGCCGCCGCGCGCACCGCAGGACTTCACGCTCACACCGCCGCCCCACATGTAAGGGGGAAACGACGTGCCTTCACCCGTGTCCTCACCCGTGTCCTCAACCCCTACGACGGGCGGTTCGGCCCGTACCTCGCTCGCCTCGGCGCGATCCGGCGCGCCGCCAGGCCCGGACACCCCGGCCGGCAGGGCTGCCGCCGTGTGGACCTCACCGCCGCAGCCCCTGACCGCCGGGGCGGCGCCGGACCTCGACCACGTGCTGCGGTACTCACTCGCCGCCCTCGAAGGAGCGAACGGGCGGCTGCGGCCGGCCCCTTCGGCGGGCGCGCTGCACCCCGTCAACGCCCATCTCCTGGTGGGCGGCGGGGGCTCGCTGCCCGCCGGGCGCTACGCGTACGACGCGCTGACCCACCGGGTGCACCGGCGCGGTCCCGCGCCCGATGATCTGCCCGACGGCACTCTCGTCGTCCTTACGGTCAGTGCCCGGCGCACTGTCTCCCACTACGGGCACCGTGCCCTGCCCCTGCTGCTGCTGGACACCGGCCACGCGGCCGCGGCGCTGGCACAGGCCGGGGCGGCGCAGGTGTGCCTGGACGCGGACGGCGCACTGCTGGCAGCAGCGGCAGGACTGCCCGACCCCGTCCACTGGCAGCAGACCTGGCCGGGAACGGAACCAGAGCATGCCCTCGCCGCAGTAGCCCTCGGTCCGTTGGCCGGTCGTGCCGAGCACGTCCTCACGCGCTGGGCGGTGTGTGGCCCGGGACAGCCGCCACAGGCGGAACCCGCGGCCGCGGCAGTCTCTCCCGTACTGACCAGGACATGGCGGGCCCTTGAAGACACGACGGCGGTCGCGGCAGGGCCGGGGGAGTGGACGCCGACGGCAGAGCGCGTGTCCGGGGGGACGCTGATGTCCCGGCGCAGCGCCCCGCCGCCGCTGAGGGGGGCGCCCGCGCAGGAAGATGTCGCCCGCGTCCTGGCCCGTGCGGCAGAGGCGTCACTGCCCGGCGGGCCGCGGTGGTGTGTCGCCGTCGGCGGTGCGCGGCCCGCGTTGTTCGAACTCGCCCGGGATGCGGGAGAGGGCGGGGCACTGGAGCACGGACGAGGTCCCGCTCTTCGGCTGCTCGCGTCCGGCGACGCCCGGCCGACGCTCGCGGTCTGGGCAGCCGGTCAGGCGTGGATCGCCGAGGCCGGAGCCGTACTGCTCGCCTACGGCTGTCCGCCGGACGCGGACGCGGGACGTATCCGCCGCGATCACCTGACAGCGGGGTACGCCGTCGGCCTGGCGCAGTGCGCCGCCACGGAACTCGGGCTGGTGTCGCGCCCGGTGGGTTCCTGGCAGCGGGCGGACCTCGGCGCCGCACTGGGCGGTGCGCACGGCCGGGGCTGGATCGTGCACGGACTTGTCATGGGAAGAGATGATCACCAGTGATGCTTCACCCGGAGCTGACGCGAGCCGCCCGTGCGGCACGCGGCGCGCTGCTCGGTGCGACGGCCCTGCTCGGAGCGGTGGCCCTCACCCACCTCGCCCAGGCCGTGCTGCTCGCAGTCGCTCTCTCCGCCATCGCCCGCGGAGACACCCGTCATCTCCCCGTGCTGCTCGGTGCGGTGCTCGCGGCCGTTGTCGCCCGCGCGGGGCTGAGCTGGTGGCAGCGGCGTACGGCCGTGGCAGCCGGTTCACGGGTACGGGTGCGACTGCGCGACGCACTGCTGGAGCGACTCGGGCAACTGGGCCCGGCTCACCTCGACGGCGCCCGCGTCGGGGCCGTCCGCGCCACACTGGTAGACGGTGTCGAGGGCGTGGACGCCTACGTCTCCCGCTACCTGCCGCAGCTTCTGGTCACCTGCGCCGTCCCGCCCCTGCTGCTGATCGCCATCGCCGTCATCGAGCCGTACGCCCTCCTCGCCCTCGTCCCGGCCCTCCTCCTCGCGCTCCTCGCCCCCCGCTGGTGGGACCGGCTCCTGGAGGACCGGGGCCGCGAGCACTGGGACAGTTACGAGAACCTGGCCGCCGACTACCTGGAAGCCCTGCAGGGCATGCCCGCGCTGCGCGCCGCCGGTGCGGTCGGACGTACCCGCGAACGTCTGGAACGCCGGTCCGCCGCCCTGCACCGGGCCACCGTGGCGAAGCTGCGTGTCTCCCTCGTCGACACCGGGCTCACCGATCTCGCGATCCAGGGCGGCACCGCGGCCGCCGCTCTGGTGGCCTGCGCTTCGGCGGTTTCCGGGAACGCGACGGCAACCAGCACGTACTTGCTGCTGATGCTGTCCTCGGAATGCTTCCGTCCCGTGCGCGACCTCTCCAGGGAATGGCACGCGGGCTACCTGGGGGTCTCGGCGGCGGACGGCATCGCGGCCCTGCGCACCGCACAGCGCGGCGTACCGGACGAAGGACAGCAACGGGCGCACTGGAACGGGCCGCCCGCCATCTCCTTCGACGACGTGACGTTCCGGTACCCGGGCGCGCAACGGCCCGCGCTGGACGGCGTCACCTTCACCGCGCCGGCCGGCGCCACGACAGCGGTGGTGGGGCCCTCCGGCGCCGGCAAGTCGACGCTCCTGTCCCTGCTGATGCGCCACAGCGACCCACAGCGCGGCAAGGTCCTCGCCGACGGAACGCAGACGACGCGCTACACCCTCGACTCGCTGCGCCGCGGGATCGCCGTCGTCTCACAGGAGACGTATCTCTTCCACGCGTCCATCGCGGACAACCTCAGGCTGGCCCGCGCCGACGCCACCGACGACGAACTGCGCCACGCCGCCCGCTGCGCGGGAATCCACGACGAGATAGCCGGCATGCCGGACGGATACCAGACCGTGGTGGGGGAGCGCGGCGCCACCTTGTCCGGCGGCCAGCGGCAGCGACTGGCCCTCGCCCGGGCTCTGCTCGCCGATGCGCCCGTACTGGTCCTCGACGAGGCGACCAGCGCGGTGGACGAGCGCGGAGAGGCCCGGATCGGCGCGGCACTGGCCCAAGCCGCCCGCGGACGCACCTGCGTCGTCGTCGCCCACCGCCTGGACTCCGTACGGCACGCGGACCGGATCGTCGTGCTCGACGGCGGCCGGGTGCAGGCCATCGGCGATCACACCACCCTCATGGCCGACGGGGGACTCTACGCCTCACTCGTCGAGGCCGGACGAACGAAGGAAGCAGGACGAGCGGCATGAACGCCTTCGACGCCGCGGAGCGCGGGTCCCTGCGGGGACTGCTGCCCGCCCTCGGACCACACCGCACCATGGTGGCGCGTACCTGCGTGGCCGCACTCGTCGACCAGGCCGCGCTCGTCGCTCTGGTGACGCTAGCCGCTCATACCGTGGGCGCCGCTGTCATCGAACGTACGCAGCCCTCCGGCGCCGTGGTGGCGGCCCTGATCGCGCTCGTCCTCGTCCGGGCCCTGGCCACCTGGCGCGAGATGGACCTCTCGCACGATCTCGCGTACCGGATCCTCGCCGAGTTGCGTGTACGGGTCTTCGACGGCCTCGCGCGCAGTGCGCCGGCCCGCATCGGGGGCCGGCGGAGCGGCGATCTGGCCGCGACAGCGATGGGGGACGTCGAGGCCCTGGAGTTCTTCTACGCCCACGCCATAGCCCAACTCATGGCCTCGACCGTGGTGTTCGGCGCTGGAACGGTCACTCTGGCCGTCATCGAACCGCGAATGCTGGTCGCGGTGTTCCCCGTCGCGGTGCTGCTCGTCCTCGCACCGCTCCTGGAAGGCAGGGGAAGGACCCTACGGGGAGCCCGGACGCGTACGGCCGCCGCCGAACTGTCCGCCGAAGCCGTACAGACGGTGGACGGCCTGCGTGAACTGCTCGCCTTCGGCGCCCTGCGCCGCAGGCGAGCACGGCTCGCGTCGGCGGGGGCGGACCTGGCCGACGCCCAGCGCGCGGAGCAGTCCTGGGAGGCTGCCGCGGCCGCGATGCGCGACGCGCTGGTGGTCGCCGCGGTGGCCGGGGTGGTCGCGATCGCGGCGCACGCGGTCGCCGCTGGGCGGCTCGACGGCCCGTGGGCCCCGGCCGCCATGGCGTTGGCGCTGAGCACCCTCGCACCGGCCGCCGACGCGGCGGCGGCGCTCGGTCAGGCGGGTGGACTCCGCTCGGCGGCCGCCCGGGTCGGCGCGGCGATCAAGGCAGCGGCCGGCGCGCCGGAGGCCGTCTCGCCGCGAGCCGTCCCCGCCGGGCCCTTGGGCGTACGGCTGCGTGATGTCCGTTTCGACTACGGCGGCTCACCTGTCCTCGACGGCATCGACCTCACCGTGCGAGCGGGAGAGACCGTGGCGCTCGTAGGAGCCTCCGGGGCGGGCAAGTCCACCTGCGCCCACCTGCTCGCGCGCTTCTGGGACCCGTCCGCAGGAGCCGTCGAGCTCCTGCCGGCCGACGATTCCAGGCCTGTGGACGGCCCCGTGGACCTGCGTGACCTGGCCGAACCGGAACTGCGCCGCGCTGTGGCCGTGGTCGGTCAGGAGACACCCCTGTTCCACGGCACCCTGGCGGACAACCTCCGCCTCGGGTCGCCGGACGCGACCGACAGCGAAGTGGCCGCAGTGGTCCGCAGCTGCGGCATCGACCGCTTCGTCACGAGCCTGGACGCGCATGTGGGCGAGCGCGGTACGACGCTGTCCGGCGGGCAGCGCGCCCGCATCTCACTCGCCCGGGCGCTGCTGGCCAATCCCCGCGTACTGGTCCTCGACGAGACCACAGCTCACCTCGATACGGCCGGCGACGCGGAACTCGCCGCAGCCCTCACGGCGGCGTCCGCCACCCGCACCACCCTGTGGATCGCTCACCGGCCGGCCACGATCCGCCGTGCCGACCGCATAGCGGTTCTGGAGTCGGGACGCATCGTCGAGGAAGGAACATGGAGTCAGCTCGCCGCCCGGAAAGGTCCTTTCACCAGAGTGGTGGTGCCGGACTCGGAATCGGCCTAGCAGTTCATCGGCGTACGGACGCCAGTGTGACGGGTCGTCCAATCGGTGGTTCTCGTCGCGTTGCCGGCTCCGTCCCGGCAGGCTGCCCGTGAGGGCTGTGCCGGCAGATCGTCCAGCCGGGCCCTTCGGGATGGTCGCGGTCGGCGGCTTGTTGGGGGGAGACGGCGTGACGAACGGTGCTGGACACGGGCGTGGTACCGGTGGGAGCGACGCGGTGCTGCTGGTTGCGGGGATCGCCGACATGGCGGTCGGCGGCCTGAGTACCGTCGTGGGCGGATTGCGCGGCCTGTTCCGTCGCGCGGACATGGCCGAGCTGGCAGGCGAGGGACAGCAGGAGATCAAGGCGCGGGGACGTCTGGCCCTGGACCGGTTCACAGCCTCTTCTCCGGCGCATCTCGAAGTATTGGCCCAGCACGTGAAGGCCCACCGTGGGCCTACCGGTGTCTGACGGCAACGGCATGGAGCAGGCCGCCTTCAAGAACCGCGTGGACCTCGTCCTGCACCGCTTTGTCGGGGGGGAAGTCGACCATCTGCTGGCGATTGACGAGGGCCTGGGACCCGTGGCCGAGCAGCTTCAGCTGGCCACCTCCCACGGAAAGCGTCTGCGGGCAGCGTTTTGCTACTGGGGATGGCGGGCAGTCGGGCAGCCCGACAGCGACGCCCTGATCCGGGCGGCCGCCGCGATGGAACTCGTACACGCCGCAGCCGTCGTCCACGACGACCTGATCGACCGGAGTTCCCGCCGGCACGGCCTGCCCACCGCCCACGTTGCCCTGCGTACGGCTGTCGGCGACGGCCCGCACCCCGGGGACGCGGCCCGGTCCCTGGCCATGCTCGTGGGTGATCTGCTGATGTCGTGGGCCGGGCAGATGTTCACCACCAGCGGTCTGCCCGCGGCGTACCTTTCCCGGGCGCGCCCGTTGTGGGCGGTGCTGGCCCGGGAGCTGGTCGCGGGGGAATGTCTGGAGATCCTGCGCACCGGTGGCCGCCCGGACACCGCCACTTCGCTCAAGGTGATCCGCTACAAGACCGCCAAGTACACCGTCGAGCACCCTTTGCACATCGGCGGCGCCCTGGCCGGAGCCTCCCAGGACGTGCAGGAGCTCTTCACCGACTACGGACTGCCACTCGGTGAGGCGTTCCAGCTGCGCGACGACCTGCTGGGGCTGTTCGGCGATCCGGGCCGTACGGGGAAAGGGAACGCGGACGACATCGCCGCACATCGGCCCACCGCGTTGCTGGCGCTGACCTGGCAGGACGCCACCGAAGCCGAACGCCAGGAGCTGGGACGGCTGCTGGGGCGTCGCGACGTCGACGAGGAGTCGGTGCTGCGGGTACGGGAAATCATGCACCGCACCCAGGCTCCCGCCCGTATCGAGCGCATGATCACCGATCGGGTCCGGGCTGCCACCAGCGTCCTCGACCAGACCCACCTGCCCGCGGAGGCCGCCCGCGCGCTGGCAGCTCTGGCACAGACAGCCACCGCCCGCCGTCACTGACAGGGCGTTCGAGCCCGCCGGCTTCCCCCTGACCCACCAGGAGCTGTGATGACTTACACCGAAGCATCGATGGACGCGCTGCGGCTGGCCGGCGACGAGCTGGCCGATGCGACCGTCGCGACACTGTTCGAACGCGGAGAGGTCGGCAAGTTCAACACCCTCATGCGTTTCTTCTCCACCACGGGCCAGGACCTGCCCGAGGGTCTGCCGGAGGTGGCCCGCGAGTACGTGCACGCCACCAGCACACCACCGGCATGGGTCGACTGGGGCGAGATGGAAAAGGCACGGCTCTTCTTCATCGACAACAACGTGCACATCTCCACCGCCCTGTCCTTCGCCTCCATGCCCGCCTGTTACGTCGTGCCTCACGTCGCCAAGCTCCTGTCGGCCACCCACTCGCTGAAGTACCCCTCCAAGCGGATGGCCGAGACCGGGCAGTTCACCGTCTACCTCATGCAGCCCGACGCCTTCGAGGCCGGCAGCCGATTCATTCCCGCCGCCCAGAAAGTCCGCCTGCTGCACGCCTCCATCCGTCACCACCTGCGCCGCGAAGACCGCTGGGACACCGAGAGCCTCGGCACGCCGATCTGTCAGGAGGACATGATCGGCGGCCAGATGATGTTCTCCATCCAGGTCCTGGACGCCCTGTACCGGCTCGGCATCCACATGAGCATCGAGGGCGCCGACTCCTACTACTACGCCTGGCGGGTCGTGGGCGCGATGCTGGGCGTCGACCAGAACCACGCCCCACCGGACCTTCAGCAGGCCCGCCGGTTCTCGGACCTGTACATGACCCGCCACATGGGCCCTTCCGAGGAAGGCGCCCAGCTGACCCGCCAGCTCATTGACCTGTACGAAGAAGTGGTCCCCGGCACGTTCTTCGACCCCGTCGTCGGCGCTCTCATCCGCTACCTCATCGGCGACACCTGCGCCGACTGGCTTCAAGTACCCCGCACCCCATGGGACACCGCCGTCAAAGCCGCCCCGGCTCTCCTCGGCGTTCTCGAGACGATCGAGGACCGCTCGCCCCTCGGAGCCTGGGCGCTTGACCGCCTGGGCCACTTCACGACTCTCTTCGAACTCAGTTCCCTCACCCGCGGCCGCGTCATGCACTACGCCATCCCGGAACAGCTCAAGAAGGACTACGGCATTTCCTCGACCGTCCCTCCCACCAAGCGCTGGACCCCGCCGGCCCCGACTACTCCGTTCTGAAAGGACGCACTCCTCTGTGGGAGTTCCTCAACCGGGCGCAGGGCGGGATCGCGCGAGGACGCGCGCGATCCCGCCCTGTGGCGTGCTACGCGGCCCGCCCCGGAGCCGGGACGTTGCGGAAGCGGAACGGCTCCGGGGCACCCCCTGCCTGGATGAACCAGCATCCCCCGGCACCGTCGAGGTCGGCGACGACCACGTCCGCGCCCGCCTCAGCCGGCGCCGTGGCCCGGCCCAGTCCACTGGCGCCGCCCGTGACGATGGCAGCCTTGCCGCGCAGCGGTGCCGATCCTCGCGCGCTCGTGGCGGCCTGGCCCGCCCGCGGGGTGTTCATCCGGTCGCCTCGGCGGTCATGCCAGCTCCAGTACGAGCTTGCCGACGTTCTCGCCGCGGAAGAGCATCTGCAGCGTCTCGGGGAAGTCGTCCACCGTCCCCTTCACCACATGCTCCTTGACCTTGAGCCGGCCGTCACCGATCCAGCCGGCGATCTCCTGCGCGGCCTGCGCGTAGCGCTTCGCGTAGTCGAAGACCACGAAGCCCTCCATACGGGCACGGCGCACGAGCAGGGACAGGTAATTTGACGGGCCCTTGACCGGTGTGGCGTTGTTGTACTGGCTGATCGCGCCGCAGACCACCACGCGAGCGTGCATGGCCAGCCGGGTGAGCGCGGCGTCGAGGATGTCCCCTCCGACGTTGTCGAAGTAGACGTCGATGCCGTCAGGCGTGTGCTCGCGCAGCGCACGCCTGACGTCGCCGGCCCGGTAGTCGATCGCCGCGTCGAATCCCAGCTCGTCGGTGAGCAGCGCGCACTTCTCGGGCCCTCCGGCGATGCCGATGACGCGGCAGCCCTTCACCTTGGCGATCTGGCCGACCATGGTGCCGACCGCACCCGCCGCGCCGGAGACGACGACGGTCTCGCCCTCCTTGAGAGCGCCGACGTCCAGCAGTCCGAAGTACGCGGTCATGCCGGGCATGCCGAGTGCGCCGAGGTACGTCGAGGGCGGCGCGAGCGAGGTGTCGATCTTCAGGGCGCCCTTCCCGTCGGACACGACGTGCTCCTGGACGCCGAAAGTGCCGACGACGTGATCCCCGGGCTGGAAGCCGGGGTGGTGGGAGGCGGTCACCTCGATGACCGATCCCGCACGCATCACCTCGCCGAGCCCGACGGGCGGGAGATAGGAGGGGCGGTCGTCGAGCCAGCCGCGCATGGCGGGGTCCAGCGATATGACGCGCGTCCTGCCCGCGAACTGGCCGGGGCCCGGTGCTTCGGCGGGTGCGGAGACGTGTTCCCAGTCCTCGGGTTTGACGTCACCCGCGGGGCGGGCTGCCAGACGGATCTGGCGGTGGGTCGCAGACATGAAGCCTCCTGTCGTCCATGAACCTCCGACCATACCGACCAGTAGGTACGTCTGAGTCTATGAGGTGCGCCACATCTCTTCTGACGCCTCGTCAATTCCCAGTCCGCCATGAGGTTCGGCGGGGTTGGGGTGGGCATGCCAATCTCGCGTACCCCACGCCGCGGTCGATCAGGAGGACGTAGTGAAGACGAGCTCGCGGACGCGCAAGGTTCCGCTCATCCTTGGCAGCGCCATCGCACTGGTCATCGCCTTCCCGGGCAGCGCTTTCGCCGACCCGCCCAAGGCACTGCCCGCCCACGCGGACGGACTGGAGCAAACGTTTCAACCCGCCTACGACTACGACACGGACGGCTGCTACGCCACTCCCGCCATCGGCCCCGACGGGACTGTCAACGGTGGCCTCAAGCCGTCCGGCGCGCTCAACGGCCAGTGCCGCGACTCTTGGGACCTGGACAACACCAATGGATATGCGCGGTCCAAGTGCAACAACGGCTGGTGCGCGATCATGTACGGCCTCTATTTCGAGAAGGACCAAGCCGTGGCCGGCAGCGGGCTCGGCGGTCACCGTCACGACTGGGAGCATGTCGTGGTCTGGGTGCAGAACGACCAGGCCCGTTACGTTTCCACCTCCGCTCACGGCAACTTCAACATCTACAGCCGTGACCGGATCCGGTGGGACGGGACGCACCCCAAGATCGTGTACCACAAGGACGGCGCGAGCACGCACTGCTTCCGCCCCGCCAACTCCAACGATGAACCGCCGGAGAACCACCACCACGGCTGGCAGTTTCCCAGCCTGGTCGGCTGGAACGGCTACCCCGCGGGTCTTCGCGACAAGCTGAGCGAGGCCAATTTCGGAAGTGCCGTCTTCGGCCTCAAGGACGGCAGTTTCAACCACCACCTCGAGAAGGCCAAGCCGGCCGGCATTTCGTTCGACCCCCACGACGCTCCTGCGGACTACTCCGTGTCGCCGTAGGCCGCCCATCGTCCGATGGCGAAGCCACCGCCCTCCTTGCGGACCTCTACGACGCCCGCTCCCGCGAAGTGCGCAGGAACGACCAGCTCCCTTTCGGCAGCTGCCCGTTCGAGCATGCGACGACGGCTGCCCGCGGCTTGTCCGGCGTCCAGGCAGAAGCAGCTGTTGCAGGAGGGCTTGAGGATCTGCACGGGACTGTGAAGAAGGTCGCCGACGAAGACCGCCCGGTCGCCCCCGGACGTGAGCCGCAGAACGGAAGAGCCGGGTGTGTGGCCGGGCGCGGATTCGAGAGTGAGGTGTTCGTCGATGCGGTGGACGCCGTCCCACAACGTGGCCTGCCCGGCCCGGTGGACGGGCGCGACACTGTCCTCGTAGATGAGCTGGTCGTCCTTCTGCAGCCCGTTCCCGTATGCGTTGTCCGGGCCGAAGTGGAAGTCGTCGGCGGCCGGAATGAGGTACTGGGCGTTGGGGAACGTCGGCACCCACTCCCCATCGACGCCGACGGTGTTCCAACCGACGTGATCGCCGTGGAGGTGGGTGTTGACGACGATGTCGACGTCCCTGGGGCGTACGCCGGCCCGCGCCAGACGTCCGAGGAAATCGCCTTGCCAGTGGTGGAAGTGCGGGGAACCGGGCCGCTCTCGCCCATTGCCCACCCCCGTGTCGACGAGGACAGTCCGTCCGCCGCTGCGCAGCACCCACGTCTGGAGTGCCATGACCGCGCTGTCGCTCTCCGGTTCCCAGTGGTCCGGTGCGAGCCGGCCCTTGTTGTCCTCCCACACCTGCGCGCCGGACTCCGGAACGATACCGAGGGCAGGCGCGAAAGGCCCCTGCCACTCGACGACTCGTACGATCTCGACGTCTCCCAGCACCATGCGCTGCGCGCTCTCGCTCTCGCTCTTCATGTGATCGACTCTAGGAAGAGCGATTGAGCCTCTCAATGCTCGGCCGGCTCTCCTCAATACGCTTCCGTCTCACCCTTGATGCCCAGAGATACTCTGATGCGATGGATGTGGTGAGCGACGCGATTTCGGCCGTACGCATCGGGCAACCCTCCTCCAACCGGGTGCGGGTGAGCGGGAGCTGGTGCACTCGGCTCGCACCGTACGACGGCGCGGGCTTCCACGTGGTGCTGGAGGGCAACTGCTGGCTGCTGCCCGACGGCGGCTCCCCGGTCTCGTTGGGTGTGGGGGACGCGGTGCTGTTGCCGCACGGCACGGGGCACGTGATTGCCGACTCGCCCGCCGACGCGGTGGCCGTGGAGCGGGCGGTGCCGTTCGACGGGTGGGCCGGGGGGCAGGGGGCGGTCCGACCTCGGGCGGCCTCGGGCGAGGTGGACATGCTGTGCGGCAAGTACAGGCTCGACCACAGTCGCGTACACCCGCTCATGGCGGAACTGCCCACGCTCGTCCACCTGCCGAACCGCGCGGGCAGTCGCCCCGAACTGCGCGCCGCCATCGGCCTGTTGGGCGGCGAACTGGGCGAGCAGCGGCCCGGCTCGTGCGTCGCTGTCCCCAGCCTGCTCGACCTCCTCCTTGTCTACATGATCCGGTCGTGGGTGTCCGAGGACAGAACCGGGGTGTGGCCGACCGTACTGGGCGACCCGGTTGCGTCCGCCGCCCTGCGGGCGCTGCACTCGGCCCCGTCCGCGCCATGGACGAACGACCGGCTGGCCGCCGAGGCAGGCGTCTCCCGTCCCACCCTGGCCCGCCGTTTCACGGCCCTGGTCGGGCGGCCTCCGATGGCGTACCTGACCTGGTGGCGCCTGACTCTCGCTGCCACGTTGCTCCGGGACACCCAGGACCCACTTGCCGCCATCGCCCGCCGTG
Organism: Streptomyces sp. NPDC002994; assembly: GCF_040611155.1. Taxonomy (NCBI): domain Bacteria; kingdom Bacillati; phylum Actinomycetota; class Actinomycetes; order Kitasatosporales; family Streptomycetaceae; genus Streptomyces; species Streptomyces sp. NPDC002994. The sequence continues at coordinate 355,668 of NZ_JBEXNQ010000004.1, forward strand.
TCGGCTACGGCACGCCGTACGCCCTGTCGCACGCCTTCAGCCGGGAGTTCGGGACCACACCGGGGCGCTACCGGGCAGCGGCTCCAGGGGGAGCCGGCCCCGTGGCAAGGGCGCGAAAACCTGTTGGCTGAGGCTGTTTGTCATGCCAAGCTGATCAACACCAAAGGGGTGTAGCTCAGAGGCCGGAGCGCCGGTCTCCAAAACCGGATGCCGCAGGTTCGACTCCTGTCACCCCTGCCATGTGCCGCCCCTGTGTCGGAATCACCTGCGCCGCCGAGCGAGTGCTGACCGAACAATCGCCGACGGGGTCCCGCAGGGAGGTCGAGGCGCTGGTCGGGCTCCCCGACCGGTGACGCGCGAACAGTGTGACCCGGGTCATTGGTACACACTGCGATACATGCTCACCATGGGGGACGATCCCACTGGGGTATGCCGACAACGAAGAGTGTCCCTATGAGCAAGCAGCATGTACACGTCCGCCTCAACCAAGGCATCGCGGTCTCGGAAGAGGGCGAACTGGTCGAGCAGTCCCGCTGTCGGTGTGGGGAGTCCTGGACCAAGATCTATCAGGTCGAGGCCCCGGAGGCGGACTGAGGACGCGGTCCCCGCGCAGGTACAGGAATACACCTCCTGAGAACTCTTGAAAATGCGCCCTCTGGGTTCTATGAACGTTGCTAGGGAGGCACAGGCGGTGGCGGTGCGCAGGCAACGGAACCCTTACGCGGTGCTCGGCGTGGAGCCGACGGCAACGGCCGCGCAGATCACGAGCGCCTTCCGGAAGCTGGTCCGGGCCCTGCATCCGGATGCCGGGCCCGATCAGCCGTCGGCGCCCCGCCAGGAGCGGTTGGACGAGGTGGTTGCCGCCTATGCCACGCTTCGCGACCCCCGTCGTCGGGCGGAATACGACGCGAAGCACACTCGTGATACTCGTGCTGCGGCAGCCCGGCGCACGCAGGGACCGCACGCGGCACGGGATGCCGTGGTGTCCCTCGGCGTCCGACTGCGCCCGCCCGTTCCGACCCCGCCTTTGCGGGCAGGCCCCGTCCGGATAGAGCCGTTCCTGAAATAGGTGACGCCCATCGACAGCTCCACCAACGTCACCGGGGGAAGGTAGTCGCCCACAGGCGTGCGGTGCCACCACGCGATCAGCATCGATGCCCACAGCGGCACGCGGTCGCCCGCTCCTGCCGCCAGGGCGCCGGAGAGCGCCACGCCCACCCACGCCACGATCGCGAAGAAGCAGGTCACGCAGGGCCGCGGCCCTGCGAAAGCCAACAATGAGATCCACCGTCGCGGGCATTCCACGCCCGTCGGGAAGCGTCTGAGCTTGCGACGGCGTTACCCCATTGCGGGCCACTGTGGGACTTTCGTAGCAATACGTAGCGACATGGACATTGTTCGGGTAACTTCGCTGCCACAGCAGTCGTGGTTCCGAAGCCTGTTCGCCCGTGATCGCGATCACGGGCGTTTGTGTTCTTCAGAGTTTTCATGGGCCCGGCGATCAGCTCCGGGTGCCGTGACGTGCGGTATCCGACCTCCCTTTCATTCCAGGAGACCGTTATGGCTACGGGCACCGTGAAGTGGTTCAACAGCGAGAAGGGCTTTGGCTTCATCGAGCAGGACGGCGGCGGCCCTGATGTCTTCGCCCATTTCTCGAACATCGCCGCCCAGGGATTCCGTGAGCTTCAGGAGGGGCAGCGGGTGTCCTTCGATGTCACCCAAGGCCAGAAGGGCCCCCAGGCGGAGAACATCGTTCCGGAGGAGTAGAGGCGTCGCCGGCCTGTAGGCGCAGGCGGCCCGGCCCCCGGCCCGGCCCTGGGCCTTCGGCGCGCCGCGGGGGGGGGGGGGGGGGGGGCCGGGGCGCGGG